>CAVBEH010000003.1:0-237631 GCA_963594605.1 Bacteroidaceae bacterium
TTTTATTTCTTTCTGAGATTAATTTTTTATCAGAAAATTCTGTTATGCTGTCAATATCAACTATTTTTTCCAAAATATGCAGAAAATAAATTGTTAAGACTATTATCATAATAAAAAGAATTGTTCTTAATGCTGCCTTTTCAGTTGCAAGAAAAAACAGTATTAGGACTGCTAAGGGAATTGCTGCAATTATGAGTCTTTTTCTTTTTTCCAGTCTTTTCAATTTTTATCTCCAGTATTTTTTATTGGCAATTTTTAGTTTTGATTATGCCAGCTCGCTGTCTTGCTTGTATTCAGCAAGTTCAAGAATTTTGTCACAGTTGTTTTCAATGCGTTCAAAGCAGTATCCTGTGTCATAGTTGAAGTTTCCGGCGCATGAATTTGGGATTAATTTGCAGAAACACTTCAGCCTTATTATCCAGTTTATGAAGCTGCAGAATTTCAATTTGTTTTCCTTGTTCCATTTTCCTTTGTATAGAAATAAGAAGCCGTTCCAATCAGATGGTATATTGTGAAGAAAATCGCCCAGATATTTCATAAAAGTGATGATTTCTATTCTATCCAGGTTTGATTTTAAAACCATTCTTTGAAAAATTGCAGTTTCATAGAAAATTGAAAGAACACAGCTGTTTATTTCCAACTTTTTTTCAGTTGAGATGTCAGGAACTGAGTATTTCTCATTTAAGTTATTGGTGTAATAGCACTTGTCTGTTTTTTTCCGCCATTCCGTGTCGAGTTTTTCCTCATAGCGTTTTTTTTCAACAAGAAAGCCAAGATTTGTCTTTAAGGACTCAATGCTTTCTAAAATGTTATCCAATGAGCATACAAAGTATATAATAAGATATATTAATATAAGAATTTTTATTGAATCGAAAACAATAAGGAATATTTTCATTTTGCTTGCGCTCCTACATTCCGCTCAGAGTTCCTTTCTTGTATTATTTCGCTGGCAATCTGTTCAAAATATAACTGTTCTGTTCTCGTTCGCTTTCGCACGTGTTTGTTAAGTATTTTTTTCGTCTTCTTATCCAAAGAGTTCATAGGTTTTATTATGAATCTAGTCAATGAAGCTGATGAGCATACAGTGGCAAAAGTAAATATTGCTATAAGGAATATTATTGCAAATAAAATGATAAGAAATATTTTCATTTTTCGTTCTCCTACATGCTGCTCAATGTTTCTAAAACTATTTCCAACCGCCCTTTTAGCTGTTGAATAGTTCTTTCTAACCGAAGTTGCTCGTTTACAAGTGTGACTTTTTTATCAAGAACTGAGTTTTTGTCTTGTTTTATGAAAACAAGAGCCTGACTTATAGTTTTTCCTTTTTTCAGTTCGTTTATTATTTTTTGCCGAGTCAGGGAACTACTTGTTTTGAGAACAGCATCCAGTTCATCTTGGCCAAAGTTTTCTTCAATACTTTTGCTTTTAAGGCATTTTTTTGCCGTATTATAAGATATGTTCAGGTCGTGCATGAGTATGTCCTCAAATCTGACGTTTTCTTTCTGGGATTTCTCATTTATTTCTGAAAGAGTCTTTCCGAGCTTCTTCTTTAGGTTTACGATTTCACGGTCAATTTTCTTTGCCTCATCAATCAGGTCAGATAAATTTTCCGGACGTTCCCTTGTGTAGATTTTTGCTTCAACAGCTTTTTCCAGAAGAGCGTTGAATTTCGCCCAGAATTCCATTGTGTGGCTTTTACCGCCATTCTTTATTTCAATGCCGAGCTTCTTTTGCTTGCAGTTTATGAGGTGATGGGTATATTCGTGGATTGCAGTGTATATAAGTTCATTCTCAGTGGTGAAATTCTTGTCATGCAGAAGAATTTCAAATGTCGCAGGTGTGTACAATCCATTCAGTTTTTTAGAAGATTTTCCTGTCTGCGTGACTGAGAAATTCGTATCTGTCTGTTCAAGGGAAAGAAGGATTTTCTTGATTTCTTCGTTTGTCATTGTCTATTCTCCTGATTCAAATCTTCTTTTTATCTCTTTTTGGACAGATTCTGAGACAGAAATTACGTGTTTTCCTGTTCGCAGTTCTTTGAGTATGTTTTTTCTTGTCTTGTACTCATATAAATCATTAAATAGAAATAGATTTATATGTTTAGTATTTTTTAAGAGAGGAATTTTATTTTCTTTTATCAATACACTTAATCTCTGCTTTGTAATTCCTAAATATTCGCAAGCTTCTTTTGAGGAATATATGATTTCAGCAAGTTCTTTTCTTGTAATTGATGTTTGGTGCTGAGATTTTAAGCAAACTGTATCTTTTTCATTCTGCATTCTCTCGATTTCCTCCAGGTCTATGCCGTTTTTGTTTATTAGAATCTGGGGCATTTAGCGATTCCTTTTTCTTTTCCGCTTGGCTATTTCAGAAATAATGTCCGCAACCACAAAGGCGTTGAATAAAAAAGAATATGCCATGAAGCTTTCATTATCTGCGCCTGTTATGTATAATCCAGTTTCAATAACCGTAAGTATGATTGCAATGAACAACTTGATTGTTGCAAGAATCATTTTTTTCCTTTTCATTCTTTTGACTCCTCGAACAGATTCAGCTGTTTTCCTTTTTGCATTGCCTCTCTTTTCGCAATGATACTGTCAACGGTTCTTTCAAGTTCCTTTGACTTCTCAAGTGATTTCTGCGAGCGTGTACGGAAATAACTTTTCTGAGCAGCCCTCATCTCGGCGACAATATCTGCAAACTGTCCTGCGGTCATTTTTTATTGACCTCTCTTGTCTTGTCTCTTTGGCAGCATTTTTCCAGATAGAATTCTGTAACATCGTATCTTTCCTTAGCCTCAAGAATTAGAACTTGATAAATTGCAATTAGGATTTCCTTTATGAAATTGACGGCTCTAATCATTTGTTCGCTCCTTGCTAATTTAGTTTTTTTATTTCATATTCAGATGCACGGATTGTTGTTCCGTCGTCAGTTGTGAACTCTATTGAGCCGTCCATTTTTGTTTTAAAATTAGATGTTTTGAATGACTTCTCATTGACAGTGATTTCGTATTGGCAGGAAGAAGATTCTAGTTGAATCGCTTTTTTGCACAATTTATAAACTCTAATATTTCCAGATATAAAAATTATTAGAAAAGAAATTCCAAAAAGAACTCTAGTGGAATATAAATGACAATGAAAAAAGCCATATATAAAAATAAAAGATGTTACAAATACGATTGCTAGTATTACGATTTCTGATATATCTATTTCCATAATTAGTTCTCTCCAAATACATCATCAAAGTCAGAAATGTCTGAATCGCCGTCGTCAGAATCAGAGGATTTTTCTTCTTCCTGTTTCTGCTCATCATCCAGATTGAAAGCCCTATAGATTCTTGCTGCGGAGAAATCGTCAAAATGGCTGTCATTGCGGATTTCATCAGCGGTCTTTCCGCTCTCAATTTCAGACAGAATGAAGCCGTAGATTTCATAAGCAAGCTCGCTGCCTTTTTTCAGTCCGGCTTCGTAAGCCGCTTTTCGTTCCTTTGTCCGCTCGGAATCTTCTTCCGGGGAAAGCCTGTATGACGGACGCTCTATTCCGTCCGAATGGTTGAAGTTCAGCCCGGCAGGTGTTCCCTCATTCGTGGAAAGCGATTCGGAAATGTCATCGTCTTTGCCAGGCTTGCTTTTTTTTGATTTCTTTTTCTCGTTTGTGATTTTGTCAGCCTTTGAGATGGATATTTCTCCGCTTTTTACAGCCTCAAGGGTTTCTTCATCAGCATTGTTAATGATGTTTCTCATTCTTTCTGCTGTTCTTGGGGACACGCCCAGAACCCCTGCAATCTCTTCTGATGATTTTCCTGTAGGTTGTTCTCCATCAGTTTTTTTTCCAGGATTTTTCAGCTGGTCAAGCTTTTCCATCGCATCAAGTTTCTGGTATGGTTCAAGATTCCGTCTTAAGAGCTGCAGCTCATAGGCATAAATCAGAGCTTCTGTTCTTGTTTCAAATGTGTGGATATATGCAGGAATTTCCTCTATTCCTGCCATTCTTGCGGCTGCCACACGGTGAGCTCCGTCAAGTCTGATGGGACTTTCCATTGTGTCAGGTTCTTCCATTATCTTGCATAGATGGATTACCTGGGTTTTGTCGTAGCCCTTTGCAATCATTGATTCAGAAATTTCCTTTGCAGCCGTCTCATTGAACGGAAATATCTCGACAAAATCACCTTTCGGGTCGTCCCTGATGGAGTCAACCCTGACTTTTTCAAAGCCGGTATTGCTTGAGATTACAGATTTTCCTGCCATAAAAGCTGCCGCCAGCTGGCTGTTGTCCTGTTCTTTCTTTAGGTCGTTGTATGATATTTTTTTACTCGCCATATTTCCGCTCCGTTCCGTCTGTGAGCTGCATTAGAAAATTTCTATATCGTGACATATTGCATATTATGTGAAATAGACCATACGTGTTTGCGAAATCATAGACCCACTTGAACAGCTGCTCTTTTATCGGGTTTTTGCGGATGTCAACACCGTCTATAACAATCATAAACCATGGTACTCTAAAGGCGATTTTTATGAGGTCAAGAAATTCTTTGTTGCAAATTTCGCTGTTTTCCAGTTCCAAAAAGTGGTAGTTCTCAAAGCCCATTTCTTCCCACTTTTCCTTTGATATGAAAGCTTTTTCCTTGTTCGCAATGAGGCAGACAGATTCGTCTCTTTTTATATTGTCAATCTGTTCAAGAAAATCGTCCTCGTTGAAGGTCATTGTGAAAGTCATACTGCTTCTCCTTCGCTTATGTCATCAGCAAGCTTTGAGATGACTGACAGAGTTTCTTTTTTCACTCCGTCAAGGAACTGCAGCGGAACATGAACGGATTGGGCTTTTCGGAACCCCTGATCTACCGGAATTATGTAAAGGCTTGAGTCTGTCGCCGACTTGATTTTTTCAAGATAGTCAGCCTGTTGTATAAGCCTCATGTCCCTTGAGTTGAGCACAATTTTGTCCATTTTCGGCTTGTCCGTGTCGTATCGCTCTCTGAGTCTGTCTATGTTCTGCATGAATGTGATAAGTCCGTCAGAGGAGAATTCGTCAATATTAAGAACGGTTACTGCCTCGTCAGATGCAAGAAAAAAGCTTTCTTCCAAAGCGCCGAATGACGGAGATGTGTCTACTATTATGAGGTCAAACTGATCTTTTAGTTCCCTGACAAGATGCTTTATGATGAACGGCTGTTCTGTTGCAAGAGTCTTTGAGTAGAGCCTGAGCGTTGAGTCCAAAGATGCCGTCGGAATAAGTTGAAGATTGTCTACTTGAGTGGATATTATTGCCTCGTAAGCGGAGCATTTTTTCATAAGAACATCTGCAAGTTCTTTTGAGATTTCGTCTGCTCCAAGCCATGTGGTTGCGTTACCCTGCGGATCGCCGTCAATAAGCAGTACTTTTTTTCCTTTTTCTGCCAAATCAACTGCGGTTGATACTGAGACACTGGTTTTTCCTGTGCCTCCTTTCTGCAATGCGAATGTAATTACTTTCATGTGCCAGTCCTCACTGTGCTGTAATTTTTATAAGAGAATCAAAGATTCTATGGACTCTGCAGGGATTGAACCTGCCTTGCTTGCATATCTCTATGCATCAAGCCACCTGTATGGAAAGTCCAAAAAAAAGACTTCCAAAGGACTGGGGGAAGTCTTTGTTATGCAAGTGAAAGAAATTACTTGCTCGAAACTTTCAGTCCTAAGTTTATGTGCAGAAACACTTAAAACCGAAAATGTTCCGAGCACCTATAAGCAAAGCGAACTTTTAACGAATTGCTTATAAGGCGAATATATTACGAATTGTTTACACAATGTTGACCAGACTGTGATATAAATGGTATTCTGATAAAACTGATGATATTGTCAGTTTTAAAATTTATCATAGGATGGAAAATATGTCATTTATCCCTTTCTTGCAGGCAGCCGGAGGTGCGGGCAGCGCTTCGACTTCAGCATCATTTATTGGTACGCTTGTGCCATTTCTTCTTATCATAGTAATATTCTACTTCTTTTTGATCCGGCCTCAGAATAAAAAGCAGAAGGAGACGGAGAAAATGCTTTCCGCTCTCAAAAAAGGCGACAGGATTGTAACTATCGGCGGAATTCACGGAACTGTCTCATCCGTAAAGGAGAAGACGGTGATAGTCAAGGTTGATGACAGCACAAAACTTGAATTCAACCGTTCCGCAATATCCTCGGTTGAGAATCCGGAGTCCGAGAAGTCCTCCAAGTCCGGAAAAACTGATAAATCCGAAAAGAAGGATTCCGCTGAAGCTGATAAGACAGAGGAAACTGTTCCTTCTGAGGAAAAATAATAATCCGGAGTAGATAAAATGAACAAAAGAACCAGATTTGTGATTCTTCTAGCTGTTCTTGCAATTTGTTTCGTTTTTCTCTGGCCTTCTATAAGCTGGTACTGGAGAACTCCGAAGGAAGTTCAGGCGCTTGCGTTGGGCTCAACGGAAAACATCAAGGATTTTGCTATGGAGAGGGCGGAGGAAGATGTCCGCAGTATAAAGATGATTGCCGCGGATGATCCTTCCGCTGTTCTCGATTCTGAATTCGCATGGATTGCAAAAGATGCAGCAAGAAGATACCGTGAGCTTGACATGAAGAGACCGTCACCGATGACCGTAGCGGATGTTCTCAGGGCGTATTCTTCCGAGTCGGAATTCCGTGCTGCGGTTCAGGGAAAATATAGGGATGAGATTCTGAAGGCCAAAAATTATTATCAGAATTCCGTCAAGCTTGGTCTTGATCTTTCCGGCGGAATGAATGTGATCGTAAAGGCGGACCTTGATGCGGCTCTCGCTTCTCAAGGAGATGCCGTCTCCGATGCGAATGCGGCCCAGTTCAAGACAGAGGCGATGGCCAATGCGATTGAGAATCTTACAAGCAGGATAGACAGGTTCGGTCTTACAGAGCCGGTGATCCGGCAGCAGGGCGAGGACAGAATTTACATAGAGATTCCTGGCGCGGCGCAGGCCGATTCCCTGAACACCCTTATTATGGGCAAGGGAATCCTGAATTTCAGGCTTGTCGATACGGATGCCACGAATTCATTCAAGATGCATTATGCCTCGAACCCGGCCGGGACTTTCAATGCGGCCGGAGAGCTGATGGATTCTTCCATTATACCGGCTGATACGGAAGTTCTCGGATATTATGTGAAGGATGATTACGGTCTTGACGAGCGTGTTGACTGGGTTGTTGTAAAGAAGGAGATTGCGCTTGACGGAAGACATATAAAGTCGGCCGAGGTGCGTGCGGACCAGTTCACAAATCAGCCTGAGGTCTGCTTCAACCTGGATCCGGAGGGAGCCGAGATTTTCGGAGCCTTTACCGGTGCCCATGTCGGGGACAATCTTGCCATTGTCAGTGACAACAAAATCAAGTCCAATGCGAGAATTTCAACGGCGATAACAACCGGAAGCGTCTCTCTTTCCGGCGGATTCAGCGTGGATGAGGCGGAGAGCATAAAGAAGGTTCTTCAGACCGCATGGCTTAATGTTCCTCTTTCAGTTGAAAGCCAGCAGGTTATCGGTGCGTCGCTTGGCGATCAGGCTATTGTGCAGGGTGTCAAGGCTATTGTTGTCGGTCTTGGACTCATCCTTGTGTTCATGCTGATATTCTACAAGGCTTCCGGCTTCAATGCCGTTGTCGCCCAGATACTGAATCTGTA
The DNA here is from genome assembly GCA_963594605.1 of Bacteroidaceae bacterium. Classification (GTDB taxonomy): domain Bacteria; phylum Spirochaetota; class Spirochaetia; order Treponematales; family Treponemataceae; genus Treponema_D. Next base: position 7,656 of record CAVBEH010000003.1, read on the forward strand.
CATAATGTTTTCGGTTCTGTCGGCCTTTAATCTCACGCTCACATTGCCGAGCATAGCCGGAATGATTCTTACGATAGGAATGGCCGTTGATGCCAATGTCCTTATATTCGAGCGTATAAAAGAGGAGCTGAGGGAAGGAAAGACGCGGAAGGCGGCGATTGCGATGGGATTCGACAACGCTTTCTGGGCTATCATGGACTCAAACATCACGACGTTCATAGCGGCTATATTCCTTTCCCAGCTTGGAACAGGATCTATTCAGGGATTTGCCGTGTCGTTGGCAATCGGTGTCGTGTCATCCGTGTTTACGGCTCTGTTTGTTTCCCGTCTTATGTTTGATTTTGATACCGATGTGCTCCATGCTAAGAAAGTTAGCATCGGATGGGGGATAAAGCAATGAGAAAGACTGTAAAATTCAGTAAATTTTTTCTTCCGGCGGCAGTAATCAGTTCTGTTGTCATAATATCCGGCATTGTTGGATTTTTTGTCCGCGGTATAAACTTCGGACTTGATTTCAAGCCCGGTCTTATAGAGGAAGTCCGTGTCGCGCCTCCTGTTGCGGAGATGATATACAACGGATCCGCAAGAATAACCGTGGAGCTTTCAGCGGGGCAGATGGATCTTGTCATAAGCGGTACCGGTGCGAGAAATGAGACCCGGACATATAATTTCGCCCAGTATCAGGATGTGAGCTCACTGGCTTCCGCCGTGAATGTCTATGGTGACGTGGTGATGACTGTCAGGGATGGAAATTTTCCGACTACGAAACTGTTTTTGAATTCGGCGGTCTCGAATCAGCTGACGGATTCAGTGCTGTACATATATCCGGCCGGGACATCTGATATAACCACGGATGACATAAGGCTGGCTCTTGCATCATGTACCGGTGTCACTGTGAAGCAGCTCGGAACAGGTGCTGATGCCGGCTATCAGATCAGGATGGGAGTTTCCGCCGATGAGACGCAGGACTCCATGCAGTCGCTTGTTAACAATGCCCTGTATGAATATTTCGGAAGGGAGAAGGTAGCGGTGATAAAGACGGATTTTATCGGTTCAAGTTTCTCAAAGTCGATAGCCGGAAAGTCCATAATAATGCTGCTCTGTACGGTTCTTCTGATTTGGGGGTATGCGGCGCTCCGTTTTCACTGGGATTTCGCGCTCGGTTCTGTCATAGCGCTTGTCCATGATGTGCTGATAATGATGACGTTTATTGTCTGGACTCAGATGGAATTCTCCACTACAGTTCTTGCCGCCGTTCTTACGATAATCGGTTATTCCATAAATGCGACGGTTGTTATTCTTGACAGGATACGCTATAACCTGACTTATATGAAAGGTGTCAGGAATTTCAATGAGATTCTTGATCAGTCGCTGTCCGACACGTTTACCCGTTCGGTCATTACGACCGCCACGACGCTCATAGCCGTCGTCTCCCTGTTCCTTTTTACGACAGGAAGCATAAAGGATTTTTCTCTTGCGCTTATAGTCGGTCTTATAAGCGGATTCTATTCGTCGCTGTTCATTGCCATGGGATTCATTTCTGCCTGCCGCAGAAACTGGAGACCGGAATTCGGCGTGCATCATTCGCTGAAATCGGGAACGGTGTTGAAATCACCGACTTCTGAAAACTGATGTTTTTCCGTTCTGGATTTTAATTCCGGAAGTCAGTTTTGTCGGGCCGGCGCTTTAAAGGCGCCGGCTTTTTTTGTATATTCTGATCATGTGCAGAAAAATTATCCGGGCGGATGTCCTCGGCTTCTGTTTCGGAGTCCGCCGTGCCGTAGATCTTTCGCTGTCCGAACTTGAACGTTGTCCCCGCGGTACGGTCTGTTCCGTAGGTCCGCTGATTCACAACGGGACTTTTCTTGAATATATGGAGAACAGGGGCCTTTCCGTCGCTTTGGATTCCGGTTCTCTGTCTTCCGGAAAGACCGCAATCATAAGGGCTCACGGAATTTCTCCTGCCGAGATGGAAAGAATTTCGCGGTCAGGCTGCCGTGTGGTTGATGCGACCTGTCCGCGTGTCAAGATGAGCCAGCATATCGTCGGAAGGGAATCCTCGCGGGGAAAATTCATAATACTGACGGGCGACAGGAATCATGGTGAGGTGAGAAGCGTCGCGGGTTTTGCATCCGGAGGATTTTCCGTCATACAGACAGCGGATGAGGCGGCGGAATTTTCCGTTCCGGCGGACTGTCATGGAGGGGCCGTCCTCCTGAGCCAGACGACGTTCAGTCCTGATGAATTCCGGCTGATTTCGGATATTCTGGCGCGGAAAATTGCGGGTCTTACCGTAATCAACACGATATGTCCGGCCACGGAGGAGCGTCAGGCGGCGCTTCTTAAACTGTGTTCCGTCACGGACGGCATTGTCGTTGTCGGGGGCAGGGCGTCCGCAAATACAGTGAGACTTTTTAATCTGGCCCGTAGTAATGTTCCTGCCGCAGTCCATGTGGAGACCGCGGATGAGATACCGGACAGTTTTTTCGGACTTGAAAGGGTCGGACTTACGGCGGGCGCATCAACACCTGATTTCATCATATCAGATGTTGAGGACAGATTTTCCGGGATGGGCTACCGGATCGGAGCGTGAAAACCGGTTGTACCAGCGCCCGTCCGGATGTGGTGTTATTCCTGAATCCTGACGGATTGGGACGGCCTGTAAAAAAGATATTCTTATGGATATATCTTTTATTGACCAAAATACCGTTTTCGATTAATATTATGCACATTATTTACCTGATATATTTGAACTGTATTTTTTTATTGGAGAAATAAGATGGGTCCTATAGGTGTAGTGCTTCTCGTGGCGTTTGTTGTTGTTTGTGTGCTGCTCGTTCTTCTTGTCGCAATGCAGGATGACGGACAGAGTGGAATGGGAGGAATTCTCGGAGGACGCAGCACTGCCGCCTTCGGTTCTCATTCCGCAAGTATGCTCACAAAAACCACATTTGTACTTGTTGTCATGTTTTTTGTTCTGGCTTTCGGACTTGCCCTTGTGAATAAGAAGCCTGCGGTGGAGAAGGATCTTGTTCCTTCATCCGCAGAAACTGAAGAGGTTTCTTCCGGACAGGGCGGAGACTGGTGGTCTGAAGCGGAGAGCGCCGCTCCGGAAATGGAGATGACTGACGGAGAGGCAGTGACAGCCGAGTAAACATATTTGCAGGCTGCCGCCGGGCTTTCAACTGAATTTTAAGAAGAGGTTGTTATGCTTAGTAATCTGATTACCCGGAACAATGTTCTGGTTGATATGGAAAGTACTGAGAAAGAAGAGGCGTTGGCGGAACTTCTTGAGGTTCTGGTCGCAGGGCAGCCACAGATAGACCGCCGGGAGGCATTGGAATCCCTTTCTTCAAGAGAGGATAAGATGAGCACCGCAGTGATGCCTCATATCGCTGTGCCCCATGCGGTCTGTTCTTCCGTTAAAAAAACAGCAGTTGCCCTTGGAATATCAAGAAACGGCATTGAATTTGATCTTCCGGATTCTCCCGGATATGAGACGACTTCCGTAAATATTATATTTGAGACTCTTTTTGCGGAGAAGGAGACAGAGACACATCTTCATCTTCTTCGGGATATTCTGTATGTCACCAGCAATCCTGAATTTCTGCCAGGAATCAGACGTGCAAGGACCGCACAGGATGTCTGTGATCTGATATGTTCGCTTGAGGCATAGGAGGCGGTATGGCGGAAAAAGATGTTGAGATGGGTGTTATAGAGCATCTGCTCCAGGTTGAGAAGGACGCTTCCTCTCTTATAGATGATGCTGTCAGGGAGGCTGATTCAAGAATCGCCGCGGCGAAATCCAGATACAATGCGGAGTATAAAAACAGATACGACGCCATGATCGGAAAACTGGACAGTGACTATAATGCGGAAATTCAGAACCTGAAGGACAGCCATAAAAAACTGCTTGAGAATTATGAGGCCGAAATGCGGAGCAGACCGCGTCATCAGGAGGAATTCAATGAACTTCTGGATAGGCTTCTTTTTGAGGCGGTGTGAGGGGTTGTATGGATAAGACTGGCGCTGAATGTTTCGTTTATGCGAAAGCCTGCGGCCTGCTTGCAAAATCATTCACCGGTTCAAGGGCGGCGGCGCTTTTCGATGCAAGAAGTCTTTCTGAGCTTTGGACGCTGCTTTTCAGAACGCAGGCGCCGCTTGTGCCGGAGGTTATGCTTGCAGGTCAGATAGAAAGGGCCGCCTTCTCGTCTTTTATAGGCGATTATACGCGCTTCGTGGAACAGTTTGACAGACCGGACGGAATTCTCACCGAACAGTTGCGTATGTATGAGGTCGAGGATCTGAAGGAGGTCGGTGCGGCTCTGTGTTCCGGTGAGCAGGAATGTCCCCCCCTTATTGAGCTTGGAAAATTCACCGCACTCGATTTTTCAAAATGGCCGGATATAAAGAAGATAACGGAGAATTCTCCATATTCCTGGTATGATTCTGTTCCGGGTGCGCATGAGCAGCAGAAGACTGAGTTCCGTCTTGATGTTCAGACCGTGCGTGCGATCTGGAATGCGGCGAACTGTGTCCGCGGAGATGGAAGCGGGGCGCTAGTCTCGCTTTACCGTGATGAATATGTTATGAAGAACATAGTCTGGGCGCTGAGGCTTAGAATCAATTACCAGATGTCAGATGACGAGGTCCTCTCCAGACTTTTTTTTGTGACAGGAGCAAGGGCAACCGCCAAGGATCCGCTTGCTGGACCTGCAGTTCAGCTGCTGTCAAGGAAACCGGATCTTTATGATGAATGGCGCGACTGGAAATACGCTGAATTTCTTAATCCTCATGAGGAGGGCAGCATCTGGTCCGTTGATCCGGTGTGGATAGAAAGGATGTCCCGGATACGGCAGAACAGGACGGCCGGGAAAATATTCCGTCAGTATCCGATGACAACTGCGGCGCTGATCGCATGGTTCAAGATGAAATCATTTGAGTTGAGCTGCATCAGGACTGCGGTGGAGAGTCTCAGACTGAATGTTCCCGGCGGAGAGGCGATGGAGGCCGTTGGTGTCTCATGAGCCTGCCTGTGTTTTCGGGCGTATGAATTCGACGTGGATTTTATAGGGGATAAGAATGGCTAGAACAGCGGAAATGAAATTGATAGAGCTGATGGTCCTGAAGCAGGATATAAGCCGTGTGATTGAATATATCGGCAGAAAAGGCTCGTTCCAGTTTCAGGCGGGAATGGACCGCGGAAAGGAGAATGGCGGCTCAAGGGAAAAATCTCTTCCGGACATTGACGGTGAATTTTTCGACAGGCTTCAGAAGATAGCTTCGTTTCTTGGAATTCCGGACAGGGATCCCGACCTGAGCACCTCGTCACTTCCGACTGATGATGACCGGACTGAAGCCGGAAAACTGCTCTGTGCCTATGATGCGCTCAGCGGAAGAATGGATGAGGCTGTCTCCCGGTCAAAGAAGGTGAATGATGCATACAAGGAGGCGCTTGCTTTCTCGAATCTTCAGGTGCCTTATTCAGAACTGGAACATCTTTCCTTCATTTCACTTAAAATAGGAAAAATCGCCGCGGAGAATTTCGAGCCACTCAGGGATGCTCTGTGCGACAATGCCGTTGTCGTTCCCCTTGGAGACGACAGAACACATATACTTGTGGCAACATCGAAGCGTGGCCGTTTTGCCCTTGAGACGGAGCTGAAGAATGTGGGCTTCGTGAACATGGAGATTCCCTCTGATTTCAAGGGGGTTCCCGCTGATGTGCTTGACGGGCTGAAAAAACAGAAAAAGGAGACAGATGCGTGTATTGATGAGCTTGAGGCCGAACGCAGGAATTTTTCTGACACCCATACTGAGGTCATTCACCGTCTGCTCGGATGTTTCTCGATAGGAATGCAGGTCGCAGCAATAGAAAGCGGACTTCAGTCAACGGGACAGGTTTACAGAATTACAGGTTGGATTCCGTCGTCAGAGACTGATTCGTATATGAAGGAACTTGATGAGCTTACCGAAAGCCGTATCGCCATCCGGGAATACAGTCCGTACGAGGTGCCGTCCGTGCTCTCAGGAAAGGAGCAGGTGCCGGTGAAGCTGAAACACGGAAAATTCATATCGAGTTTCGAGCGCATGATTTTCAGTTACGGCTCACCTGTCTACGGTTCCATAGATCCGACTCCTTTCGTCGCGGTTTTCTTTACGGTTCTTTTCGGAATAATGTTCGGGGACTGCGGTCAGGGTCTGGTCTTTCTTGTGGCCGGAATTCTGATGGCGAAAAAGGTGATAAAGGTCGGAGGATGGAATAAATTCGCTCCTATTTTCATCGCCATAGGAATCTCCAGCACGCTGATGGGGCTGCTTACCGGTGAATTCTTTTCGAATGAGACCCTTCTGGAGCCGTTCGCGCTGCGCGTGACAGGATTTTTCGGAACTCCACATGCGCCGATTCTGAAACTTATGCCGTCATCCGATCCGTCGTCCATAAAGGCGATGTTCGGAATTTTCGGTGTGGCCGTCGCAATAGGTTTTGTGATAAACACAATCGGTCTTGTCATAAACATCGTGAACAGTATAATACTCAAGAAGTATGCGGAGGCGTTTTTCGGAAAGAATGGACTCGCCGGCGCGCTTTTCTTCTGGTACGTGGTCGTGATGGTTCTGAGGATGATTGTTTTCGGCCACAGCATTGCGGTTTATGACTGGGTTGTGATAGGTGTGACGCTTTTCTTTGCGGCGTTCGCTTCACCGTTCGAGCGCCTTGTTTCCGGCGAGCGTCCTCTTATCGAGAACGGTGTCGGTTCATATATAATATCGGGACTTGTCGAACTGATAGAGGTCATTTCGACGTATCTCTCGAATACCGTGAGTTTTATCCGCGTCGGGGCTTTCGCCCTTTCTCATGCGGTGCTTGATTTCCTGATCCTTACGCTGACGCAGCTTTGCGGAGGAGCCGGAGGCATTCTGGTGCTTGTCGCCGGAAATGTGATAATTGTGGTTCTTGAAGGCATGATAGTCGCGATTCAGGTGATAAGGCTCCAGTATTATGAATTCTTCTCCAAGTTCTTTCATGAGACAGGAAGGGAATTCAGACCATTTAAATTTGAATATAAAAACAAAATTTGAAATAGTGAGGTGAAATAACTATGAACAGAAAAATTTTGGCGGTTGCCGCGATTCTTGCATGTTTCTCGGTCACGGCGCTGACGGCGCAGACATCTTCCGCTTCTGCTGAGACAACGGCGCAGGAGGCTTCGTCCGGTTCGGGGGTAAAATATATCGCCGCGGCTCTTGCCGTAGGACTTGCCTGTATCGGCGGTGGAATGGCTGTGGGTAAGATCGGTTCCGCGGCCATGGGCGCAATGAGCGAGAATCCGGAGCTTTCCGGAAAGGCGCTTCCTTTTGTCGGACTTGCCGAGGGTATCTGTCTTTGGGGGATGCTTGTCGGTGTTCTCATACTTATTCTGTAGCGGGATTCCGGCTTGAAATTTTATATTATCGGTGCCAGAGAGATTGTCCTTGCATTCCGTCTGACCGGTGTTGAGGGAACTGTCGCCGAGAACCGTCATGAGGTACTTGACGCGTTCAACCGTGTGACGGGAAAAGGCGGAACTGCGTCTGTTCCTTCGGGGGAAATTCCCCGTGTCCTCATTCTTACGGAGGATGCGGCCGATCAGATTCAGGATGAGGAGATAGAATGGCAGAAAACAGGAAAGTTTCCTCTGATTGTTGAGGTTCCCGGACTTCAGGGGCATCTTGCCGGCCGGAAGTCGCTTTCCGATTCGATCCGGGAAGCTGTCGGTGTGAATGTGTAGCCGTTTTGGACGGAAATCAGTCCGCACGGTTTTAAGCTGATTATATTGAGGATGAATCTTTATGGAAGAGCTTAGGTCAACAGAGATTCTTGACAGGGAGATACAGACTGACGCGCGCAGAAAGGCGGAGCAGATTCTCAAGAAGGCGGGAATATCCTGTGACGAGATTCTGAATTCCGTCAGCAGGGATATAGAGAAGGCGGAGGCAGAGAAACGTAAATTCTACAGTCAGAAGCTTTCCGCTTTCAAAAAGGATCTGGATGCGTCTGTTCCTCTTGAAAAGGAGCGTTTTGAGGTTTTCTTTGTCCAGAATTCGCTTAATGAAAGCATGAATGAATATCTGAAGTCTCTTCCGGAGGAAAAAAGGCTGGAGCTTGCGATGTCAGGTATCGCCCGTTGGGCCGACAGCATGAGCGGCAGAAAATTCAACGCCTACGTCTACGGGTTCGGTATGGAAAAGGCCAGAGCGGCGCTTCATGCCAGGTTCGGGGATAAGGTCGTGTCATTTTCTGAGACGAAATTCGACGGGATTGTTCTTGAGGACGGCTGCGGACTGGAGTTTAAGGAGGGAATCATCCTGGAATCCGAGGACAGGCAGTTCAGATGCCGGCTTACGGTTCCTGAGGTTCTTTCCAGGGTTCTTGATGTGAACAGAAAGGAACTGTCCGACACTTTGTTCGGCGGGAGTCATGACTGATGATAGAGGGAAAGATAACACGGATCTCGGGCCCTATAGTTTACGCCGAGGGACTTGACGGCTGCGGTCTTTATGATGTGGTCGATGTAGGAGAAAAACGTCTCATTGGTGAGATCATACGTCAGAACAGGGGCAACGCGACCATTCAGGTGTATGAGGAGGATACAGGTATGCATATCGGCGAGAAAGTCGTATGCAGCCAGCGGCCTCTGTCGCTGCGTCTTGGTCCGGGGCTTGTAGGAAACATATATGACGGAATTCAGCGTCCGCTTGCATCGATGTTTGAGGACGGAGGTTCGTTCCTTCTTCCGGGGCAGAGGACCGAGCCTCTTGACACAAAAAAAATATGGCGTTTCGAGGCTGCGCCTGGTATTGCCGCCGGTTCTCCTGTGGCGCCCGGACTTCCTCTCGGCACGGTGAAGGAGACCGAGTCGATTGTCCAGACGATAATGGTTCCTCCGCAGATCCGCGGCCGTGTTCTGAGCACTTTCAGCGGAAGCGGTGACTACACTGTGGATGATGTGATAGGAACCACCGAATTCGGTGAGGAAATCCGTCTTGCCCAGTATTGGCCTGTAAGAAAGCCCCGTCCATATTCAAAGAAACTTGCCGTATCGGAACCTCTTGTGACCGGACTTCGTGTCATCGATGTGTTCTTTCCGCTCAGTAAGGGAGGTACGGCCGCAATCCCTGGCGGATTCGGAACCGGCAAGACAATGACCCAGCATGCGGTGGCGAAATGGTGCGATGCGGATCTTATAGTGTACATCGGATGCGGTGAGCGCGGAAATGAGATGACTGAAGTTCTGTCGGAATTTCCTGAGCTGATAGATCCGAGAACGGGCCGTTCCATAATGGAGAGGACAATCCTCATCGCGAACACATCGAATATGCCTGTCGCGGCGCGCGAGGTTTCGTTGTATTCCGGTGTGACCCTTGCGGAATATTTCAGGGATATGGGAATGACTGTCGCTATAATGGCGGACTCGACGAGCCGTTGGGCGGAGGCGCTCCGTGAGCTTTCGGGCCGTATGGAGGAGATGCCGGCGGAAGAGGGATTTCCCGCCTATCTGCCGACGCGGCTGGCTTCCTTTTATGAGCGTGCCGGCCGTGTGACTTCCCTTTCGCAGCGGGAGGGATCTGTGTCAATTATCGGTGCCGTGTCTCCGCCGGGAGGTGATTTCTCGGAGCCTGTCACCCAGCATACAAAGAGGTTCATCCGGTGCTTCTGGGCGCTTGACCGGGAGCTTGCGAACGCAAGGCATTATCCTGCAATCGGATGGATTGACTCATATTCAGAATATGCGGACGAGATAAAGGACTGGTGGGAAGTCCATAACCCGCTCTGGTCTTCTCTCCGTCAGGAGGCGCTTGATCTGCTTAAGGATGAGCAGCGTCTGCAGCAGATTGTCCGGCTTATAGGACCTGATGCCCTTCCTGATTCCGAACGGCTTATCCTGAAGGTCGCTGAGATGATAAAGAACGGATTTCTTCAGCAGAATGCGTTTGATGACATCGACAAATACTGTTCGTCTGAAAAGCAGATTCTGATTCTTGAGCTTATGATGGAATTCTACAGACGTGCGCTTGCCGTCATAAAGAACGGCGCTCTTCTTCCGAAAGTTGTCTCGCTTCCGGTCTGCGAGGAGCTTGTCAGAATAAAGACGGCTTACAGAAATGATGAGATTGATAAAATTCAGGAAGTGCGCGGGCATCTTGACAGTCAGCTCGGCGAGCTTGAGAGATTGTATGTAAAGGCGGCGGCAGTATGAGAGGAGTTGAATACCGTGGTGTGACATCTGTTGACGGACCTATCGTTGTCCTGAAACGGACGGAGAATGTATTTTTCGGCGAGACGGTCAGTGTAAGAGACCGTTCCGGAGAAAGACGGACAGGCCGCATAGTTGATATTTCGGACAAGGCGGTAGTCGTCCAGGTGTTCGGAAACACGACCGGCCTTGATATAGATGATTCCACATTTGAATTTCTTGACCAGCCGCTTGAGCTTAGGGTGGGGGAAGGACTTCTCGGAAGAATATTCAACGGTCTTGGAGAGCCTGTAGACGGTTATCCTCCGATAATCTCTTCCGAAAAGCTCAATGTGAACGGAAATCCGATAAATCCCTATGCGCGTATCTATCCCCGCGATTTCATACAGACCGGAATCTCGGCAATAGACGGAATGAATTCGCTTGTCCGCGGACAGAAACTTCCTATTTTCTCCGGAAACGGACTTCCTCACAACAGGCTGGCCGCACAGATTATCCGTCAGGCCAAGCTCCGCAGCAGTGACGAGCAGTTTGTGATGGTTTTTGCCGGAATGGGAATCAAATATGACGTGGCGAAATTCTTCACGGACACTTTCGAGGAGTCTGGAGTTCTGTCCAAGGTCGTCATGTTCCAGTCGCTTGCGGATGCGCCTTCAATCGAGCGTATAATCACTCCGCGCTGCGCGCTTACCGCCGCGGAATATCTTGCCTTCAGGAAGGGAATGCATGTCCTTGTCGTGATGACAGATATGACCAACTACTGCGAGGCTCTGCGTGAAATTTCAACGACCCGCGGTGAGGTTCCGGGCCGCAAGGGGTATCCTGGCTATCTTTATTCGGATCTTGCGGAGCTTTATGAGCGTGCCGGAAAAATCAAGGGATCAGAGGGTTCCATCACCCAGATTCCGATTCTCACCATGCCGAATGACGATATAAGCCACCCGATTCCCGATCTTACCGGATATATCACCGAGGGACAGATAGTTCTTGACAGGGAGATGTCCCAGAAGGGACTCTATCCGCCTGTTTCCGGACTTCCGAGCCTCTCGCGTCTTATGAAGGATGGAATCGGGGCTGAAATGACCCGTGAGGATCATGCGGACGTGTCAAGCCAGCTTTTTGCGGCCTACTCAAAGGTGAAGTCGATCCGCAACCTGGCCGCCATCATAGGCGAGGAGGAGCTTTCTCCGCTTGACAGACACTATCTGCGATTCGGTCAGAAACTGGAGAATGAATTCTTCGCACAGGATGAATATGAGGACAGGACTATAGAACAGACGCTTGACATAGGCTGGAAAATACTTTCGGTTCTTCCGAGGGAAGAGCTTGTCCGAATTAAACCGGCATTTATAGACAAATATCTGCCTTCCGGAGAATAAAATTGGCAAAACTGAATATCGCGCCGACAAAATCAAATCTTCTTGCCATGAAGGAACAGCTTGCGGTCTCGACAGGTGGCTATGAGCTGCTGGAGGAGAAGCGTGAGATTCTTGTGCGGGAACTGATGCATCTGGTAGAGAAAGTCAAGCTGCTTGAGCGCGACATTGACCGGCTGACAGGAGAAGCCTATGCCGCATTCAGACGTATGCTTATGGCCGACGGTTCGGATCAGATCGAGCGGATTTCCCATGCCGTACATTACGACTTCAACATAAGGGAGAAGAAGGTGACAATCGGCGGTATGCAGTTTTCTTCCATAGATGTGGATCTTCCCCAGAAGGAGCTGTTCTATTCGTTCATAGGAACATACGCGAATACGGATGCCACAATCGTCAAATTCTTCGAGCTGCTTTCGCTACTTACTCAGATGGCGTCTGTCAGAACTATAGTATGGCGCCTTGCGGATGAGGTGAAGAAGACGCAGCGCCGGGTGAATGCGCTTGACAAGATGATAATACCTCAGACGGTCGAGACGAAGAACTATATAGAGGGAGTGCTTGAGGAGCGTGAGCGGGAGAATGTTTTCGTTCTCAAGGCTCTGAAAAAACGCAGCCTCAACAGGGAAAACTGATTTTGATGAGGATGCAGGAATTCCGGGTATCAGTCAGCCTCTCATCTGAAAGGGGCTAAGGACAGTCAGATTATGGGAAAAAATTTTTTCAGAAAAATTCTTGTTGCCGTGAACGGATCTCAGTCATCAATTCATGCCGCCATGTATGCGGTTATGATGGCGAGAACTTACAATACCGCCCTGAAGTCCGTTTATGTGGTTGATTCGGCCACCATAAAATATCTTGCGATGAACCGTTTTCTTGTGAACGACGAGAAGGAGGATTTTGAGCAGAAACTCCGGGAGGACGGAAAGCATTATCTGAGTTATGTGGAGATGCTTGCCTCCTCAAAAGGTGTGAAGATGGAGAAGGAGCTGAGAAGCGGAGGTGTCTTCACCGAAATTATAAAGGTTGCTGATGAATATTCTGCGGATCTGATTCTTCTGGGCGGAAACGAGCGGGAGCCGGGGCGGTCGGATGTCAAGCGGAATGTCCTTTCCTCAGCCCAGAGTGAGGTTCTTGCGAATTCAAAGTGTCCGGTTCTTATCGTACAGAAACCGAAAATAGAAGAGCTTTTCAAGATTTTTTAGGCTTCTGCTATGGATGATTTTTACAGGACACTGGGAGTTCGTCCGGGGGCGACTCTGGCAGAGATAAAGCGCGCTTACCGTGAGAAAGCCAAGGTTCTCCATCCTGATCTGTCCGGCGATGTGTCCCGGAGCGATGAATTCGCAAGAGTCGTTCAGGCCTACCGTGTCCTTTCTGATGCCAGACAGCGTTCGATTTTTGACGAGTCATTTTTTGTAAAATCCAGAAGAAACGGTCCGGCAGGAAAATCCTTTGACTACAGGACGTGGCTTCTTGACCGTGATGATGATGAGAGCCGTTCAAAGCTTATCTTTTACGACCTGATGCACCAGCGGGAGGATGAGGCGGTCGCTGAATTCAAGCGGATGCAGATGTCACGTTCCGGATTCTCCCTGAAAAATTGGTTCACCCGTGAGGATTTCATGGATTACGGCTACATTCTTGCAGAGGAGCTTGCCATACGCGGAGAATACTATGATGCGGTCATCCTTCTTGAGCAGATTGTCGCCATGGAGAAGACGTTTCATTATTTCAAGCTGTTCTTTCCTGAGGTGATGGATTTCTCCCTCAATATTTTCCGCCGCAACATAGAGGGAGCCGTAAGCGATGAGCTTGCCATAGATGTCTGGGAGCGTGCGCTTGAATTCGGTTTTTCTCCGTCTGATGACGCGTTTTTTCTCCGCCGTATGGCCGAGGCATACCGCCGGATCGGGGACTCAAGAACCGCCGATATATGTCGCTCTGAGGCTGACAGGCTTTCTCCTGAATGAAGAGTGTCTGTATATGATGACATAACCTGTTTCATGTGATAATATGACCTCATGAGTAGAAAACTGCACAATATACTTATTACAGGCGGGGCCGGATTCATCGGCTCCAATTTCATCCATTACCTGTTCGGAATGTCCTCCTCGGAGGGAAATCTTTTTGGCGACGCTGATTTTGACGGAAATGTCGTGAATGTTGACTGCCTCACCTACGCCGGGAATCTTGAGAGCCTTGCCGACGTTGAGAAGAAATTCGGGGGAGAACGCTATTTCTTCGAGAAGACCGACATCTGCGACAGGGCGGAAATCGAGAGAATTTTCAGGCAGTATGACATCGACACCGTTATTCATTTTGCCGCGGAAAGCCACGTTGACCGTTCCATCCTGGGGCCCGAGGCTTTCATGAGAACCAACGTGATGGGAACATTCACGCTGCTTGATGTCGCGCGCAGTTTCTGGAAAAAGGACGACGGTTCCATCCGCGACGACGTGCTCTTCCATCATATTTCGACCGACGAGGTTTACGGCTCTCTCGGTTCGGACGGATATTTCCGCGAGGACACTCCGTATGATCCGCGCAGCCCGTATTCATCATCAAAGGCAAGCTCCGATCATATCGTGATGGCATATTTCCATACCTACGGTCTTCCGATAACGCTTTCCAACTGCACTAACAACTACGGTCCGTACCAGTTTCCGGAGAAGCTGCTCCCGCTCATGATTTCCAATATCCGTGACGGAAAGAGTCTTCCTGTCTACGGAAAGGGCGACAACATCCGCGACTGGATTTACGTCGAGGATCACAACCGCGCCGTCTGGCTGATTGTGAGGAACGGAGCGGCCGGAGAGAAATACAACATCGGCGGCGAGAACGAGTGGCAGAACATAAAGCTGCTGCACAAGGTGATTGAGCTTACGGCGGCTGAGCTCGGAAAAAATCCGGAGGACGTGGAGAAGACTATAACCTATGTCAAGGACAGACCTGGACACGACAAGCGTTATGCGATTGACTGCACAAAAATCAAGACGAAGCTCGGCTGGGAAAGAAAGATGACGTTCGAGCAGGGACTTAAGGCTACTGTGCACTGGTATCTGAACAATCCGGAATGGATAAACAATATCCTGAACGGAAGCTACAAGAACTGGATTGAGAAGAACTATACGGAGATGGGAAGGTAGAAAATGAAGGGAATTATTCTTGCCGGAGGTTCCGGAACAAGGCTTTATCCTATAACAAGGGCGGTCTCAAAGCAGATTCTGCCTCTCTATGACAAGCCGATGATTTATTATCCGCTTTCATGCCTGATGCTGGCCGGAATCCGCGAGGTTCTGATTATCTCCACACCGAGGGACATTTCATGTTTCAGGGAGCTTTTCGGTGACGGATCGTGGCTCGGAATGAGGTTCGGGTATGCGGTTCAGGAAAAACCGCGCGGACTTGCGGACGCGTTTATAATAGGAAAGGAATTCATCGGAAATGATTCTGTCGCCCTTGTCCTCGGCGACAATATTTTTTACGGCCAGAGCTTCACTTCCACATTGAGGAGGGCGCGTGAAACCGTGGAGGGCGGAAATGGCAGCGTGATTTTCGGCTATCTTGTGAAGGATCCAACCGCATACGGAGTCGTTGAATTTGATGCGTCCGGAAAGGTGCTTGGAATAGAGGAGAAGCCGTCCTCCCCAAAATCGAACTATGCGGTTCCAGGACTTTATTTCTATTCAAATGATGTTGTTGCCATAGCAGCAGACGTTAAGCCGAGCGCTCGCGGCGAGATAGAGATTACTTCTATAAACAACGAGTATCTGAATCGAGGTGAGCTTTCTGTGGAGCTTCTGGGACGTGGAATGGCGTGGCTTGACACGGGAACTTATGACGGACTTCTTGAGGCGAGCAACTTCATCGCGACTATCCAGAAGCGTCAGGGAATGTACGTAAGCTGCATCGAGGAGATTGCCTTCCGCAACGGCTGGCTGGACAGGGATACGCTTCTGAAAATGGCGGCATCATACAAGACCGACTACGGAAGATACTTGGAGTATATCGCGAACAGCTGACGGAAAAATGATTTGAGGTGAAAATATGGCGTTTGAATTCAGGCGGTGCGAGAGGAACGGACTGAAATTCGCTGGACTTTACGAGATTCAGCCGAAGCTTTTCGGTGACAGCCGCGGATATTTTATGGAGACCTACAGCGAGAGGGATTTTTTTGCGGCCGGACTTACGATGAAGTTCGTTCAGGACAACCAGTCAAGCTCATCGCGCGGAGTTCTGCGCGGGCTGCATTTTCAGACTGAACATCCGCAGGGAAAGCTGGTGCGAGCGCTTTCAGGAAAGGTCTACGATGTGGCCGTGGATCTGCGGAACGGCAGCGTGACGTTCGGAAGATATTACGGCGTGGTTCTTGACTCGGAAAGACAGAATCAGTTCTATATTCCGGAGGGGTTCGCCCACGGATTCTATGTCCTGTCGGACAGTGCGGTGTTCGCATACAAGTGTACGGATTTCTATGATCCCAAGGGCGAGGGCGGACTTATGTGGAATGATTCATCAGTCGGTATAGACTGGAAATCCATAGCTCCGGATATTGAGCCTGTTCTCTCCGAAAAGGACGGAAAGCATCCCGTGTTTGATCCGGCCGGAAGATACTTTGATCTGAACGGACACTGGATCGGATGAGATTTGATGCTATTGACGGCTGAAAATATAACCGTTAAAATCTTGCGGTATGTTTGATGTTAAGGATTCCGACTTTTTTGAGCTTGAGGATGAGGCCTTTGATACGATTGTGGAGAATGACATTTCCTTTACGGGTAATGTCAGGGTAAAGAAGCCGTTCATGATACGTGGAATTGTGAACGGCCGTATTGATGCCGTCAGCGATCTTGTGATTGATACGGGCGCTTCGGTGAATGCGGAGATAATCGCATCGAGAGTTCTTATAAAGGGCAGCGTCCATGGAAACATAACCGGCGCCGATCTTGTTTTTGTCACTTCCTCCGGCTCGCTTGACGGTGATATTGTCACCAGAAAGGTTGTGCTTGAACCTGGATGTGTCTTCACCGGAAGATGTTCCATGCTTACGGACGGAAACGGCAATGAGAAATAGAGTTTTTTTTGTATTTTGTCTTTTTTTATCAGGTTTTCCACTTTTTCCCCAGACTGCGGCAAAACAGGATGCGCTGGTTCTTTATCATAACGGAAAGTACAGGGAGGCTGTTCTTGTCTGTGAGGATGAGCTGAAGGAAAATCCCAACAGGATTGAATCTTATGTTGTTATGTGCTGGTCTCTCGTCAAGAACAGGCAGTATGCCGAGGCGGAGCAGCGCGCGGCTGACGGTCTTGCGATCAGTCCTTATGATCTGCGCCTGATTGAGATTCTTGGCGAGGCCAGGTATTACCTTGGCAAGAACAACAGCGCGATGGAGCAGTTCCAGCAGTATGTCGCCAGCGCTCCTGAGAGCAGCGCAAGGATGGGATCAGCCTACTATTATATGGGCGAGATTTATATACGGCAGGCGCGGTATCAGCATGCGGACATAGCCCTTTCCGCCGCCGTCAGGAAGGAACCTCTTCTTGACAGCTGGTGGGTTCGGCTCGGGTATGCGCGCGAGATGGCCGGGAATTATTTCGAGGCGGTTGAGGCTTATGATGAGGCTCTCCGGCTGAATTCGTCGTCCGTGTATGCCAGAAACGGACGCGATCGTGCGAATTCCAAGCTCCAGTAGAAAATCAGATTGAGAAAAATACGTATAATCACATTGGGCTGCCGCCTGAATCAGATTGAGAGCGAGGCTGCGGCCGAGGCTTTCTCCGGAAGCGGATACACGCCTGATCTGTCTCAGATTTCCTCGGAAACGGCTGAGGATGAGTCTGTTCCCCTGTGCATAATAAATACCTGCACCGTGACTGGAAAGGCGGAGCAGAAAGCGAGACGCCTGATACGTCTGGCACTACGTAAATATCCGCAGGCCGCAGTTCTTGTGACCGGCTGCTATGCCCAGCTCCGCGCAGGTGAGATTGCCGCGATTGACGGCAGGATTTCAGTTCTGGGCGGTCAGATAAAAAGCCGGATAGCTGATGTTCCGCCGCTGCTCTCGGAATATCTTGCCACGACGGAATGGAATCCTGTGGGGTTCGCTTCTCTTCTTACATCCCTGATTTCATCTCCTGCGCAGCGCAGAGCCGGCATTCCGGAGAATTCTTTCCGTCTTGCGGCCACATCATTTGCCGCGCATTCCCGGGCTTCCCTGAAAATTCAGGACGGATGCAACAACAGCTGCTCATATTGTGCGATTCATGCCGCGCGGGGAAAAAGCACGTCACTTGATGTCGTTTCGGCGGTGGAGAGGGTAAGGGGGCTTGAGGCGGCCGGAAATGTCGAGGTTGTGCTTACCTCCGTGAACATTGCCCAGTACAGAGGAGCGTATGATGGCGGAACAATAGGTTTTTCCGGTCTTCTGCGCATCCTTCTTGACAGCACGGAGCGGATAAGATTCAGAATTTCAAGTATTTACCCTGAGATTGTAGATGACGAATTCTGCTCGGTGATAGCTGACGGGCGGGTCAGGCCGCATTTTCATATTTCTGTTCAGAGCGGCAGTGATTCGGTTCTTGATGCGATGAACAGGACATACAGGGCTTCGGATGTCTCCATGGCATGTGAAAAACTTGCCGCCGCAAAGGAGAGGCCGTTCCTGGCCTGCGACATGATAACGGGTTTTCCCGGAGAGACGGAGGATGATTTCCGCCGGACGATGGAGCTTTGCCGGGATTCCGGTTTTGTCTGGGTCCATGCTTTTCCATTTTCCGCACGGCCTGGAACTCCCGCCGCCCTGATGAAGAACAGGATTCCGCAGTCTGTGGCAGGCAGACGCGCCGCTGAGCTTTCGGCCCTGTCCGTCCGGAAGAAGACCGAATATATTGAGTCTTTCGTGGGAATTCCGCTTGATGCCGTTCTTGAGAATGTCAGAAGACCGTCTGTGCTGAGCGGAGATAAATTTGTGTGTCATGCGGTTACTGAAAACTTCATTCACTGTGAGATAACCGCATCCGCTCCGGCAGCTCTTTCTTCGGGACATGGCGTGGCGGTCCGTGTCGTCATAAGACGGGTTCTTGCGGACCGCATCGCAAAAGGCGGAGAAATAGAGGCCGTCGCCGAATTCTGCCCCTGACCGGAGACTTTCCGTGCCTGCGCCGGGAAATGGCATGAGCTCCGGGCGCTGCGCTCAGTCTGAGATCGCTGATATGTCATGAAAGGTATTGATTTAAAATCACAAATACGGTATCCTGTCAAAACTTTTCGGGATGTAGCGCAGCTGGTAGCGCGTCTGGTTTGGGACCAGAATGTCGCAGGTTCAAATCCTGTCATCCCGAAATAGAAAACTTGCTTTTCCGGCAAGTTTTTTTGTTTTAAATTGATTTCCGGTCTTTTGCGATGTCATATTTCAGTTCCGGTATAGGGGAAATTCACTATATTGTTAAAAATTCGTAAAAAAAAATTCCATGCAGGTGAATTCGTGCTATAATAATCGATAATTGTTATATCATTTTTATGTTATAGGAGGCAAAAATGATTAAGGGTAGATGGACAAAGGCCGTCTGGGCTGGACTTGCCATGCTCATGATTGCTGGGCAGGCTTATGCGGCACCAAAAAAGAAGGCCAAAAAAGATGATCCATATAAGAAACTGGAGAAGAGAAAAGATCCTGACACAAAGAAAGTCTACAACCTCAAGGGAATCGATATTGTGATCGCTGACTGGTGGTCAAATCCGGACAGGGAACCGTCCTCGTCTGCGGAAGAGGATCAGCGCGCGTTCAGAAACTGGCTTCAGAAAACATATAACTTTACGATGGTTCAGAAATCAATCGGCGGCTGGGGCACTCATCCTACGACCGTGGCGAACTTCTGTACTACCGGCGGCGACGAGAACTACATTTTCATCGTGGACGGCCGTTCAATCGGTGCCGGACTGAAGGCGAACCTTTTCTATGATCTTTCTTCAATAAAGGCTGTGAACTGGTCGGACAAGAAATGGGATCAGGCCACAAAGGTGAAAAGCTCAAAGGGACTTCATTTTTATGGCATGAGGGCTGAGGCTCCGGAGCCGAGAGGAGGAGTTTTCTTCAACAAGAGGCTTCTTCAGGAGGCGAACATCGATCCTGATTATATTTATGATCTTCAGAAAGAGGGAAAATGGACATGGGAGACGTTTGAGGATATCTGCCGGAAGATTACCCGTGATACGGACAATGACGGAGTGCCGGATATTTATGCGATGTCAAGCCTTTCCACTGAGTTCTCGCATCTTGCGCTTATGTCGAACGGCGGCGCTTGGATTGCGCGCGACAAAAACGGCAAGCTCTATAATGACACGAATTCGGAGAATTCCATGGAAGCCCTGAACTGGATCCGCCACATGGTCCAGAATTATGAGCTTCCGGCTCCGGAAGGAGCCAGCTGGGACTATATGTATACTGAATTCGCCAACGGAAACGTGGCGTTCCTTGTTGATCAGGAATACAACGCCCAGCCGGGCGGACGCTTCTCCGAAATGAAGGATGACTTCGGTTTCGTCTGCTTCCCGCTCGGACCTAAAGGTGACGGAAAGTATAAGACGCTGCATGATGACAATATGTATGTGATTCCGGCCTGCTACGACAAGGACCGTGCCGAGTCGCTTGCCAAGGCCTACGACCTCTGGTCAGATACAGTTCCGGGATATGAGGGACAGGACACATGGAAAGAGGGATATTATGCCTGTTTCCGCGACACACGCGCCGTTGACGAGACTCTGACCCTGATGCACGACAACCCGAATCCGCGCTTCGATACGCTTGTCGCAGGATTCAATGTCGGTTCATTCATCTGGAATTTCTGGGCCGGCGCGGCCACTGCCCAGGAGCAGTATGAGACTACAAAGAACGCATGGCAGGCTCTCATTGATGATGCCAACAGATAATTCTGTTATGCGGCGGTTCTGATACCTGTTGCGGTGCATATTTCTTATGCTCTGCGCTTTGGATCGTTCATTCCTGCCGTATGATTGACGGACGGTACCGTGACAGGCTCCGTCCGTTTTTTTTTTATGCCCAACGTTGCAACGTATGTTTGTTTTCTATATAATTGGAACATTATGGCGGAACACGGAACAATAACTGCTGACAATCATGCCGCGCTCTGGCACGGCCGTTTTGAGGAAGGACCGGATGCCCAGGCTGTGGCTTTTGAGACTTCAATTCACGTTGACGAGCGGATGGCCTTTGATGATATAACCGGAAGCATGGCCCATGTGGATATGCTCGCCCATTCGGGAATAATTACCGCGGACGAGGCGGAACGGATTTCAGAAGGACTTGTGTCAATACGGAAAGATCTTGAGAACGGCTCCCTTAAAATAGATTATTCGGCGGAGGATATACATTCATTTATAGAGGCCGAGCTTACTGACAGAATCGGTGAGGCCGGGAAGAAGGTCCATACCGGACGGAGCCGCAATGATCAGATTGCGCTTGATGAGAGGCTTTATCTCCGGCGTTTTGTGCCGGAACTCCGCAATTCCCTTCTCACCATGGTGGATATGCTTGCATCCGTCGCGGAGAAACATACGGCTGATCTGATTCCTGGATTCACGCATACGCAACATGCCCAGCCGGTGACGCTTGCCCACCATCTCTGCGCCTGGGCGTGGCCTTTTGTCCGTGATTTCGGACGGCTTGGTGATGCGTTGGAAAGAATCTCGCTTTCTCCGATAGGAGCCTGCGCGTTGGCCGGAAGCGGACTTCCCCTTGACAGAAAATTTGAGGCCGGAGAACTGGGCTTTTCCGGGGTTACGATGAATTCCCTTGACAGCGTGTCCGACAGGGATTACTGCATCGAGATTGTCTCCGCCCTTGCCCTGATTCAGATGCATCTTTCCCGCTGCTGCGAGGAGATAGTCCTGTGGTCCACGACGGAATTCTCATTCGTGGAGCTCAGCGAGCGCTGGTCCACCGGAAGTTCAATCATGCCGCAGAAGAAGAATCCCGATTTTGCGGAACTCATACGCGGCCGTACAGGAAAAGTGTACGGTGATCTTTTTGCCCTGCTTACAATGATGAAGGCTCTGCCCCTGGCCTACAACCGCGATATGCAGGAGGACAAGGAGAGCCTTTTTGACGCATGTGACACCGTCCTTTCGTGCGTGAAGGTCTTTACCATGATGGTCTCATCGGCGGTTTGGAATACCGCACGCATGGCTGACGCCTGCCGCGGCGGTTATCTCAACGCCACGGATGTCGCTGATTATCTTGTGTGCCGCGGAATGCCGTTCAGAACCGCGCATGGAGTCGCGGCAAAGGCCGTGAGAATGGCGATTGAACGGGGGTGCGCGCTGGAGGAGCTTTCTCTTGATGATTTCAGGCGGTGCTCGCCGCTTTTTGATGATGATGTTTTCGCAAGGATAAAGCCCGAATTCTGTGTCGAGGCAAGAAAAACCGACGGCGGTCCGGCATCGGAGAAGGTTGCGGAGCAGATTTCCGCGCTCAGAAAATTTGTCTCTGAGTCAGAATGTTAATTTTTCCGTTTTATGCGGATTCTTATAGAGGTGGAAGAATGAAGAAGATGTTTGTGGCGGCGGGAATTCTCGCCGCGGCTTTTGTTGTGTCCGTAGCCGGCTGTAAAAAGGCGGACAGGACTGAGGATAATTCCCTTGCGGAGCTCAAGTCGCGCGGGAACTTCGTGCTCGGTCTTGACGATTCCTTTCCGCCGCTAGGATTCCGTGATGACGACAACAATATTGTGGGATATGACATTGATCTTGCAAAAGAGGTGGCCGCAAGGCTCGGTGTTGAATTCGTCGCCCAGCCGATTGACTGGGGCGCAAAGGAGATGGAGCTCAATACAGGAAAAATCGACTGTATATGGAACGGCTTTTCAATCACGGACGAGAGGAGGCAGGTTCTGTCATTTACGGAGCCTTATCTGAACAATGAGCAGGCGCTTGTCGTCCGCAAGGACAGCGGAATCACCGGTCTTTCCGGAATGAAGGGAAAGACTGTCGGTCTGCAGAGCGGCTCAAGCGCACAGGATGCGGTCGAGGGCAACGCTGAATTCAGCTCCTCAATAGGAAATATGGTCATGTTCAAGGACAATCTTACCGCGATGAACGATCTTGATATCGGCGGTGTGGACGGAATTGTCATGGACAGCGTTGTCGCCAATTATTCCATAGCGCAGTCCAAGAAGCCTTTCGTCGTTGTGGATGAGGCGCTTTCAAGGGAAGCCTACGGAATAGCATTCCGGAAAAAAGACGTCAAGCTCCGTGATGAGGTACAGCGGATTCTTGTCGCGATGCAGAACGACGGAACTGTGACAGCCATTTCTCAGAAATGGTTCGGACGTGATATTTCCGTGATCGGCAAATAACATAAACGGCGATGATTTCAGACAGATATGTCAAAATGCTTGCGGCGATGCTGAACGGTTCGCTCACATCGCTGCAGGTGTTTTTCCTGACCCTGCTTTTTTCAGTTCCTCTGGCCCTTCCGGTGGCGGTGGGGCGTATGTCCCGCAACAGAATTCTTTCCGGTACGGTGAATGTTTTTCTGCTTGTGATACGCGGAACTCCGCTGATGCTCCAGCTTCTTGTCGTCTATTTCGGACCGGGAATATTTATCCGTTGGCTGATGTCGCTGGGGTACGATGTGTCGTTCAGGTGGAACCGTTTTGCCGCGGCCATAATCGCCCTTTCTGTCAACTACGCCGCCTATTTCGCGGAGATTTACCGCGGCGGAATAGAGTCTGTTCCTGTGGGGCAGCATGAGGCGGCCAAGGTGCTCGGGTATACTTCATGTCAGACATTCTTTACGGTAATCCTTCCTCAGGTCGTGAAGAGGATTGTTCCTGCAATGGGAAATGAGGTCATAACGCTTGTGAAGGATACGGCTCTGGTGTCCGTTATCGGAGTCTCGGAGCTGCTTATGGTCGCAAAGGAGCGGCAGAGCGCGATGTTCTCTTTTTTTCCCCTGTTCATCGCCGGAGTTTTTTATTTTGTCATGAACTGGGGAGTTTCATTTGTGTTCTCACGGATAGAGAAGAAACTTTCCTATTACAGTTGATCCGTTAGGGGCGTATCGTGGCGCTTGTGCCGGAAGATGATATGAATCCAGGTTTTGATATTATGGATGCGGACTCTGTCCGTGCGTTTGAGCATGGGTGTCCGTCAAAAAGACTCCGGAGTGTCTTATGGAAAAAACAGCCGCAGACGAGGAGATTGTCTGTGTCTCTGACATTAGAAAATCGTTCGGCGGAAATGAGATTCTGAAGGGAATCTCGTTTTCAGTCAGAAAAGGTGAGGTTCTGGGAATAATCGGCCCCAGCGGTTCGGGAAAATCGACGATTCTCCGCTGCATATCCCAGCTTGAGACTGTGGACGGAGGAAGCATTTCCGTCTGCGGAGAATATCTTGTGAGGAACGGTGTTTATGCCGAAAAGCAGAAGCGCCATGAGATAATTCTTAGGAGCGGACTGGTTTTCCAGAATTTCAACCTGTTCCCGCATTTTTCCGTGCTGCGGAACATAACGGATCCTCAGGTCAGGGTGCTGGGGCGCTCGAAGGATGAGGCCGATGCGGTGGCGATGGAGCTGCTGAACAAGATGGGGCTTGTGACCAAGGCGCGCAACTACCCGTGTGAGCTTTCCGGCGGTCAGCAGCAGCGCGTGTCGATAGCAAGGGCGCTTGCGCTTAGGCCGTCTGTTCTCCTTTTTGATGAGCCGACATCAGCGCTCGATCCTGAACTTACCGGTGAGATTCTTGCCGTCATAAAAGAACTTGCTTCGGACCGGATGACGATGATTGTCGTAACCCACGAGATGGCCTTTGCCAGGGACATCTCGAGCAAGATAATTTTTATGGACGGCGGAATCATAGTCGAGCAGGGAGAACCGCATGATGTCATAGACAGACCGTCGCAGGGAAGGACAAAGCTGTTTCTGTCCAGATTCAACAAACAGTGACTGTCGTTGACTAAAGCAGTCCTATCTGTTATCATTTCCATTCAAAATATATGCGGAGTATTCCGCTGTGTTTGATAATTCGGAACCTGCATGGTTCCGTGGAGGTAAAAATGGTCAAGATCAGACTAAAAAGATTTGGTACACAGAAGCGTCCGTGTTACCGTGTGGTCGTTCAGGACTCACACAAACCGCGTGACGGAAGATGTATCGAGGAACTCGGAATTTTTCAGCCGATAGCCGCTGAGGAGAATCAGGTTTCCATCGATATGGAGCGTGCCAAGTACTGGATCAGTGTCGGTGCCCAGCCTACTGAGATCGTCTCAAAACTGATGAACAGACAGTCTGCTAAACAGGCAAAGTAGTTTACAAAGGAACTGGTAATGGAAAAAGACCTGATTGAATACATCGCAAAATCATTGGTCGATGATCCGTCAGCCGTCTCTGTAAATGAAACTGAAGGCGAAAAGGGAATGGTGCTCCAGCTGAAAGTTGCGGATAATGATATAGGAAAGGTTATCGGCAAATACGGCCGTATAGCAAAGGCAATGCGTACTGTATTGAGCGCGTCTGCTGTAAAAGACGGTAAGCATTACAGCCTTGATATACTGGACTGACAGCTGATGGAGAAGGCACAACTGACAGTCGGGTTCATCCGCGGCCCGCATGGGTGTTCGGGTGAATGTAAGGTAGAGAGCGCTTCCGGTGATTATGATCATATTCTCAAATTGAAGGAAGTGACTTTGGTTCATGGTGAGGAGAATCGGGTTTTAAAAGTTGAATCCGTCCGTCCCGGTACAAACACCGTGTACATGAAATTTGCGGATATAGATTCTCCTGAGGAGATACGGAAGTATAACAGATGGGAGATTTCGGTTCCGCGCAGATATGCCCATCCCCTCAAAAAGGATGAATGGTACATCGAGGATTTGAAACGTTGTTCCCTTGTTTGGGACGGCGGACCGGCAGCGTCAGCTGCACCTGCTGAAAAAGTGGGGACAATCACAGACGTATTGGAAGGCGGAGCAGGTTACTTGCTTGAAGTTTCTCTCTCCGAGAGTTGCGGCTGTATCGGTGACGACATCAAATATTCTTCCGGCGGAAAGCTCCGTACGGTTCTTGTCCCTTTTTCCGGACAGCATATAGGAAAAGTTGATGTCAGAAACGGTACCGTCCAATTGATGCACCTCTGGATTCTGGAGTAAGTCCATGAAATTTACTGTGCTGACCTTATTTCCTGAAATCGTCAGGGCTTATTTTGAAAACTCAATCATGGCCAAGGCGGTTGAAAAGGGAATTATTGCCTACGATCTGGTGAACATCAGAGATTTTGCTCCTGATAAGCACCATACCTGTGATGACGGTACGTATGGCGGCGGAGCCGGACAGCTTATGATGCCCGGACCGTTGGGAGGAGCTTTGGACAGCGTGGGGGCCATGCGGAAGTGTGTCGTTTATATGACACCGAGCGGAAAAACCTTCACACAGGAAAAGGCTCTTGAGCTTAGCCGTATGGATGAGCTTGTCTTCATCTGCGGAAGGTACGAAGGTATCGACCAGCGGATAATTGATTCTTATGTGGACATGGAGATTTCCATCGGGGATTATGTCATGTCCAGCGGTGAGATTGCGGCGACGGTCGTGATAGATACTGTCTATCGCCTTGTTGACGGAGTCATATCCGGGGAGTCTCTTGAAGAGGAGAGCTATTGCGGCGGACTTCTTGAGTATCCGCAGTATACAAGACCGCCTGTGTACAGAGGTCTTGAGGTTCCGGATGTGCTTATGTCCGGAAACCATGAGGAAATCAGGAAGTGGCGGCTTAGGAAGAGCATAATGAAAACCATGGCGAACAGACCGGATATGATCTGTACGGCCAGAATGTCAGGACTGCTTTCCTGTGAGGCCGAAAAAATGATTGAGGAAATAACAGAACAGGTCTGCATGAAGCGCCTTAAAAAGAGGCGCGGACACAGATCCGCTGGAGATTAGAATGGATCTTATTAAAACTATTGAAGAAACACAGAAACGTCCGGGTGCGCAGGGCTTCAATGTCGGTGACACTGTCAAGGTATACTTCAAGATTATTGAAGGAAAGACGGAGCGTATTCAGGTCTATGAGGGAATCGTAATCTGCAAGAAGAATGCAGGTGCCCGTCAGACTTTCACAGTGCGAAAGATTTCATACGGAGTCGGAGTGGAGCGTGTGTTCCCGTTCAATTCACCGAGAATCGTCAAGGTTGATATTGTACGTCCCGGAAAAGTCCGCCGTGCCAAACTTTATTATCTCCGTGACAAGATCGGAAAAGATGCGAAGGTCAAGACACTTGTCGGCGGAAAGATTGCGGCTGAGATTGCGGCCCGCAATGCCCGTGCCGAGGCTGCCGCCGCCGCCACAGAAGCCCAGATTAAGGAAGAGCGTGCTGAGGCTGCGGCTGAGAAGTCCGCGGCGGCAAAGTGATTTTTACCGAAAGGATTTTTCATGAACGCTGACGGCGTGTCA
Organism: Bacteroidaceae bacterium; assembly: GCA_963594605.1. Lineage (GTDB taxonomy): Bacteria > Spirochaetota > Spirochaetia > Treponematales > Treponemataceae > Treponema_D. Next base: position 34,736 of record CAVBEH010000003.1, read on the forward strand.
TTGAATGGAACCGCCCTCCATGATAATGCGGAAAACCGTGTTGCTCTGGAGGGCGGTTCTGTTATGGTCAGAATAATCTCGGATGAAGGGAACGGCCGTTATGCGGCTTTTGTCGGCGGGACCAGAATGACCGTGAGCTCAGAGCTGGAATTCACGGCGGGAACCGTTTTTTCAGGGCGTCTGTCATTCAGAAACGGGAAAATTATTGTCGTTCCTGTTTCTGGCGGCGGAAATCCTTCCGGTATAACCGTCAGCCGGAGTCCGCTTCCTGCCGTTTCGGACATATATGCACCGGTGTCTGACGCCATGCTTTCGGTTGCAGTCTCATCCGCTGGTCTTCCTGATACTGCGCTTTCGGTGTTTATAATAGCCGGACTTAGAAAATACGGACTTGGAACGGAATCTGCCGCAAGAATTTTCCGGATGGCCTCGCGCTTTCCGGGAATGGAGCTGAAAGCCGTGTCGGTTATGCTTCTGCTGATTTCCGGGGGGATTCCAGTTTCTGAGAAAACAGTCGCCTCTGTCATAAATCAGCTGTATCATGAGCCAGAGGACTTCTCCCGGCGGCCGTCCGGCGCTTCCGGAGGAGAAGTCTTCTCGGAAAACGTGGAGGACTCTCTGTCGGCCGGGATAATGGAATTCGCTGCGTCGGTTTTCGGCGGCAGGCTTCCTAATCAGCCGGGAATTCTTACCGTCGTGAACCATGCCGGAATACGCGTGAAATCATGCCCGTCCTTCCGGCGGATATTGATTCCGTTCGAGCTTTCATCGGAAGGGGATGGGAAGAATGTGATTGCCGGCGGTTTTGTCGGAATGTCTTTTTCCGGGAAGAATATGGAGTCTTTTTCTGTGTCGGCGGAGGCCGGCGGGAAAAAGTCATTTTTTCTGGTGAGATTTGTTTCCCGCAGAAAAATATCCGTGAGTTTCAGAACTGAGGCGGAGAATGAATCACGCCGGACCGAGCTTGCGGCAAAGCTGAGGAAACTTCTCGCTTCTGTATGCGGTGATGCCGATGTGGTCTGGGAGGACGGCGGAATTCCGGATTCCTGGGAGTTCGGAGAATTCATCTCCGCGGGAGGTTTCGCATGAGCGGAAAAATCAGGACGGCCGTGGCGGTGAAATACCCGGACTGGGCTGATGCCCCTTTCATAACTGCGGCCGGGCATGGCGAGCTTGCGGATCAGATACTGGACGCCGCGGAGAAAAGCGGTGTCAGGATCATTGAGAATGCGGATCTTGCTGATGTCCTTTCGGCACAGGAAATAGGGGCATATATACCGGAGGAGACATGGCTTGTGATGGCCAGAATATTCTGTTTCATACTTGAGGCGGAAGGCAGGGGATAGCCGGTGGGCAGAAAGAAAACAGGAGAAGACGGGGAGCGGAGGGCTTCTGGGTACCTTGCCGAATGCGGATATGAGATTGTCGCACGGAACTGGCGGACAAGATACGGCGAGATTGATATAATAGCATGTAAAGATGATGTTCTTGTTTTCGTGGAGGTCAAGACCCTTCCGAACGGCACTCGGGATATGCTCGTAAAGGAGCTGGGACCGGCCAAGCGCCGCAGAATTTTAAAAACGTCTAAATGTTTTCTGCTAAATCATCGACAATATAATGACAGTTGCATCCGCTTTGATGTGATTGTCGTAGATATGCCGGATTTTCCTCCGGTATATCATATTGAAAATGCTTTTTCGGAGCCTTTATGATTTCTGGCATGACATCGGACATAAATTCAGCTTATGTGATTCAGGAGAGACAGGAGCAGCCTGCTTCCCGTATACTTGAGCTGAGAAAAAAAATACACAGCGAGGAATATATCAACAACGCCATCCTGCGTATAGCCCAGGTCATAAGCCGGAAACTGGTCGAGACTCAGGATGAACTTATTTTGCGGGAATAGATTCCTCCGGCGGAGCATTTTATGGAAAAAGGAAGAAAAAACAGAAAATATTCTGGAAACTGGAAAAAACAGAAGAACAACGAATCCAGATTCCAAAAGCAGCATTCGGGCAGACAGAGGACATTCCGTTACAACAGCACCTTATACGAGAATCCGGAAGCCGAGAAGGAGAGGCTCAAGGCGATTCAGGAGCTCAAGGCAAGGAATCTCGTGTGTCCAGTCTGCGGCGAGCCGCTTACGGATGTGGCCGGAGCGATGACGGATCGGGTAAGCGGCGCTCCCGCCCATTTTGACTGTATCATCAGAAAAATCGGCTCTGCGGAGAATCTGGGCGAGAACGAGAAGATTGTTTATATAGGTCAGGGACGTTTCGGAATCCTTTATTTTGAGAATCCGCGGGATCAGCGCCATTTCAAGATAAGAAAGGTAATTGAATGGGAGCCGCGGGACACTCGCGGGGAATGGCGCGATGAGCTTAGCTCCCTCTACAGCCAGATCCGGTGAACGGCATTCTTATAGATGTCCTGTGCAGGGTTGTTGACAATTTCGGTGACATAGGAGTTGTGTTCCGTCTTTCCCGCGCCCTTCTTGCCTGCGGCGGCCGCGGATTTCCGCCCGTGCGTATAAGGCTTGCGGTTGACGGGCTTGAGTCCTTCGCCAGAATAAACGACAGGATAAATCCGGGACTTCCATTTCAGGAATGTGACGGAATGGCCGTATATGACTGGAACCGTGCGGATATATGTTCGGCCGCGTTTTCTTCCGAATTTCCCTCAGTGATTCTTGAATGTTTCCAGTGCGGCCGCCCTGACTGGCTTGAGACTCTGCTTTTTGACAGGCCTCTTCCGCACGATGTGGATATAATAATGATAGACTATCTGACCGCCGAGGATTACGCCGGGACTTTCCATAAGCTTCCGTCGATAACAAGGAATTCCCATGTCAGAAAGGTGAATTTCATGCCGGGATTCACGGAACTTACCGGCGGACTTATAATAGAAGATACGGAGCCTTTTGCGGCGGACGGAAACGGAGGAATCCTGTTTTTCTGCTATCCGGGAGAATGGAAGCCGCTCCTTGAGGGGCTTGCCGCCGCTGTTTCCTCCAGAATTCCGTTTTTTGCGGCGCCCGGAGCCGGATTCGCCTCGGTGGACAGCGCTTTCAGGAGCTGCGGAGATGATGTCCGCAGAAAATTCGACTTTATTCCGCTTGAATTCATGAACCAGCAGGACTGGGACAGGCTTATGTACGGCTGCCGGATTCTGTTCGTCCGTGGCGAGGAGAGCCTGAGCCGCGCCTGCCTCAGCGGAATTCCGTTCGTCTGGCATGCGTATCCGCAGTCGGATGACTATCAGCTTGTGAAGGTGGAGGCGCTTCTGGAACGTATGCGTCCTTTTTTCGATGACGTGACTTTTTCAGCGGTCAGGCGGCTGTGGCTCGGATTCAATTCGCCGTCTTCAGGAGCGGATCTGCGCCATGCTGTTTCGGAATTCATGCGGCTTGAACAGCGTCTCCGTCCTTCCTTCCGTGCGTTCTCACAAAAATTGCGAAAAAACGGAAACCTCGCGTCCAACCTGATGACTTTTATTACGCAAAACATTATAATCGGCGGAAATTAACAGAAATTTTTTTAAGAATTCAGGGGTTACGATTATGCTGATGACTTCACAGTTAAAAGTTGGTACGGCGTTCATGTATGACGGAAATCCGCTCATCGTCCAGAAAATGCTCGGACAGCGTTCAGGCCGCGCCGGAATGGTTACAAATCTCCGCGTGAAGAATCTTGTTACGGATTCAACGATGGATCTCGGTGTTGATGCCGGAGAGAAATTCGACGAGGTCGATCTTGACGGTCACACGACGAAGCTCTCATATATTGACGGTGACACATACGTTTTTATGGATCAGGATACCTACGAGCAGTTCGAGCTTCCCAAGTCAGATCTCGGCGACTATGCCGGATACATAACTCCGGAAGATGATCTTGAGGTAAATCTCACTTTCTATGAGGGAAAGCCTGTCGGAATAGATCTTCCTGTACGTGTCGTCCGCACGGTCACATACTGCGAGCCTGGAGTGAAGGGAGACACGTCCGGAAAATCGCTCAAGCCGGCGACTCTTGACACCGGAATAGAGGTGAGGGTTCCCCTCTTCATCAACTCGGACGAGAAGGTCGTGATTGACACCCGTGACGGCTCGTTCATCGAACGCGCAAAATAGACATTCCGCAGGGATTTCCCCTGCAGGAAATTCATCCACTCCGGGAGTATTTTCCGGGGTGTTTTTTTTTGTCCTCCTTGACTAAGCCTGTTTTTTTCTGGATTATATCACTGCTATGGAGAAAGAATTCATTACCCGCCGCTATCTGGAGACCCTGTCGTTTTCCGACCTGTCAAAGCTTGCTGATGATTATGGGGTTGAGGTTCCCGACAATCTGAACAGACGTTTTCTGATTGCCGAGATTCTGGAGCTGGCGGATGAGCCTGTTCTGTCCGATGACATGGTGATCTCGGATTATGCGGACAATGATGAGGACTGTGCGCTTCCGTCCAATTACAGCGAGACGCAGGTCATCTGTGTGCTCCGCAATCCGGCCTGGATTTTTATCTGCTGGAACATAAGTCCGTCGGATCTGGCGGCATCAGGCGGAAGCGATTCGCTTGTGCTTAGGATTCTTTTCTTTGATTCGGAGGATTCGGCGGCTGAGTCTGATTTTTTTGACGTGAAGGCGGCTGTATCTCCTCAGGAACAGTATGTGCTTGTTCCGCCCGGGAAAAAAAATCTCCGCGTGCAGCTCGGATTTGTTCAGAACCGCGAATTCCGCCTGCTGGCCGTCTCTTCTCCTGTCGGAATCCCTTGCGGCGCCGGATTTCTGAATGATGCCCGTCCCGGTGCTGAGCTTTCATTTCCGGAGATAGCGGTTCTCTCTGGAATGGACGAGGCGATGAAATCCCGTTTCGTCAGTTACAGACAGTCGTTTTCCTGAATCAGGAGTTTTTGCCGGTATGTTGAAGAATCTTGCGGTAGTCGTGAAGGCCTCTCAGGTCTTTGTAAATTTTGATGGAGACAGGCTTTCAGGCGATGTTCCTGTCCGGAATGCGCTGTTTGAGACGGTCTCCGATGTGTATATTCCGCTTTTGAATATGTTCGACAGTCTGGAGCGGGACAATGTGTCTTTCCGGATTGTGCTTGTCCTTCCGCCTGTTCTGTGTGCGGTTCTTGACAGCAGCGCTTTTCATGAGGAATTCGGCGGGTGGCTTGACCGTAAAATAGCCCTCGGCGAAAGGGAGCTTGAGCGGTGCGCAGGTGATGCCGCGGCGGCCGGCAACATCTCAAGGACAGTCGCCGATGCCGTGCGCACGAAATCCGATTTTTTTGACAGGTATGAGAAGAAGCTCGTAAGAAAATTCTGCGAATATCAGCGTAGGGGATTCATAGAAATTCTTGCGACAGGCGGAACCGGAATTTTCATTCCCCATTATTCCGGCATGGAGGAGATTCTTTCCGCCGAGATAGAGACCGGCATTCACGCATACAGGTCAAGTTTCGGAGAGTTTCCGGACGGATTCTGGCTGCCTGAGGAGGGGTATGTTCCCGGATCGGAGAAGATAATCCGTTCCTATGGCTTCAACTATACGGTTCTTGACTCCAGGGCCTTCCTGTTCTCGGAGACACCAGCCGGGGGAGGAATATTCTACCCCGCCAGAACGGATAATTCACTCGTAGTCTTTGCGGATGATTTCACGCTCCGGGACGCCGTTTTCGGACAGAACGGATACTGTAGGGGTGATGACTATATGGACTTGAACCGGGACATAGGATTCGAGCTTCCTGTGGATCGGCTTTCACCTTTCCTTGACGGAAACGAGGCGAGATGTCCGTCAGGATTCTGCTACTGGAACCGGGGAAGGAACTCCTATGACGCCGGGGCTGCCAGTGCACGGTGTGCGGATGACGCGCGTCTGTTCCTTGACGGAATTTCAGGAAGGCTTGAGCGTGCGCGCGGGCTTTTGCCCGGAAACGATTTTGTCTCGCTTGCATTCTCAATCGATGCGGACATGATCCGCCGTGAATGGCACGAGGGCATCTGCTGGCTGGAGAATGTGCTCCGCTCGGCTTCTGATTTTTCATTGAACACCGCGCTGTTCAACGAGATGCTCGGCCGTCAGTTCGAGCTTCAGAAAATCCGCCCGTACTATTCATCGTCATCCGGTTACGGGGAGACTTTCCTGTCGGGGCGTAACAGCTGGATGCTCCGCTACACGCGCAAGGCCTGCGAACGTATGACTGACCTTGCGGAAAGATTTCCTAAGGACTCCGGACTTAAGGCCAGACTTCTGAACATAGGCGCGAAGGAGCTGCTGATAGCCCTTTCATCGGATCTCGCGAGGATGCTGGACGAGGATATTTTTCCTGAGTATGCGCGCAGGAGGTTCGAGGAGTCCATAAAGGCGTTCACGACCGTGTTTGATGCGCTTGGATCAAATACTGTCAGCACGGAATGGCTTACCAGAATAGAGACAAGGGACGCCGTTTTTCCATGGATGAACTACAGGATTTTCAGCAGAAAAAGATAGTTCAGTCGAAATTCAGGCTTCCGCTTATCCGGCGGGCAAGCTCAAGCTGCATTCTGGCGCTTCTTATTCCGTCTTCCGCCGGTTCATATCTTCCGTTCAGTTCGAGTATGCGGCTCCAGGATTCGATGGCGGCCTCCCATTCACCGGCCGCATAGAATTCAAGCCCCTTCCTGTAGAGAAATACGGTCTCCTTCTCCACGGCCGATTTTCCGCGGTCGCCCAGGAAAATTCTTGCGCCTATGCTGATTTTTCCGAGCGGATTTTCCTCCGCCGGGGCGAGCATGAATTCAGCCCATGCTCCTGCATCCCTGAACCTGAATCCGCCCGATATGCTTATGTATGGGCTTCCGTCTGAAAAACCGAATATCGCTGAAATCCTTGAGCCGTCCGCCGGTTCCCAGAAGATTCCTGTTTCCATCTCCGGCGCGGCGACAGAACTCCATCCTTCGTCCACTGGAACCGTGAGCGCGGCATTTATTCCTGCCGTTCTGATGAACCTGTAGGAGAATTCCGCACTGAAGCGGGACGGAGCCGCGGTGACTCTCCTTGCTTCCGCCGGTTTTCCGTATATGAATGCTCCTATGTTCCTTGCCGTTATACCAGCCGTCATGTTCGTCTGCCGCGAATTGTATATTTTGAGAAAATTGAATCCCGTCAGAAGCCCCGCGTCCGCCGAAATGCGGAGGACTGTGCCGGAATCGGCCTGTCCGGTGCCTGATTTTTTTGCGGCGGACAGCGTGAGCCCCGCGGCGATTCCCCTGAAGTCATATCCGGACAGAAAGTTGAATGACGTGTTGACTGCCGCCGCCGCTTCTGTTCCGTCTGTTCCCAGAGCCGTCGCCGGCGGATATAGATATGATGTCCGGACTCCGAATCCGAAATTTCCTATCCTGGACGTGTATTCCACGGTGTCCTCCTGGATTATGTCCGATATGCGCAGACTGTCCGCTCCGAATGCAGTATGCGAGACGGACAGTAGTGTCTGACCAGCAACCGAAGTTTCCGCCGGATTGCGTTCTGACAGGGCCATGCGCCTAAGGCCTGTGGTGCGGTTTTCTGCGTATGAGCTGCCGGTCATAAGAAAGACGGCCGCTATGCACTGAATCAGGAAATTTCCGGGTCTCATGGACCGGTATTATACACCAACAGGGGCGATAAATTCCGCCGTTGTGTAAAATTTTTCACCGCTGTTCATAAAAGAGAACGTATGTGATATAATCCGTTCCGGCCGTCCAGATGAAAAAAGATTTTCTCCTGATTTTTCCATTCATACTCGCCGTCTTTCCGTTCCGTCTTGAGGCGGCCGGGGATCTGTCTCCGGGAAAAGGTAATGCCGGCGTGTCCGCTGCGGATCCGCTTATCAGCCGGACAAGATATGACGATGCGCTGCGGATTCTGGAGGAATGTCTTGATGAGGATCCGGATACGTTCGATCAGGTGGTCAGCCGCACGAGGCGTATTTTCAGGGCGAGGAATGAATATGCGGATGAGGCTGACAGACTGATAACGCTGATTCTTGAGGAGCCGGGCAATGACCGTGAGATATACGAGACGATTTTGCGCCTGGAGAGGTTCGAGCAGAGCCGCTCCGACAGCAGGCTGTGGTTCATATCGTCGCTAAAAAAATCCGCGGAATTCAATTATTTCCGCTCCGTGCTGGATGGAATTCTCGCCGAGTCATCGCGTCTTGCCGCGGAGAATGATTTTGCTGCGGCCGCTGAGACCGCAGCCAGTGGAATGTGGCTCTACCGGGACGCTTTTTTCGACGGGTGGAAGGACAGTCCGGAAATAACAGCCGCCGTATCCTCCGCCGTCAGCAGAATGGAGTCCTGTACCGCCGTGTTCACATCTCCGGATTTCCGCCGCAGCCTTGATGACTTTGCAGACGGATTTGTCCGTGCGGTTGAATCGGGCGCCGCCGGAGCATCGGCCTTTCTGGAGCGGAATTCCGCCCTGTACGTAGGATGTTCCTCAGTCATGGACGGAATATCTGAGGCGTCGGCTCAGCTTGAGTCGGTTCTTGCGGCCATCAGGCAGGACAGCGGAGACACATCGGACGCGTCGTTCATTCCGTTTGTGCTGCGGCTCGCCGGCTGCCGCAGTGAGTCCTCGCCTTCAGGGATTATGGGGGCGGTCGCCGGACTGGAGGCCTCCGTTTTTACAGAAATGGAGAATTCCGTAGTCTCCGCGATGGAGAGAAAATGTTCAGCAATGCTGTCGGAGCTGCCCGCGCCGGGAGTAAATTCCGCTGCCGCGGCGCAGATTGCGCGGAGATATGTTCCTGAGATAAAGGCCTTTTCGGACCTGCTTTCGGGGCTTTATTCGATGGACGGCCGCCGCGGTGCTGAGAAGTTTCCGTGTGAATATATCTCCTCCCTCTCCGGTGCGCTGGAACTGACAGTATCCGCTGTGGCTGAGCTTGAGGAGGTCACGGCTTGTGCAGGCGCCCTGAGCATGATTCCCGCAATGGATGCCGGATTTACGGAGACGGCATCGTCTCTGGTCAGTAGAATCACCGGAATTTCCGCCACGGCTCCTGATTTTGATGTGGCTGCTGATTCACGTGGAATTTACGGCACGCTCGGAGAAAAGTATCTTCTCTGGCGGGATTGTCTCAGAGACGGCGCCGGATCCGGTGTCTCCGTGCTGCTGAGAGAATCCGCGGAAACCTATGCGGCGGCCATGCTTTCCGAGACAGTGCGCCTTGAGGAAAAGGCGGAATCCTGCTCCGTATACATGACAGGACTGGATGCGCCTCTCGAAGGTGGGGATTCATCATCTGCTCCGGAAAACCGGCCTGATGCCGGAACTGAGTCCGGTTCCAGTCTGCTTTATTTCTATCCAGGCATCGCGTCATCCGTCCTTGATTCAGTCATAGCCGGCGCTGAAAGCCGCATTTCAGGAGCCGGGGAATTCATCGGAAAAATGTCCGCGGCCGCCGGAAACGCTTCTTTGGAATTCGGAGCGATCGTCTCCCTGTCGGAAAGGCTCGGAACGCTGCGGGATTCCGCCTCAGTCAGGAAATCCGCAGCCGACGGAAGAATGAGACTGGCGGTTCTTGCCGAAAACGAGGCTGAGCTGAGGCTTTCCGAATCCGAGTCCGCCCTTACGTCAGGAAATTTTTCCCTGGCGCGCAGAAAGCTTCAGGAGGCCATGTCAAAGTATACCGAGTCGCTGGAATTATGCGATGACGTAAAGGTTCGGGAGTCATGTGACCGTAAAATGCGCGTCCTGGACCGCAGGATAACCGACGGCGAGAACGAGGTTGTGGTCGCCGATGTCCGCCGCCTAAAGAATCTTGCCATGGACAGCTATTTTGCCGGTCATTTTGAGGAGGCGGAGCGCTGCCTGCTACAGGCGGCGGAAAGATGGGCAGTGACGAACAGCGGAGAGAACGGCGAGATTTCGGACATGCTGGTTTATGTCCGGACTGCGGTCTCGATGAACACGGGCCGGGTTCTTTCTCCTGCTTCTCCGCTCTATCCTGAGATGTCGCAGCTTCTGAGTATCGCCGGTCTCTGCTACGAGTCAGGCTGCAGGAAACTGGACGGCGGCGACCTGCAGGGCGGATATGCTGATCTCGACCGCTCGCTTGTGCGCCTCAGGGAGGTCAAGCTGGTGTATCCGCTGAACAGTGATGCCTCCGTCCTCGCTCTAAGGATAAGCCGGAGGCGGAATCCGGAGAAATTCCTCGCGGAATTCGGAACGAAAGTTTCGGCCGCGGCGGAAATGTGCAGGAGCGGAGATGAGAGAATCAGGCGGGAGGGATATGCCGATCTGCTTGACTGCCATGCGGTCTTTCCGGAGTATGCCGGCCTTGACGGACTTTTGTATGATACGGAGGTGGCGCTCGGAATCAGGCGGGGGAGGACATCCGCCGGAGACAGGAGAAAGTCGGACGGACTTGTCGCCGAGGCCGCAAGAATTTCAGGCGCGCCGGGAGCCGGCGGAGCTGATTTCAGGAGTGCGCTCGAAAAACTCGATGCCGCCCTGACGTTGAATCCTGACAATAATTCTGCTATTATCCTCAAGGACAGGATTTCCGTGAGGCTCGGCGGAACTTCAGGAGTCGTCCTTTCTGTATCGGACGAGAGGCTTTATCAGCAGGCTGTGATGAGGCTTCAGAACAATGACGTTGTCGGTGCCGACGCCATCGCCCTGCGGCTTCTTTCCGATCCCGGAAATTCAGGATCCGGAAAGCTGATTGAGCTGAAGAAAAAAATAGATGCAAGACTGTAGTGCTGTGCCGGGACGGTTCCTTTGTTCCCTCTGAACCTTAATAAGAAAATATCCGCTTTGTTTTTTGTATGCGCTGTCCTGTGCGGAGCAGTCCGGGCCGCATCATTCTATTGGGAGCCGCCTTGTGCCGCCGTTCCCGGGAATGCGGAATTTCCGCGTACAGTACGTAGTTCTGACGGTTCGGCATGGCTTTTCTGGCAGGAGACCGGAGCCGGCGGAATATGGATTTCGGGACGGAGATATTTATCGCCCGGTGATTATGCTGATTTTCCGCATATAGCAGGGCCGTTCATGTATTCCGGCGGACTTCCGGACATCTTTTCCGCCGCCGCATCTCCGGACGGGACGGTTGCTGTGGCGGTGCTTTCTGCCGCCGATGAGGTGACGGTGGTCTCGTCGGAAAAAAACTGCGGATTTGTGTCACGCGTGCTTAAGATCAGCGGCAGTCCTGTAGCTCCGCGTATTTATGTGCAGTCAGACGGAAGGTTCAGGCTTTTTGTGTCCGTGAACAACGGAGGAATCTTCTCGATAAGATATGCGCTGTCTCCGGACGGACAGAAATGGACCGGATTCGCGGATTTCGCTCCGGCAGGACGGATGAGAAATCCTTTTGTCCCGTTTCTTGTTCCATCGGGAAACGGTGATGCCGTCGCTTTTCAGGCTCAGACCGTCACAACGGAAGGACGTCTGTCCTATCAGATTTTCTGTACATTCAGCGGTCAGTCCGGAAACTGGTCGGAGCCGCTTCTTCTTACTTCAGGACGTTTTTCCGCCGCCGGAAAGGAGACAGACCTGTCGCTTACACAGAACCAGCGTCCGTATCTTGTGGATTCGTGCGGACGGATGCTCATGGTATGGGAAAATTCAGGCGGTTCCGTCTCCGGAAGCTCGCTGTGGTGCGCTGAGGTGACCGCTTCCGGACTTGAACCGGACACGGTGACAAGAATATCATCCGGCGGAGATGCGTCCGGCGCCGCCGTATTTGTCTGCGGCGGCAGAGAGTATGCGGTATGGTCCGAGGGCGGCGGCGGCGAGTCCGTGAAGGCCGTGGAGCTTGAGACGGGGAATTCGCTGGAGATTCCGTCCGTGCCGGGACGCAACAGGTTCGCCTCCCCGGTAATTACGGACATTGGCGGAAGGGAAATTCTTTCGTTCGTATGGCAGAACAGTTCCGGCGGAAAGAATTCAATCATAATGATGTCTCCGGATGTCTCCGCACAGCCGCCGGATGTCCGGGCCGTATCATATAAGGAAGGAATTCCGGCAGGTGAGGAAAAGGCGGAATTCAAGATCTCGTTTTCCGATGACGTTTCCGGAACCGCCGGATATTCCTGGTCATGGACGCAGGATCCCGGAGTATCCGCGCCTGAACGCCTGATGGCTTTTTCCGACAGGAGCAGTCTTGTACTGAAGGCCGGTTCGGACGGAAAATGGTTTCTGTCCGTGCGGGCCGCGGACTATGCCGGAAACTGGTCTGATCCCGCCGTAGCTGTTTATGAGCTTGACACTGTTCCTCCGTCACCTCCTGAAATCTGTGAATCCGACGTTGATTCCCGTGGCTTCCTGACGTCGAACACATTCTCCATGAGCTGGAATCCGTCTCCGGACGGCGATACTGCGGGCTATTTCTACTTGCTTGAATATATCGGGAAAATTCCGCCCGGTATCATGAACGGACCGGATGAAGATGCCGGAACCGCGGACGTAATTTCAGCCCGCTACGCCGGAAAAGCCGCACGGGTAAAAGTCTCCGGAAAAAACAGCTTTACCGGAGCTTGCACCACCGCAGAATTCATAAACCGGCGGAACGGAGTATATGCGTTTGCGGTGGCGGCTGTGGACATGGCCGGAAACATCGGAATGCCGTCCGTGCGTATTGTCATCCTGAACAAATTTGTTCCGTTCACCAGAATTTACGCCGTGCGGGAGATCCGCAGGCCTGGAGCGGAGACCGAACTTGAGATTTCCGGAGAGGGTTTTCTGAACGGCGGCCATGTGGAGAGCATTTTCTTCACAAATGACCTGTCCGGCTACCGCGCCATGACGCTTGATGACGGATTCTCCGTAGAGTCGGATACCAGAATAACGGGAATAAGAACAGGAGCTCTGCTTGACAGCGGAACATACAGAATCGGGATCGTGCACTCGGGTCGCGGAACGTATATCAGCGATCCGCTTCTGGAAGTCGGACAGAACGGAACTGTGAAGATAACGGCACCGTACAGGTTCGGCAGAAGATATCTTTTTGCTGAGCGGCGTGTCGGCGCCGCAGGAAAATTTCCGGCGGCGGTCTCGCTGATATGCGCCGCCGCTGTTATTGCGGTGATAGCCGTGTCCGCCGCAGTTTCGGTTGTAAGGCGCAGGGCTGACTTCTCTGCGGTACGGAACAGTCTTGCGGCGGGAATTATTTCTGAGAGGAGGAGAGAAATGGGCGGGCGCAGATCAAAGCTGAGAAACAAGCTTATTTTACAGACAATGATTCTTGTCGGAATGACGGCGGTCATTGTCTCATGGATGATAGGGACGGTGTTCACCGTGACGCAGGAGAAGACTCTTGCGGCCGGTCTCCAGAGCAAAATCAATGTTCTTATGGACAGTATCTGTCTGAGTGTCAGGAATTTTCTTCCTTCCGGCAACATACTTGAGCTGAGCCTTCTGACTCAGCAGGCCGATGCGATGGATGAGGTCATGAACATTACCATAACCGCCAGAAGGATGGATTATGTCCCCGGTGATGAGGATGCGGATCTTGGCTACATCTGGGCTTCAGGCCGTCCGGAGCTGCAGAATCTCATATCCGAGTACGGATACGGCCGGAAAAAACTGGACGGCGGTGTCACCGCGGAAATTCTCGGAAGCATGTCCGTCCTGGAAAGTCATCTTGAGATGACGGAGAAGGAGGCTTCCTCCAGAATTGGTGCGCTTACCGGACGGGCCAGAACTCTTGCGAAGTCATCCGGCGAGGGGGCGGTCCGGGAATTCAATGCCGTGTCCGCCGAGGTGCAGAAACTCAGCCGCGAGCTTGACGTGAGGCTCGGAGAGGCTGCGTTCAGGGCGGGCGGATCATGGCCATATTTTGACACCGGAAAAATCAACCGGGACAACACTGACTATCTTTTCTACCGTCCTGTTGTGTTCAGGCAGGGAACGGACGGAACCTATGTGCATGCGGTCGTATTCGTGGAGATTTCGACCGTGCTTCTTGTTGAGGCGGTGCGGAAGGGACAGCTTAGAATAATCATGACGGGAACTCTTGTGGCGCTTGCCGCGGTTCTTGTAGGCGCCGCCGGAGCGTTCTCAGTCTCATCCCGTATCGTCAATCCGATCAGGAACATAGAGGAGCAGCTCTACGTGATTGAGCGCACAAAGGACAAGGAGAAGCTTAAGGACAGCATGATAAGCGCCGTGACGGACGATGAGATAGGTCATCTTGCCGATGTCGTCAATGAGCTTACACGGGAACTGGCAAGAGCCGCGGAGAACGAGAGGCTTCTGATGGACGGAAAGGTTGTCCAGCAGGCGTTCCTTCCGCTTGACACGACCCGGTCCGGAATAAAGCAGACGACCGCAAGATTCGATGACGGCCAGATAGAGTGCTTCGGGTATTATGAGGGCGCATCCGGTGTGTCCGGCGACTATTTCGACTGGCGCAAGCTTGACTCGAGATGGTACGGAATAATAAAATGCGACGCGTCGGGGCATGGAGTTCCCGCCGCCATAATAATGACCGTCGTGGCGGTGCTTTTCAGGCGGTATTTCCGCAGCTGGTCATACGAGCGCAACGGAGTCGCGATAAATTCCCTTGTTGTCCAGATAAATGACTTCATCGCGACTCTCGGTGTCAGAGGAAAATTCGCCGCTATGATTGTCTGTCTTCTGGACTCAAAGACAGGCGAGCTTTATATGTGCAATGCCGGAGACAATATCGTCCATATATATGACAGGAGCGCCGGAAAGCTCAGGAATGTCGGACTTTCTCCTGTTCCTGTGGTTGGTCCGTTCCTTTCGGCCGAGATTGAGCCTTCAGGCGGCTACCGTGTGGAGAAAACCGTTCTTGGACACGGCGACTGCATTTTCCTGTACACGGACGGAATCGAGGAGTCGCTCAGAAAAATCAGGGATGCAGACGGACGCACCATAAAGACAGACGACGGATATTTCCGTGAGAAGTCGGAGCAGCTCGGTCCGGCGAACCTGCGTGCGGTGATAGAGGCGGTGATGGACAGAAGTGCGTTCATTCTGAGAAAGGACCGGGCTGACGGCGGAGCTGAGTGCCTGGAATTTGATTTTTCGCATTGCGGAGGGACTGTAGGTGATGCTGTCATAGCTCTGGCCGCCGTCGAGAAGGTGTTCAGGATGTACAGCGGTCATTCATCGGGAAGTGGAGATAAAATCCGAGTTGACAGAAAGATAGATCTGTTCCTGAGAAAATGCTTCAGGGACTATGGCGGTTACTGCCGTCCCGCAGGCGATGTTCCGGACTCGCCGAACTATATCTATTACAGCGGAGCGGCGGAGGATGAGCAGCTTGATGACCTGACTCTTCTTGCCGTCAGGCTGTCATGATATGGACTTTAGGTGTTTCCTGAATTATATTAGATGATGATCTGATAATCTTAGGAGGAAAATATGGATTTTGACCGGAAACTTAGGGATATACTTGAAAAGGGAGCAAAGGCGTCAAAGACCGCATTTGAGAAGGCTGGAGATGCCGTTCAGGAATTCAGCGACAAGAGCGTTGTCCGGCTTGAGCGCAAGCAGCTTGAGAGCCGCAGAAACACAAAATACACCGAGCTCGGCAGAGCCGTCGCGGTCTCCTTTATGGAGAAGGGACAGAATGTGTTCAAGCCTGACACGCAGGAAGGTCAGGCTTTAATGCAGGAGATACTTCCTCTGCTTGACGAGATTTCCGGTCTTGACCGTGCGATCTGCGGGAAGGACTCCCCGCAGAAATAGCCTGTCTGTTATTCAAGAATCGTTATCTCCACACGCCTGTTCGCCGCTTTTCCGTCAGCTGTGGCGTTGTCGGCGACTGGTCTGTGGCTTCCGCTTCCGCGGCAGATGAATTTGCCCTCCGGGATTCCCCTTGCGGCGAGGCTTCTTGCCGTAGCCTTTGCCCTTTCGAGCGACAGCCTCATCTCTCCATTCTCGTTGCCTGTGGCGGCGGTATGACCTTCCACCAGAAACATGGATTCAGGAGCCTCCGTCAGTATCGAGGCGATCAGATCCAGCCTCTCATCCTCTCCGGGCAGAAGTTCCGCGCTGTCCGCCTTGAATTTCAGGTCGCTTATTGTCAGCCTGATTCCGGCTTCGGTCTCGTCCACCTTTATTTCTGGAGTTTTGCCGTCCGTCTTTCCGGTCGTTCCGCCGGCTTTGGATTTGTTTTCCGCTGATTTCCGTACTCCGGTTTCCGTTTCGGTTTTTCCGGACGGTTCCGCCGATGCGACCACGCCTGCCCTGTTGATTGCAGGAATGAGCCTGCTTCTGTCGGTTGCCGGAGGATATTCGGTGAAAAGCGATATTGTTCCCCTGTAGGTGATCTGTCTGCCTCCGCTGTAGAGGAATGTCTCGTCCACCGTGTCGCGCACGACCGCCGCGTTTCCCGTCTTTCTGCTGACGTACATAGTCGCGTTATGGGAGCCGCTTGCCTTGGTGAGTTCCGGATCTCCGCCGAAGTCGATGTATGAGATTCCGTATCTGGTTGCCCATTTTGCCCTTAGAACGAGCATCTCCTCTCCGTTGAACAGCTCATTTCCGATGTATGTGTATTCTATATACATGGGAATTCTGGTGAATCTGCCGTCTCCCAGCGGATCCACCGTCCGTTCAGCCTTTGCCTGCCATGTGTCTCCGGGATTTATGGCTTTTTCCGTGAACGCCGGAAAGCTTCTGAAGGTCGGATATCCGTGATCCTCCGTCATGACAAGGTTTCCGTCAGGGCTTATCCTGAATGCGGCCGGAACAGCCTCGTGTATGGAATCTCCGACTTTCCCGGAGTTCCGCCTTGTGTCCTGCGAGACATAGAAATTTCCTGTATAGAAACGGTCTCCGCCTGTCCGCCCGTCGGGGCTTTCCGCCGGTGTTATGAATGAGCGGATCTCCCTGTTCACAAGTCCGGTGTATTTTCCGTTGTCATAGCGGCGCAGATCCGACCGCTCCACGAGCGTGTATGTTCCGCTTCCACTGTAACTTATTCGTACCGGTTCTTCTGCCGCCGCCGTTGCCACCAGCAGAATTGCGGCCAGAACCGCAGTCTTGCCTCTTTTCATAGGCGTCAGCCCACGTTTCCGTTTTTATATACTGATGCGGTCAGATATTTTCCGTCCGCCGTAAGCCGTTTTCCGTCAATCTCCACAAATCCGTCCCTTGTGCGGAGCGGCATCTCAAAGAATTTGTCCGGCTTCACGTAGCAGAGCTTCTCCTCCGGCACGGAGAATCCCTCCGGCTCAAGGACCGTGCCCGGCTCAAACTGGGGCGCGAACAGGACTTCGCAGGTCTCCTGATCTTCCGGCGTGTCAGGATCTGATGCCGCAAGGAGCATTCCGTTGCTTCTTACTCCGCGGAAATTCGCCGGCTTCAGGTTGTATACCAGGACGATGTTCTTTCCGAGCAGCTCCTCCGGCCTGTAGAACGGTACTATGGAGCTGACAATCTGTCTCGGCTCCTCTCCGTCTCCTGTGTCGAGGGTGAGTATGTACAGAAGCGAGCCGCCCGGATGCTGCTCCACTCTTATGATTTTTGAGACTTTAAGTATGACCTTCCTGCTGAATCTCTCCGCCACCGTCATCATGCCGCTGTCCTCTTCCATGGTTTCCTCCATCAGATACATAAATATGGAGCAGAGGTTATCACAGATCAGAATCTTTGTAAATTTGACCGCACCGCCAATATTTTCCTAAACTCCTTTGTCCGTAACCCGATATTCATTATAAGAGGTGAAAAATGATTCGTGGCTGGTACATAGGCGCAAGCGGAATGAACGCGCAGCAGAACAGGCTTGACGCGATCTCCAACAATCTTGCGAATGTCGATACGGCGGGATATAAACGTGACGTGACGGCAAGCAAGTCTTTTCCGGAGCTTCTGCTGCGGCGTACATCCGCGGACGGAGTGTACCATATTCCGGACGGTTCCGCTGATGCGGCGCCGGTGATAGGAAAACTGGGACTCGGCGTCGAGACGAACGAGAATTTCACCGATTTTTCACAGGGATCGTTCAAGATCACAAACACGAAGACCGATGTCGCCTTTTCCGGAAAGGGATTCTACGCGGTGCAGACGCCGGAAGGCGAGCGCTATACGAGGAACGGAAATTTTCATATAGGCAAGGAAGGAATCCTTGAGACCAAGGAAGGCTATCCTGTGCTCGGCGAGAACGGAATCATAACTCTTGAGAACGACCGCTTCATAGTAAACGAGGACGGCATCCTCTTTTCGGAGGATGACATGGGAGAGATAGCGAGGTTCAAGGTAGTCCGTTTTGACAATGAGCGCTATCTTAAAAAGATGGGCGGCAGCATGTATTCAAGCAACGGCATATCCGGTCCGGCGCACATAGCCGAGGGTGCGGAACGTCCCAAATTCATGCAGGGATATACGGAGACTTCAAACGTGAATGTCGTGAACGAGATGGTCCAGATGATTGAGGTGAACCGCGCGTATGAGGCGAACCAGAAGACAATCACAAGTCAGGATTCGATGATGAGCACGCTCTGGCAGAAAGTCGCCGTGATGAGCTGAATTTTATAGGAACAGGAATTCGGGAGCAAAGATTATGGTAAGAAGCCTTTGGACGGCGGCCACCGGAATGAACGGCCAGCAGTCAAACATAGACGCGATTTCAAACAATCTGTCAAACGTGAACACGACCGGCTACAAGCAGCAGCGTGTAGAATTTGAGGATCTTGTGTACCAGGATCTCAAGCTTGCGGGAACTCCGGCCACGGAGGATACAGTCACTCCTGTCGGAATCCAGCAGGGAAGCGGTGTGAAGGTCGCCGCCACCCAGCGCATAATGAACCAGGGCTCGCTGCAGAACACCGGAGTCGATACTGATGTTGCCATCGTGGGCGAGGGGTTTTTCCGCGTGCAGAAATATGACGGAAGCTACGCCTATACACGTGACGGATCATTCAAAGTTGACAGCAACGGTCAGCTTGTGAATTCCAACGGACTGCGCGTCATGCCTGAGATAATTCTTCCTGAGGGATATGACGTGTCAACCCTCACCATAACCCAGTCCGGCGTTGTGTCGGTAAAAGTGAACGGCGGAAACGATCCTGTGGAGGTCGGGCAGCTTGAGCTTTACCGTTTTCCGAATGCGGTCGGACTTCATGCCGAGGGCGACAACCTCTTCAAGGTGACGAACGCCAGCGGCGAGGCCATAGCGGGAATTCCCGGAAGCGAGGGAATGGGAGAGACACGCCACAAATTCCTTGAGATGTCAAATGTCTCTGTCGTAAATGAGATGGTGCAGATGATAGTCGCCCAGCGCGCATACGAATTCAACAGCAAGGCGATTCAGACATCAGACAATATGCTTTCAACAGCCGTCAACCTCAAGCGCTGACGCATGAATCCGGAGGAATGATATGAATGTCGGTCAGGTCAGTACGGTGTCATCACTTACAATGGGAAAGGGAGCGCTCTCATCGGCCAGAATGAGCGGCGAGGGGGCAAGATTCTCGGAGCTGCTTGACAGGCTCAGACCTGAGGACGGAAAATCCAGTCTCTCGTCGTCCCAGATTGCGCAGAGCGGCCGTCTGAACGGAGAATACACGACAGGATTCTCCGGAACATTCACATCCGCCTCCGACACCGGTGCTCTTCCCCGTGGAGCCGCCGCGAACCAGGCCGGATCCGCCGGCAGGGACACAAGAATTGACAGGACCAGCGAGCTCTATGAGAAGGCCATGGAGCTTGAGAACTACTTTGTGAAGCAGATGCTGTCATCCATGAGGAAAACCGTCATGCGAAGCGGAGAAAGCGACTTTGCGCGCGACACTTACGAGGATATGCTTTATGATGAGTATGCCGCGGAGATGACGAAGAACGCGGGCTTCGGCCTTGCCGATCAGATTTACATTCAACTTGCATAGCTTGCGATTACGGCGTAGAATGGAGGGACACAACTAAATCATTACATCGAGGTTCCTCATCTATGAAAAAGAAAAATTCGCTTTATTTCAAGCTGTTTGTCATAGCAGCCATAACTGCCGCCGTCACCGCAGTCGGCGTCTCATCCTCACTAAGGGGAATAATCAGCCGGGGAATGGCCCTGATAAAGGTTGAGGACATAAACCGCAGCGCCGCGCAGATGCGCGAGAAAATCAATGCGGAGCAGACCGATCTCAAATACAGGGTCTCACTGATCCAGCATGACATAAACTGGGACAACATAACGTCACCGTCCGCAATATCCGAAAGAATAAGAAACATACTCAGCGAATTCAGTCTGTATGCCGTCACCCTTGTTTCCGACGGCGGAGACGTGATCTCATATTCAGGACGAGGCGGTTCCGTCTCCATGAAGTCGGAGCGCGATATGTTCGCCTCGGCTGAATCCGGAAAAAACGATGTGACCATAACAATAAAGAACAACAGAATTCTGCTTACGGCGGCAGGAAAACTTCCGGTGGCCGGCGGCTCAGTCATAATCATCCAGAAGGATCTGACGTCGGACTCATGGCTCTCCGGGTATGCCGATATTGTCGGCTGCGACATGAGCCTTTTTGTCAATGACATACGTATGGTCACGACAATCAAGAATTCGGATGGAAAGACAAGCGTCGGGACAAAGCTGACGGACCGCAATGTCATAGACACTGTATATACAAAGGGCAGTGTCTACGAGGGACAGGTGCTGGTAAACGGAACAAAATATGTGTCCGTATACAGTCCGGTTTCCAGCGTGGACGGAAACGCGATGCTCTTTCTCGGTCTGAATATGGATGTGGTGAACGCGTCTATGACGCGCATTTTTGCTCTGGCGCTTGTCTGCTCGCTCTACACGATTGTCGAGATAGTCGTCATAATGATGATAGCCATCTCAAGGATAATGATGAAGCCACTGAAAGGCGCGAACGCCGCGTTCGACAGTCTGAACGGAACTACGGGACAGTCGGATCTGACGGTCCGCGTTGACGTGAAGAAGGAGGACGAGATAGGACAGATGTGCTCCTCCGTGAACACGTTTGTGGAAACCCTGCAGGGACTGATGGCGGACGTTAATGCGGCCGGAGACTCGCTGGCGGAGATAGGCGAGAGCCTCGCGTCCACGTCGCAGCAGTCGGCCAGCGCTGTCTCTCAGATTATGGCGAACATCAGCAGCGTGAAGAATCAGGTCACTAAGCAGAACGAGGCGCTCACCGAGGTTCAGAGAATACTTGAGGTCAGCGCCGAGAGCGTATCCTCGCTTGACAGCCTGATCGAGGGGCAGTCGTCGGCCATAGTCGAGTCCTCCGCCTCTATCGAGGAGATGGTCGGAAATATAGCCTCCGTGTCGAATTCCGTCAGAAAGATGTCCGGTGAATTCAAAGAGCTGATGGACATAACAGGTTCCGCCAGCAGACGTCAGAATGATGTGGCGGATCAGATCAACAACATGGCGCGCCAGTCCCAGCATCTGTCCGACGCCAACAATGTCATTTCGCAGATCGCGTCGCAGACCAATCTTCTTGCCATGAACGCCGCGATAGAGGCCGCCCATGCTGGCGAGGCCGGAAAGGGATTCTCCGTTGTCGCCGATGAGATTAGAAAGCTAGCCGAGGATTCCTCAAAACAGTCCAAGTCCATAAAAAACGAGCTTGCCGGAATCAGCCGCGTAATCTCCGATGTCGTGGATGCGTCCGCGCTTTCGGTAAAGGAATTCGGTCTTATCACCGCCAAGGTCGCATCCACGGACGGACTTGTTCAGGAGATTGACGGAGCTATGACGGAGCAGCATGAGGCCTCGCAGCAGGTTCTTGTCGCACTGAAGGAGATAAATTCAGCCACGACCCAGGTTCAGACGACGGCCAAGGATATGGCCGCCGGAATAGACAAGGTCACCTCATCTACTGACAATCTGGACATGATAGCGCGTACGGTCGAGGGAAGCATGGACGAGATGTCGGCCGGTGTCTCGGAGATAAATTCGTCAGCCCAGAATGTGTCCGATCTCGCATCGGATTCCAGGGAGAACATTTCCACGCTGAAGAACGTGCTCTCGAAATTCAAGATAAAATAAAATCCTGTCATCCGCGGAGGGACGGCGGTGATTGCAGAATCACGGTCTTTGCTGTATGCTCTGACCATGACTGAAAAATCACTGCCGGAGTCTCTGTCCGGAATCCATATTCATTTTGTCGGCATAAAGGGAACAGGAATGGCCGCCCTTGTCGAGATTTTTTTCCGGAACGGCGCCGTTATTACAGGAAGCGATGTCGCCGAGCGTTTCTATACCGATGAGATTCTTGAGGGGCTCGGAATAAAGCCCCTTCCTTTTTCCGCCGGCAACATAACATCCGATGTCCGGTATGTCGTCTATTCCTCAGCATATAAGCCGGGTGTGAATCCCGATCTGACCGAGGCGGAGCGTATGGGAATTCCGTGCCTTCTGTACACTGAGGCTCTCGGCGCATACAGCCGTCTGTCCTATTCCTGCGGAATCTGCGGCGTGCACGGAAAGACAAGCACTACAGGAATCACCGGGTCGGTTCTTGAGAAGCTGGATCTTCCGGTTCAGGTGCTGGCCGGTTCCGTGATAAATTCCTTCGGCGGAAAATGCACCTACACGTCACCGTCGTTCTCCTCGTCAGGCCGGAGGTTCTTTGTAGCCGAGACGTGCGAGTACCAGAGGCATTTCATGTCATTCCATCCGCGAAAGATTGTACTTACCAGTGTCGAGAGCGACCATCAGGATTTCTACCCGACATATAATGACATACGTGACGCATTCGTGGATTATATCCGTCTTCTTCCGGAGGGCGGCGAGCTTATATTCTGTGCGGATGATCCGGGAGCCGCCGAGACCGCCGGAATTGTCCGGCACCTCCGCCCTGACATAAGAATGGTTCCCTACGGAGAAAAGGCAGAGGGTGATTTCCATATTGAATTCGGCGCTGCCGGTGACGGACGGCAGGAATTCTCGCTCGGTCTTACAGGAAAACTGGAGCTGCGGGTTCCGGGCGTCCATGAGATCCGTGATGCGGCCGCGGCTGTGGCGCTTGTATGCGGAATTATATCGGAGACCGGACGCAATCCTGCTGATTTTATACCCGAGATCAGAGCCGGACTCTCATCCTTCTCCGGCGGAAAGAGGCGGAGCGAGGTGGTGTTCCGCGGAAGGACAGACGGCGGAAATTCCGTGATTGTCCTGGATGACTACGGCCATCATCCGACCGCCATAAGGACAACTCTCGCAGGCTACAGAAAATTTTACCGCGGAAGAAAAATGATCGTGGATTTCATGTCACACACATATTCGAGGACACAGGCGCTTCTGGATGAATTCGCATCATCCTTTTCCGATGCTGATGTCGTCGTCCTTCACAGAATATATGCCTCTGCGCGTGAGCGGCCCGGTGATTTCAGCGTGACCGGACGGACGCTTTTTGATTCTGTAAGGAAGAACCGCGGAAACGTACATTATTTCGAGGATCCGTGCGATGCTGAGGAATTCATTCTGTCCGAACTGAATGCGCCGCTTTCTCCGGAATATCCGGACGGGTATCTTCTTGTGACGATGGGCGCCGGCGACAACTGGAAGCTGGGGCGGCTGGTCTCATCTCGCCTCGATCCTGTCAAGTGACGCATCAAGCCATTTTTTCCCGGTCACGGGATAGACTTCCGTGATCTTTAGAAATGTTCTGACCGCATCCGCATATCTTCCCGTGAAGTAATATGATTCGCCCAGATAGAACAGAGCGCGGTTCTGCACTTCCTCGGAGATTTTTGTTCCTGTAAGCTTCCTGAGTCCGGAGATCGCACCGTCATAGTCCATTCCCGCAAATGTTCCGCAGAGTATGTCGAACAGAAGGAATGCATCACCGCCGTCAGGAGAGATCATGTCCTCCTCAAAAAAATAGGGCTGCATTTCCTGTGTCTTGCGTGAAATTCCCCAAGGTACAAGTTCCATCGCGGCTCTGGCCGTGCTGTCGGAAATTCTGCCGTCCGTGCCGCTGTCAAGTTTTATTTTGGGGAGCGGTGTCTCCCTGAGTTCTCCGGCGGAATATATTTTTTCCTTTTCAGTTACGGATTCTTCTCTTTGCGCCGTTTGCACGGAACTGCGGGCCAGCCTCGCCCCCCTTGCGGTTGAATTCATCGACATGAATATTGTCCTGTCTCCGGCCGGTGTGTTTATCATGACCGCATAGAAGTAGTCCCTGTAGTCGCTGACCGTGTCCGTCCAGCAGAATGTTTCCGCGGGAACCTCGGCCACTTTCTCCGAGGCCTCAAGAACGGCGGAATTCTTTATGGGAACGGTGTTCCTGTAGATGTATATGCATTCCGCCGTGTCCGGCATGTCATCCGGCAGTGTCCATAAGACGTTGATTTTTCTACCGGCTCCGGGGCGGGCCGTTATGTCCCTGACGAACGGCGCGGAACCCGCCGCATTGAGACTCTGAAAAAGCATGGAGGCGGCGGCGAGAGCCAGGAATTTTCCGTTTCTGATAATCATTCCTCAATAATATAGCCTTCCGTTCAGTTTGACAAGAATCGGTGTTTGATTTATTCTGTTTCATTATGTTGGAAGAAATTAAAATACCGGTTGAAGAACTGAAAGAAGAAATCATGAATGTATGGGGGCGTCTTTGACCCGGCCGCAATTGACAGATCGATAGCCGAGAAGGAGAAGCTGACCGAGGCTCCCGGATTCTGGGATGACCATGAGGCTGCGGAGAAGGTGATGTCATCCATACGGAGACTGAAAGCCCGCGTGGAGCCCTGGCGTGATCTTATCGCCAGAATCGATGACATCGAGGCGATGTATGAGCTTGCCGAGGAGTCCGGAAACCAGGAGGATGAGGATGAGGTCCGCAGCATGTACGCAAAGGCAAGGGAGGATTTTGAGCGCCTGAATGTCCTGAATCTGCTGTCCGGAGAAGTGGATCAGAACGACGCGTTCCTTTCAATCCATTCCGGTGCGGGCGGAACGGAAGCCTGCGACTGGACCTATATGCTGAGCCGTATGTACATAAGATGGGCGGAGAGGCACGGGTTCAAGGTTGAGGTTGTGGATCAGCTTGAGGCCGAAGGCGGACTCAAATCGGTAACCCTGCAGATTTCAGGCGATTATGTCTACGGCTATCTGAAGGGCGAGGCCGGAATCCACCGTCTTGTCAGGATAAGTCCTTTTGACGCAAATGCGAGGCGGCATACGTCGTTCGCATCCGTATATGTGTTTCCTGTCCTTGACGACAATATCGATGTCGAGGTCAGACCGGAGGATCTGCGTGTTGACACATACCGTGCCGGAGGAAAAGGCGGTCAGCACGTCAACAAGACTGATTCCGCGGTCAGGTTCACCCATATTCCCACGGGAATTGTCGTCGCCTGCCAGAGCGAGCGCAGTCAGCTGATGAACAGACAGACATGTATGAGTATGCTCAAGGCCAAACTTTATGAGTACTACCGCGAGCAGCGTGAGAAGGAGAATTCAAAATTCGCCGCGGAGAAGAAGGATATTTCGTTCGGAAGCCAGATACGTTCTTATGTGTTCTGTCCATACACGATGGTCAAGGACCACAGGACAAAATATTCCGTAGGTAATATCCAGAATGTCATGGACGGAGAACTTGATGACTTTATAAACGCATATCTTGTGGCGAAATGGAAGGGACTGCCGATGGACAGTTCCTCTGATGATGACGGGGAAGTGTAAACTGAGACGTTCCTTCTTTTTTTCCGCGTTTCTGCTGTCTTTCTCCGTGTTTTCCTCATTTGCCGCGGAAATGAAGGAATGGACTGTCGCCGCCGAGAAATTCACCTGGACCGGCGGTCAGAAGCCGGATCCGGTCAGGGAAGCAGTCGCCTCCATGCTTCCGTCCGAGATTCTTGGACGGCTGGGTACTTCCTCCGTCCGTTCCGTCATGCCGGACGAGGAGCTTGAGAGAAAACTGTATGAGCTGAGAAACGAGCGAGTCTCGCTTTTTCTTCAGTTCTCAAGCGCCGTCAGAAAAAGGGATGCGGCCGTTCTCGGCGACAGTTCTCCGGGAGTCCTCAGATCTAAAATCTCGGAGGCAGAGAAATCCGCCGCGGAGATACGTAAAAAGATAGATGCGAATATTGCGGCGCAGAAGCAGGCCGAGTCGGATGCCGCTAAAAAAGCGGCATCCTCCGGACATACGTCCTTTCTGCGCGGTTTTTTCCTGTCCGAGGATACAGCCGTTCAGACGGAGAGGATTGCCCTCTACAAGGGGGACGCGTCCGCACTTTATACGCCTCCTTCTGATTCCGGACATCTTGACCGGGAATATGAGAGGTCCGCGGTCTCGGCCGGAATCAGAGGTGTTGTTGCCGGAAAACTCACCTCCTACGGGGACTATGTTTCCGCTACGGCAGAACTGTATATTTATCCGGGCGCAAGGCTGGCCGGTTCCGCGGTCGAAGTCGGTTCCACCGCGGAATATGATTTTATAGCCTCCGGACTTGCGCGTCAGCTTGCTCCGCTGCTTGCGAATTCGATTCCGTCCGTGATGAGGATTTCCGTTTCGCCGGAGGAAATAAGGGACCAGGTGTCGATGTATCTTGATGATGTCTTTTATGCCGCCGTTCCTGATGAGATTTCCGTCGGTTCCGGTGTGCATCAGATTCAGTTCCGCGCGGACGGATATGAGACTACAGGAACGTCATTGTTTCTGGCAGGAAATGAGACATATTCAGTTTCTGTCACCATGAGGGAGCTTTCCGACGGAATTCTCAGGCTTGGCGTTAGGGGAAATCCTGCCGGAACTGTTTATTCCGGTGTTGTTCCTGTCGGGATGATCGGGGAGAATTCCGCCTCGGCGGGAATCACCGTTAACGGAAAAACTGTCCTCGGCGAATTCATCGACAGGACCGGCGAGGGCGCATTCTACTATATTCCGCGGAATCTTGCCGCCGGAGGAAAAGTCCTTGAGGTGAACGCAAGGACTTTTGACAGAAGCTCATATATAGAAAAGCGCCGCAGGTTGATGTATGCCGCATACAGTTCCCTTGTAACATCGCTTGTGCCGTCGTTCGCGGCCTACGGCCTGTACACGAATTTTGCGGCCCAGGCGCGCGTGACCGGAGACATGGCTCCGGCAGAGGGATTCCGTTATGCGTCCGTCGCGACAGCGGCCGTATCTGTCGGCTGCGGACTTTTTTTTGTCTATGAGCTGGTTCGGTATTTTGTCGCGGCGAATTCCGTGCTTCCCACAATGGCCCGCCCGTCAGGAAGACCTGAACTTTACGGTGATTTTCCGGCGGTTCATCCTGATGCCCCAGCGGACGGTGTTCCGGCTGCGGACTGCGGAGAATGAGCCTGCGGAGACTCCGGCCTGCGGACAAGAATTAATTTGTTTGGAGATAAGATGAAAAAATCGTTTGGCGAGATGCTGAGATCCCTCTTCTCAGGAAAAAAAAGCGGAGACGGGGATTTTTTTGACGGACTTACGGATATTCTTGTTGAGGGCGACATAGGCGCCGCCTGCGCATACAGAATTGTAGCAGAACTTGAGGATACCTGTTCAAAAAACCGGATAAGGGATGAGAAGGAGATAACGTCCGCCCTCCGGACAATACTTCTGAAAAGCCTGCGGTCCGTTGAGCTTGAGCCGGAGGCTGACCGGCATAATATATGGATGGTGCTCGGTGTTAATGGCGTCGGAAAGACCACTACGGCCGCAAAGCTTGCGGCATGGTACAAAAAGCGCGGAGCGGGGAATATTGTTCTTGCCTCGGCGGACACGTTCCGTGCGGCGGCGATAGAGCAGCTCGCGCTGCATGGAGAACGGACGGGTGTACGCGTGGTAAGCCATCAGCACGGCTCTGATCCGTCGGCTGTCGTGTTTGATGCGGCTGAGGCTGTCGCCGCAAGGGGACCGGGACTTGTCATTGCGGATACGGCCGGAAGGCTTCACAACAAGGAGAATCTTGTCCGCGAGCTGCAGAAGATTGACAGGATCTGCCGCTCGAAAGCAGATGACGGCTGCTACCGCAAGATTATCGTGATAGATGCGACAACCGGACAGAACGCCGTGAGGCAGGTCGAGGTGTTCAATGATTCTGTCGGTGTTGATGCCGTCATCCTTACGAAATATGATTCCACCGCAAGAGGCGGAGCCGCCGTCACAATCGGACGCGAATTCGGTATTCCCGTCGCATTTGTCTGTACGGGCGAAAAATACGGTGACATGGAGCTTTTTTCTCCGGAGAAATACGTGGACGATTTTCTCGGTAATGCCTGATGAGCCCGGAGACAGCAGGATTGGATGCCGGAAGAAAGTCTTTATGCCGCAGAATTCTCATGATGTGCGCGGTAATCCCGCTGCCGCTTGCTGCGATTCTCATTTCGTGTGATAGTAAGAAGGCCGCCGGGGCTTCCGGCGATGCCTATGATTTCATGTTCGGTCTGTACCGTTATGCCGAGACCGGAAGAACCGACATCCCACTTCCTGAAAGGTTCTTCTTTCCGGAGGACGCTGTGCTGTTGTGGGGGCGGAGCCGTCCTGAGGGCGGAACCATAATGACCTTCGCGGAACGGCTGAATCCGTCCGTCGCAGGAATTTCCTCGCTTGACGGACTTTACGTTCCTGATGCGGACAGTGCGGTCTGGGTGGATTCCGCCGTGAATTTGTCGGAGGAGGCGCTGAAGGCCGGCAGCATAATCACGGAGATGGAGAAATCACTTGAGGTCACGCCGCCGTTTTCCGGAACGGGCGCGGACGATGTTTTTCCTGAAGAGAATCCGGTTTCTCCGGAGGAGCGTTTTATGGCCTCGACAATGAGACTTGCCCTGATGCGCTTCGGCGGCGAGGTTTTTGTTCCTTCAGGAAATTCGGATTTTCCGGAGCTGATTCAGTATCATGACGGAAACGCGGTGCGGACTTTTTCGGACGCGCTTTTCAGGACGCTGAGAAGGGAATATTGGAAGATAGATGACTTTGTGTCCGGCCGTGCCGTGCGTACCGACACGTTCACTTATACCGGTGACAGCGCCGTTCCTGCCTCCGCTGAGGTCATCGCTGACGGCGGAAGGGGCGTCACGGAGTTTTCCGGCGGACTTCCGGTGCATGTGTCGGTCTATGAGCCGGTCTCATCAGATGAGGGCGGCGAATTTCTTGCCCGTGAGTCATTCCGCTCATACACGGCGGACGGAAAGCTTGAGTCCGAGACCGTAGTTTCCCGCGGATACGGACCGGACGGAGCGGAGAACGTTTCGGAAAGGACAGAGAGGTTCATTCATGGTACGGACGGCTCATCACCTGACTATGAGTATTATGAGGACGGAATACTGCGGATGCGGACCGTCCGTTCTGCGGACGGAAACTATGCGTCCGAGGTGTTCTTTGACGGCGGAAATTCCGTTACGGCATATTACGAGCAGGGCAGGAAGGTGAGGGATGTGTACAAGTCGGGCGGAGAAGTCCGCAGGGTCAGGGAATATGAATAGAGGGAAAAGCCTGTTCTCCAAGATAAGATGGATTTCCGCAGTGGCGGCGAGATTTGCCCGCGTGGACAGGAGCGGACGTTCGGCCGTGACGTCGTTTCTTGCCACGCTCGGTGTGTGCTGCGGAGTGATGACTCTTGTTACAGTCATGAGCGTCATGAACGGTTTCCAGATGAGTTTCATCGACTCGATACTTGAGATCTCGTCATATCATCTGCGCGTGTCCGGAATTCCGGATGCCATGTCCGACATGTTCCGCAAGACGGCGTTTTCTGAAAGAGGAGTCGTCTCCGTGGGCCGCTTCCGTGAGGCGCAGACCCTCATGACAGGAAAGAGCGGGCGCGAGAGCGCCGCAGTTGTAAGGGCGGTCGAGCCTTCCGTCATGGAAAGCGATGACGGTTTCCGCCGGGAGCTTGAGATTGTCTCAGGCTCCTTTGACCTTTCAGCGGAGGATTCCGTCGTCCTCGGATCCTATCTGGCTCG
Organism: Bacteroidaceae bacterium; assembly: GCA_963594605.1. Lineage (GTDB taxonomy): Bacteria > Spirochaetota > Spirochaetia > Treponematales > Treponemataceae > Treponema_D. Next base: position 64,554 of record CAVBEH010000003.1, read on the forward strand.
CAGGCTCGGCGTCCGCACGGGCGACAGGGTGAACCTGCTTGTCATGAGCGGCGGCGCTGATGTCAATCTCCTGTCGGCGGACAGAATTCTGACAGTGACGGGACTGTTCACGTCCGGCTATTCAGAGATAAACGGTTCCTATGCCTTTATCAGCCTTGATTCCGCCGAAAAGTATTTCGGAGCGTCATCCGAGACAGTCTGGGGCATCAAGCTCAGGAATTCCTCTGACGACGCCTATGCGCTCTCCTGTTTCCGCCGTGATTTTCCGGATGCCGATGTAAGCTCCTGGAGGGACTACAACAAGAGCTTTTTCGGGGCGCTCAGAATCGAGAAGAATATGCTGATGCTGCTGGTCGCCCTGATTTTCATCGTGGTGGGGATAAACATATACAACGGAACCAGAAGGCTAGTGTTCGAGCGCAGGACGGACATAGCCGTGTTCTCCGCTATAGGAGCAGGAGCTTCCGAGATAAAATCCATATTCCTGATGCGCGGATTCATGACGGGTGCTGCGGGCTCGGTCTCAGGCACAGTTCTCGGACTTCTTGTCAGCGTGAACACGCAGTTTCTTTTCGGTGCGCTCTCCTCGGTTATGTATCACTTCCAGTGCTTTTTCGCGGCGCTGTTTTCTCCGGACTCGCTGATTTATATACAGGAGAATATGACTTACGGTGTATATGCGGGCATTCCGCCCAGAATTTTATTTCCGGAGGTGCTTCTGACGGCATGCTTCGGACTTGCCGCTCCTCTGCTGGCGTCCTGGGCGGCCGGACGGAATGTCCTTGAGATGACACCGGCGGAGGTGCTTCACGATGAGTGACATAATAACAATAAGGAGCCTTGAGAAGACATACGTTTCGGGCGGCGAGAAGCTTACCGTTCTCAGGAATCTGGATCTTGACGTGGCGGAAGGCTCAAGGATTGTGATAACAGGCGAGAGCGGCTGCGGAAAGAGCACTCTCCTGAACATAATCGGAGGAATCGACCGCGCCACGTCAGGCTCCGTAGCTGCCGGCGGATGGGACGTCACTTCTCTTGACGAGGACTCACTTGCCGGATACCGCTCTGTTTTTCTCGGATTCATATTTCAGTTCCATTATCTGCTGAAGGATTTCTCCGCGCTTGAGAATGTCTGTATGCCGGCCAGAATCGCCGGAATTCCCGAGCGGGAGGCGGCGGAGCGGGCGGCCGTTCTGCTTGAGGATGTGGGGGTGTATGCCAGAAGGGATCACCTTCCGTCCCAGCTGAGCGGAGGCGAGAGGCAGCGTGTCGCGGTGGCCAGAGCTCTTGTGAACAGTCCGTCGCTCATTCTGGCCGATGAGCCTACCGGAAATCTTGATCCCGCCAACGCGGACATGATCGGAGACCTTCTTTTCTCGATGGTGGACAGATACAGGAAGACGCTGCTCCTTGTTACGCACGACAGACGGCTTGCCGCGAAGGGAGGAATCCGTCTCACCATATCTGACGGCAGGCTTGTCCGGGAGACGGACAGATGACGTTCATGTCCTCGGTGATGTTCGCGCGGAGCCTGATTTTTCCCAAAGCGGAAAGGAATTCCTCCGCACGCAGAAGTCTCTTCGGCGCGCTTGTATGCATAGGTCTGAGCCTTGTCCCGCTTGTCGTCGTCATGACCGTAACTGACGGAATGATCGGCGGAATGACGGAACGGATTATCGGTCTTTCGTCCGGGCACCTTCAGGCCTATGTCCGAAGAGGATGCGTCCATGTAAGGGATCCGGACAGTTTCAGGCGTTTTGCGGACGGGTTCACCGTGACGGACGGAATCATCTCCGCATATCCGGAGATAGATCTGAACGCGCTGGCCGCCGGAAAGGATGTCAGAACCGGAGCTCAGATAAGGGCGGTTGTTCCGGACATTTTCTCGGCGAACGGGGATTTCAGAAGGCTGTTTACAGTGACAGGAGGTTCCGTTGACGCATTTCCCGGTGAGGGAACGGAACGGACGGCCGTAATCGGACAGAAGATGGCCGAGAGTCTTTCACTGTCGCCCGGTGACACTTTCAGGATAATAACGACAAGGAATTCCGGCGGGCGGATTGCTCCGAGGCTTTCCTCGTTCAAGGTTGCGGCCATCGTCTCTTCCGGCTATCAGGAACTTGACGCGCTGTGGATTTTCGTCCCTCTCGGCGCCGCATATTCGTCCCTCGCGCTTGATTCCGCGGAATTCACCGTCATGATGAGCACTGCCGATGCGTTCTCTCCGGAGCTTTCGCGGATAAGGGATGACGCCGCGGAATACGCCGGAAATTTCGCGAACATTTACAGATGGGACGAGGTTCACCGCGCCGAATTCGAGAATTTCTCGTCAACAAGGGTGATGCTGGTCTTTGTCATGATTCTGATTGTGCTTGTAGCCTCGGTGAATGTGTCCTCCGCTGTGGTGATGCTTGTGATGGAGCGGCGCCGCGAGATTGCCGTGCTGAAGAGCATAGGCGGAACTCCGGGCGGAATAACGCTTTCCTTTATCCTTGCTGGAACCGCCTGCGGGCTTGGCGGCGTGATCGCTGGAATTCCTGCCGGACTTCTCTGCGCTGTGAACATAAACACGCTTGTCTCCCTTACGGAACGGCTCGTGAATTCCGCCGCCGGCGTGCTTAGGCTTCTTTCCGGCGGCTCATGGTCCGCGGATGTGATAAGGCTTATGGATCCGGCGTATTATCTTGCCGAGATTCCCGTCGTTGTTTCCCCATCCCGGATAATGCTTATTGCGGTGCTGACGCTGTTCCTGTCGTTTGCGGCATCGGTTCTTCCCTCGGTAAAGGCCGGAAGGGAGAAGCCTATTGACATCCTGCGGAAAAGCTGAGATGGACGGTGTGGAGATCTCAGGACTTGACGTTTCGTTCGGAAACCGGGTCATATTCAGGAATTTCAGCATCAGCTTCGCTCCGGGAACTGTTACAGGGCTTTCCGCGCCGTCCGGATCCGGCAAGACAACGCTGCTGAACCATATCGCCGCGGCGTGCAGTTCCGTCTCCTATTCATTTCAGGAGCCGCGGCTGATCCGCCGGGCGACAGTCCTTGAGAATGTGATGATTCCGCTCGTGAACGTAATGGACAGGAGAAGCGCCTTGCGCAGGGCGGAGCGGTATGTCAGCCTGATGGGGCTGGAAAAAATCGGGAACCGGCGGCCGGACAGCCTGAGCGGAGGCGAGAGGCAGCGTGTGTCGCTAGCGCGGGCGTTCGCCTTTCCCTCGCGGATTCTGCTGCTTGACGAGCCGTTCCAGTCGCAGGATGCGGCCACAAGAAAGGCGCTCATGCATTCCCTACGCGCGCAGCTTGCGGAGGAGCGCCGGACCGTTGTTCTTGTCTCGCACAGCGGGGAGGAGCTGCGGTGCCTGTGCTCAAGGATTGTCATATTGGGAGGTTCTCCGCTTTCCGTCATTGACGATTCAAGGGGCTTTGAGCCGCAGCCGGAGGAAAGGAATCCGGGAGCCTGTTCATTGTAAATAATGGCGGAATCAACTATAATCAGACGAGGATAAATTTATGATAAAAGAATTTCTTGAGTACAAGACGGTGCGCAACAATGCGCTTAAGGTCGCGCACAGAATTTACAGCGACGGCTTCATTCCTGACGTGATCTATTCATCACTGCGCGGCGGCGCGTATATGGCCAACGTGATCAGCGAATATTTCAAGATTCTCAGCGTGAAGGAGAAATTCCATCCGGTCCTGTATGCCGGCGTGGTCGCCCGCTCTTATTCCGACATAGCCAAGCACACAAAGGTTTTCATCGACGGATGGACATATCCTCCGGAGAATCTGCGGCCGGGCGACAAAATTCTCCTTGTGGACGATATTTTCGATTCGGGGCGCACGATAAACTGTCTTGTGGAGACTCTCATGAACAGCCGCGGAATTCCCCGCGAAGACATAAAGGTCGTCGTCCATGACTACAAGTATTTCACTTACTACGAGAGTCAGCTTCCCGTGCAGCCGGATTACTGGTGCCGGAAATTCGAGATAGACAGACCTGAGGAGAACAGGTGGATTCATTATATGAGCCACGAGCTTGTCGGACTTACCGGTGCGGAGCTGGAGAAATACTACTATGATGATGATCCCGCGCTCAGGGAGATACTCTCCCCTTATTTAGGTGATAAATGAAATTCAACAGAAGAATTCCTCCGGTGTTCGTGGCGTTTTCCGTGGTTTCCGCGCTCTTCTCCGCGGAGCCGGTTCTGCTGAGTCCGGTTCCGGGCGAGTGGTCCAACCCGCAGATGCTTGTGATTGACGGTGACGACAGCAGTTTCTATACATACTCCACGAACGGCTCTGATCCGATCCTGTCGGGATTTGCCTATGACGGTCCTGTCCTTATTGATGCTGAGGGCGATGTCGTGCTGCGTGTCGCCAAATTTGAGGACGGAAGGACTTTTGAGACCGAGGTCCGCTACAGTGTGGTTCCTGACGGCGGAAAGGAGCCTTACTCCGGGTTCATCGCGTCGTTCTCCGGCAGCGGAATGGTGAGCTATACTGCGGGAATGGAATTCAGTTTTCCTGAGCCGCTTGAATACAGTTTCGGTATGCCTCCGGATTCGTTTGTCGCCGGCGGCACAGTCTCATGTTCCGAGAAGAACATGATCTCACGCTATGTCCCGTGTACCGTTCTCGACAGGAATTCCGGTAAGAAATGGCGTTTTATGATAAACATGGTTCCACGTGCGGCCGGTGTCTACACGAGAAGATCCGTGCCTTTTACGGTGACTGACTGGAATCTGGTTACGTTCACCGACCCCGGCCTGATATACAGGATAGATTCAGGCTACTGGCAGCAGCCTGATGATCCGGTCGTCCTGGACAGGACATCCAGCCACATGGTCTCATGGCAGAGCGTGGCCTACGAGCCTGGAAATCCGGTGGAATTCTTCGTCCTTCCTCCTAAGCCTTCCGTAAAAGGGTCGCCGATGGAGGGAGGAGGCACACTGTTCACCATTGACGGCGATGATTCGTATATGATGAGGATCGCCGGGACAGACGGCGACAACGGTCTTTATAAGGATATAGGAGCGGACGCTTTTTACGGCGACAGGATAGAGGGTGAGTTCAGGCTTGAGCTCTGCGTGAATTCCGTTCCTCAAGGGACAGTGACGGTTCCTTATTCCGTTGACAAGAGACCTCCGCCTGCGCCCGGTATCGTTTCGGATGCCAAGTCGTTCTATTCAAGACGGCAGGTCTCAGTTTCCGTCACAGGTGACGGAAAGTCGGATCTGTTCTATGCGGTTGACGGGCCTTTCCTTCTTGATGCCGGATCTGAAAAAGTATATACGCCTGAAAGCCCGGAGCTTATGAGATTCGCCGAATCCGGATTCAGACGGGCTGTCAGCGGAAAGGTCAGACTTACGCTTGATCCGGGAACTGGCGGTGCTGTTTTTTACCGTGTAAGGGCATATTCGTCAGCCGGAGGAAATGCCGGACGTGTTTCTGCCTACAGCGTGATAATAGATCAGTACAACTATTATTTCGACAGCAGTTCCGGATCGGATATCGAGGACGGAACGGCGGAGAATCCGTACAGGAATTTCAGCGATTGTGTCGCCTCTGTGAATGCCGGACGTTCCGCCTGTCTTAGAATAAGGGGCAGCGTGCAGATGCCTGAAGGAAAAACCGTGCTGCTGTCAAACTGCTCCGTGATAGGAACGTCCGGAGCCTGCCTCGTTTTCCCCGCCGGAAGCACGCTTGTCATAAAGAGCGCGGGACTTTCGGTGGAGGACTGCCGGATTTCCGCAGCGGGCGGTACGTACGGGGATTCCGTGACTCCGGTTCTGAAGCTTGAGAGGTCGGTTCTTGACATGAGGAACTGTGATGTCACGGCGGATTCTGACGGTAACGCGCTGTTCGTCGAGGCGTATTCCTCCGTTGTGGACATATCAGATTCCGTGATTTCGGTGACGTCACCATCCTATGCATCCGCAGTATCCTCCGTGAATTCCCGGATTTCGGTCGGGAATTCCGCCGTGGCCGTATCGTCAAGAACGGCCGTTGTTCTGTCCGCCACAGGAGGCGCATTGTCGCTTTCCGGAAATACGATGCGGATAACCGGGAGCATTGGGCGTATCGCCGAGCTTTTCGGAGTTGAGGCTGATATGGACGGTAACACGTTCAGTGCGGAATTTGTGCCGGAACGGTCAGGTGTCGGACCTGTACACGCCGACGGAAACACGGTTCTGAAGGAGGGGAAGAACAGTGTCTATGGATTCTGAGCATTTTGCAGGTACGGACGGACGGACGTTTATTATGGTCGGATTTGATGAGGCCGGCCGGGGGCCACTCGCAGGTCCTGTAGTTGCGGCGGCGGTCATCCTGCCTCCTGATTTTCCGGTGGAGATTCTGGATGACTCGAAACGTCTGTCGCCACGGAAAAGGGAGTCTGCTCAGTCTGTAATAATGAGCCGGGCCTGCTGGGGAATAGGATCTGCCGACCACCGGACAATAGACCGCGTGAACATACTTGAGGCCACCATGATCGCCATGAGAGCCGCATTTGATGAGATGTCCGGAAAATTCGGAGAATGGGCTTCGGAGAACGGGCTTGGCGGAACAGTGATGTGCGGAATGACGGACGGAACAAGATGCCCGGATGTTCCGATTGAATGTCATGCGGAGCCCCGTGCTGATGGAAAATATCCTGCGGTTATGGCCGCAAGCATCCTTGCGAAGACATACAGGGATGCGCTTATGGTCGAATATGACAGGCTGTATCCTGAATACGGTTATGCCGGGCACAAGGGCTATCCGACCAGAAGCCACGTCGCCGTCTGCCGGAAACTGGGACCGTCTCCGATACAGCGGCTTACTTTCAGGTATTGAGCGCTTTCCGGACGGAGCCTATTACAGCTTCTCCTGCGGGTTATCACCGGAGGTGTCTGTCTGAGAGGCTGGACGCTTTGACACCACATGGATTCTTCCTGTGCGTTTTATCCCGTCGTCCTTTTTCTCTTCCTTCAGACGGTACGTCTTCGCACCGAATTTCGCCTCTTTTGCGGCCTTTTTCTCCCTGGCAAGCTTCTGCCTGTTTTTATGCTCCTTCTCTATGAAAGCGAGTGATTTCTCCATCCCCTGAAGAAATTGCTGCATATCCTCTGAGAATACGGCAATCTGATGTCTGTCGAAATCGCTTCCGTCGCGGCTTTTGCTTTCGACAATCTGCAGAAACATATCGCCTGTGCGGTTTTCCTTTACATTGAAAAAATATGAGCGGTTGTCCAGATAAATCTGGGTCGTGAAAAGTTCTCCTCTGGCTCCCATTTTCGGCTCCTTTTGCGGGGAAAGAAACAGAATCGGCTTTTCCTTCCCTTGAAATTTTGTGGATATGGAGGAAAATACCACAATGCGGCGAGATTTGCAAGCGTCAGAATTCGTATGTGTATTTTCCGCTGAGCGCGAGCATCGCGAACATATAAAGACAGTTGTCGTAGTAGCGGCGGCTGCCTTTTCTTGTGGGCGTGTTCCAGAATCTGCGGACGATTTTCTCTGCGGCTTCCGCTGCTTTCTCCGAACAGGCGGGAGTTGTCTGGGCGAGGGCCGCAAGAAGGCCGACGGGATGCAGAGCCTTTTCTCCGAGCGGAGTTCCGTCCGTCCTGTATTTCATGAAATTTTCCGTCGGGATGTCCGCGAAGAATTCCACAAGCCTGTCCGCCCGTTCCGACAGCTCCGCATTCTTTCCGAACCACAGCGCGTCAAGCCCGATGTTCGCACCTGTCCTGTAGGAATCGCTGTAGAAATCCCCGTGACCTTCCGGCGGTCCCTTGTGTTCAGGACTGCCGTCGAATCCGGCATATTCGGGAGACATCCCCGTTTCGGGACTGCATGATTTTACAAGATATTTTCTGCTTGCATTTTCGGCCCTGCTCCAGAAATCCCTGTCGTCCTCATCGGCCTTCATGGAGAAAATCCTGTAGAAATGCATAAGGTGATATGACGGATCGGAGAATCCGCAGCCCGGAACGAACCTTATCAGCGCGGAGTCCGCCGTCCACATAGGAATCTCCGAGTGTATGCAGGCGCGTAGAATTTTCCTTGCCCATTCTGAATATCTGAAAATTCCGTCCCTGTCGCCCCATCTTCCGGAGGCGAAGAGCAGTGCCGCCGCGAAGAATTCCTCTCCGTCGGGAGCCGGCCCCCAGGCGTTCTTCTTTCCGTCCGGGGCGACCGACCATGCGAAGTAGCCCTTCATCGGACCTTCGTCCATGTACATGAATTCCACCGCGAATTTCCACAGCCGGTCAAAATAATCCTGTCTGTCCATCATGACGGACATCATCATTCCGTATGATATTCCCTCCGTCCTGGCGTCGCAGTTGCCCGTGTCCATAAGGTAGCCGCTGCCGTCCGGTCCGTCAAAATAGAACCTGTCGGGTCCTTCAAATATGTCATGGAATGTGCCGTCAACACGGTCCGAGATTTCCCTTTCGGAATATCCGTAGTCAAGAAATGTGTTTTTCATGGAGATGAAGTATACATATATCGCCGCGGCTCAGAATCGGGCTTTTTCCTTAAAAGCGGTTCAGTGTGATGTCCACTCAATCGCCATCTGCCTTAGCTCAGCCGAGGAGCCGCAGTGCAGCTTGACCTTGATGTTCTCCTTGTGGGTGTCGATTGTCTTTATGCTGAGATTCAGTTTCGATGCTATCTCCACGGTTCCGAGTCCTTTTCCTATAAGCGTGAAAATCTGCAGCTGGCGGTCGGACAGCGTCGATATTGTGTCGAACGGTTCCTCCTTCCGTCCGGAAGTCTTCTCCGACTTCGAGAGCTCCTTTATCCTTTCCTGCTCGTTTCTGCTCAGATATATCTTTCCCTGCATTACGGTCTGAATCGCGTTTATCACCTGGGTCTCGGCCTCGGCCTTCATTATGTAGCCTTTTGCTCCCGCCTTGATTGCGCGCTCGGCGTAGAAACGCTCGTCGTGCATGGAAAGCACAAGGACTTTTGTCTCCGGCTCTGATACCAGAATGTCCTTTATCAGTTCAAGCCCGTCCTCCTGTCCCAGATTCAGATCTACAATCGCAAGATCCGGTTTGAGCCGCGGAAGAAGTTCCAGAGCCTCGTTCCTGTTCTTTGCGGTTCCCGTCACTCTGTATATTTCCTGAGTCTCAATCAGCTGAGCGAGTCCGCGGCTGAAAAGAGGGTGGTCGTCTATTATTAAAACTGTAAATACCATAAGGGAATCATACCATATTATCCGTTAAAATGATATATTCTTTTTCATGCGAATAGGACTTGTTGTCAATATACTTGATGAGGAATATCAGATATCTGTTTTCAGGGGAGCCTCAGGGCGGGCTGCGGAGAAGGGGATTGAGCTGATCTGTTTTCAGCAGGAGGGGCCGGGACTCAGGGAGGACTCGTTCCTCTCGTCGTTTCCGGAAAAGGAATTTTTCGGGCTGGACGGAATAATCCTCCTTTCCTCCGTCCTCTGCGACGGCTGTGACATGAACGTAAAGTCGGATATTGACAGAATATGGAGGAACATTCCCGTCGTGTCCGTAGGCCAGGCGATAGGCGGAATTCCGTCCCTGGTCATAAGATCCCGCGAGTCCATGCGCAGTCTGGTCGAGCATCTGATTCTGCACCATTCATACAGAAAATTTGTGTTCATAAGCGGGGCGAGCAGGCATCATGACACGGTTGAGCGTGAGCAGGTCTTTGTGGACACGGTTGAATCGTTCCGCGGCAAGTTTCCGGATCTTGATTATACGATAAGAAGGGGCGATTTCACCGAGAATTCGGCCGTAAGGGAGATGACCCGGTATGTGGAGGAGGGAAACGGCCGCGTGGATGCGGTTGTCTGCGCCAACGACAATATGGCTATCGGGGTCTACAAGGTGCTCAAGATGAAGTACGGCTGCGGCTTCGGTGAATGTGCGATAACCGGATTCGATGACATTCCCCAGGCGGAGCTTGAGATTCCGCCTCTTACCACAATCCGCCAGCCGATAGAGGAGATGGGCGCTTTCGCGGTGGATGCCATAGAGCGGATCCTTTCCGGGGGGACGGAGCCGGAGGTTTCGTTTTTCGATGCCAAGCTGGTTCTGCGCGGTTCCTGCGGCTGTTCCCCTTCCGGCGGAAAAGGAAGAAATCTCTCCGAGAGGCAGGTCAGCAATATCCTTTACAAGTATCTGCGCTCGGAGGAGATACTGAGGATGGTCACGCGGATGGTTCAGGAGTTCAACATAGCGAATTCGTTTGATCTTCTGAGCTGGTATCTCAGATCGAATCTTGAGCTTCTTGATGTCAGGACATTTATTCTTCTTGAATTCGAGCGCCACGCACCGGATGTCAGGGTTCGGGATGTGAGAATCCGTCCCCTGTTTCTGATGAGGAACGGCGTCCGTCTGGAGAGTCATGGGAGAAACGGCTCTGTCCCCGCGGCGGAATTCTTCCCTTCCGTATTCGGCGGAGGGAATTCCGTCGGGACTTCCTGTGTATGCAAATTTCTGGCGTCCGGTGATGACATGATAGGATGCGTCGTGTACGAGGCGCGGAACGAGCTTCATCCGTATATGTGCTCCATGATCGCAAGCCTTGCCCAGACGCTTGACCGCCTGAATTCTTTTGAAGAGAAGAAGCGCAGATCGGAATATCTTGAGAGTGAGGTGAACAAGCGCACAAAGGAGCTTATGGACGCAAACGCCAGGCGGATAGAGGTCGAGGCTCAGGTGCTCCGTATAAGCGAGCTGGAGCGCCAGAGGTTCAGCACCGATCTTCATGATGATATATGCCAGAGGCTTGCGGGAATCTCGATGCTATGCAGAAGCTATTCGGCCGGCGATGCCCCTGTCGGAAAGGAGCAGATGACGGAGCTGGCGTCGCTTATTTCGGAGACGCTGCAGTGCACAAGGCAGTATGCGCACGACTCATATCCTGTGGAGCTTGAGAGCCTTGGAATGAACCGCAGCCTCAACAACCTGTGCAATTCCTTCTCCAGACAGTCCGGAATAAAATGCGTATATGAATGGAATATGACTACAAGACATTACTTTGACAAGATGCAGAAACTGAATATTTTCAGGATAATCCAGGAGGCGCTGCACAATGTGATGAAACATGCGCAGGCCACCGAGGTTCTTGTCTCCATAAGGGAGAATTCCGGCGGTGTCGTCATAAAGGTCAGCGACAACGGTTGCGGGCTGGGTGAGGGCGGAGAGCCGGATAAGGACGGAATTCAAGGAAAGAAGGGGCTGGGACTGTCATCAATGCAGTACCGCGCGGATCAGATCGGAGCTACGTTCGAGATATACTGGAACCATCCGAGCGGCACGTGCGTGGAGCTGGTTCTTCCTCAGACTTCCGCCATTTCCTGACCGCTTCCGTCCCGGAGCTCCATCCTCTCAAGAACGGTGTCCGCCGCTGTCGTGAGTGCTGCGGCGAGTTCCCTGTCCTCAAGATGGGAGCACAGATTCCTCATCGTGGTAAGGACATATACGGCGGACGGATTCTCCGGTTCGGGCTGCCGTTTCTCCGCACCTGGAATTCCTGTCCTGAGAAGCGACCTTGCCATGGCCAGAAGTCCGGGTCTTCCCTGAAGTCTTGCAATCAGGTACTCAATCTGCATCCGTATTCTTCCGCTCATGAATTCCATGCGTTTTTTTTCAGGCAGCGCGCATCCGAGTTCCCTCAGTCTGACCAGAAGTCTTATCTCATCGGCATATTTTTCCGCGCTGTCAGAATCCTGAAGTATCATTCCGATTTTTCTCAATGTCTCGGAGATTGATTCTCCGGTGATGTTCCCGCCTTCTTTTGAATCGGCCTGTGCGTCAGTTCCGGCGGCGGCTATGTCGTCCGTGCCGGAAATTCTCTCAGTCTGTGCGGTGACCGTGACCAGATGTCCGGCCATAGCCGCCGTCGCACGTGAGAGCTTCTCCGCGGTCTCGGCCAGCCGGGAATTCTCCTCCGCCATGCGCAGACCTGCGGCGGAAGCGTACGGTTCGGTATATTCTCCGTGATATTCTTCATGTCCTTCGTGAATTGTGCCCGTGTCTTTTTCCGGATTCGGTTCCTGCGTATTTCCTGAAATAACATCGTTGACATCCGGGAATGCGGTCTCCCTGTCCTGTATGTCTTCCTGAAAATCCGCAGTCTCCATGCTGAAGAAATCGTCCGTTCCGTCATCCGCTCCGCCGGTGAGGGGGTCGTCGTCAAGTGCCGGAAGCGGATTAAGAGGTTCCTCCTCGGCAAGCAGCGAGAGGCTTTCATCCGGAGAGGCGTCGTGGTTCTCCTCATCTGAGCCTGCGCTCTCCGTCTTTTCCGGTTCATTGTCACCGAATGCGGAGAAGTCGAACTCGCTGTCCGTGTCGTCGTCCTGAACCGCCTGGTCCGGCTGGGGCTTAGACTCTGCCTCTTCATCCTGAAGGACCGGTTCCGGAGCCTGCTCGTGTTCCGTCTCAAGAATCCGCTTGCGTTTTCTGACAAGCGCGTTGTTGCCGTTCAGGGAGAGGCTTCTGTCGAACATTTCTATCGCTCTGCCGCGGTCACCCTTTTCGGCATAAATCTGGCCCAGAAGTGCGAATCCGGCCGGATCATTTGCATTCGTCTCCGTGTATTCATCCGCCATCTTCTCCGCCATGTCGAATTTTCCCTTCTGGTTGTATCGGGCCGCCGCCGAGAGGGTGAATGCGCTGTATTCCGGAGCGAGCTTCTTTATACGTCCGAAACATTCCTCCGCCTTAGCATCGTCTCCCGTGCAGATGAAATACTGCGCATAGAGGTCAAGAATCTGCGCGTCATTGCGGCCGCTGCCCTCGTACAGGGAGGCTATGTTCCTGTGCGCCTCGGCGTATTCTCCTGCTGAAAGCAGGACATGGGTGTACTGTTTCTTCACTTCCCTGTTTTTCGGCTCAAGTTCAAGCGCCTTCATCACAGTCCGCAGCGCCTCATGAGGTTTTTCGCCTTTCTCAAGCGCCTCCGCCAGTCCGGACAGCACGTCTATGTCGGATGGGGCGTATTTTTCTGCCTGTCTGAAATTCTTCTCGGCGTTGTCGTAGTCATATTCCGCAAGGTATAGGTTTCCGAGAACTGAATACAGGGCGGGATCATCAGGATGCAGGGCGAGCGCGCGTCTCACGAGATCCGCCGCTTCCCTTGTCTTCTGGCATTTCACAAGAAGCCTTCCGTAATCGTGCACAGCGTCCTGCCAGCCCGGTTTTGCGCGGAGCGCGGCCTCGTAGCATCTTATCGCATCGTTGTATTGTCCGGTCGCCTCGTGGCATTTCGCAAGGTTGTACTGGAGAATAGGATGGTTAGGATCGGTTCTGAGTCCGCAGACGAAGCTTGCCGCGGCCTTGGCATAGTTTTTCCGTGCCAGATATATCATTCCGATATGGTTGTATGCGAGCACGTCCGCCGGATTCTCCCTGACCACGGACTCGAACGCATCTATGGCGTCATCGTAGTTGCCCATCTCCTTGTAGGTGAATCCGAGGTTGTAGTTTACAGCCGCCGATTCTCCGCTCTCATCCAGCGCCCGCTGGAGGATGTTTATGGATTTTCCGTATTCCCCGATTCTCCGGTAGATTGCGCCCATGCTGTTCATGGCGTCGGCGTCATGCGGACTGAATGTAAGCGTCTGTTCGTAATACATGAGGGCCTTTCTGTCATCTCCGCTTCTGACGTAGGCGGCTCCGAGCTCCTTGAGGATTTTTGTGTCGCCCGGACTGTCCTTCAGAAGCATTTTCAGCAGACGGACGGCCAGCTCAAAGTCTCTGGCCATCAGCGCGTCCTGCGCCCTTTTCTGAATCAGTTCCCTTTCCATAAGATTCCTCCTTCCGTCATTCCGGCAGTCTTTCCAGCGGTCTTGCGAACACCTCCGCCGAAAGCTCTCCGGTTATGCGTTCATCCGTCTTTGACCAGGATGATATGGCGAAATAATAGATTTTTCCGTTCTCAAGTCCGGTCAGCTTGAACGAGGTCCTGTTGCCCGCATTTATCGGGGATGAGCCTTCCGCGGCCTGCCGGCCCAGATATTCACCCGGACGGTTTCCGTAGTATATATAGTAGCCTCCGGCGTTCTCGTCCACCGAATAGTTCCAGTTCAGGGTGACGCATCCGTTCCCCGCTTCCGCACTTACGGTGAACGGCGGAAGCGGTCTTGGTATTTCTGTGTATTCTATTTCTATCTCGGTGACGGACGGAGTCGCGGTTCCGTTTCCGTCCGGATAAAGTTCCGCAGAAATCTGGACATAAAGTCCCTTTGTGTTTTTCGTGCGTCCAGCCTCCGAGATGGGAATCCATTCCGGAGAATCTGCGGTCCAGCTGTAGTAGTTGTCACCGGAGCGGATGTACAGGTCGATTCCCGTCTGGTCCGGAGTGTCCGTCACGGCGGAGACCGAGTTGATCACCGCGCCCGACGCGAACATTATCGGCTTTGTCACGAATCTTCCTCCGTGCGGAGTGTAGGTCATCCTTGTCTGTCCTCCGGCGTTCTCGGCGGTCTGATAGTCGGGCGGCGAGTAGGGTCTTCTGAGAATTCTGAAGTCGTCCATTTTTCCTGTGAATTCCGTGCACAGCGAAATTTCCGATGGTGTTCCCAGCACCGCAAGGGCGGGAGTTCCGTCCTCCGTACCTGTCGGAGTTATGTATTTTATGTCCTCGGTGATTCCGTTCACGATGTATTCGAATATTCCTGTGTCGCAGTCGTAGGAGAGCGCATGGCAGCTCCATCTGTCCGGAACGACGGTTGATGTCCCCCTGAGGATTATCTCTCCGCTTTCACCCGGACCGAACAGGTTGTCCGCCGTCCATTCAAGGTGTCCTCCTCTGAATACGGCGTTCAGAGTCTGCGGCACAAGTCCGGACTCCTCCTTTTTCGATGTCTGCCATTCAAACACGGTCTCACCGTTTTCTGATACGGACGGCGAGAGCCAGAATTCTATCGAGAATGAGCCTACAGGACCTTCCGAGCCGAAGAGTGTTCCCGGCGCTCCGAAAAGCGATATGCCTCCGGTGTTGCGGCTCAGTCCCGCGCCTTTTCCCATTACCGCGGCGTTTGTATGCTTCATGCTGTTTCTTCTGACGCTGTATCCGCCCGCCGTGACCGGAACCGCCTGATTCTCGAAATTCATCAGGAGATCGGTGTACTCGTCGTCCATGAACGAATTTGTGGACAGCTGGATGCAGTCATATCCGTAGCGGCCTTTTCCTGCCGTTATGTTCACCGACTCAAGGAATTCTGGCCATCCTGACTTTCCTCCGAGAATCATCTTTTCGGCCTGGAGACTGACCGCCGAGAGGGAGCTGAGAAGCCCTGTAACTAAAACAAATTTTCTGCTATACTTCATCTTCATAACAAATGACAACCAGAACAATCCGTGATGCCCTTCACGAAACGGCCCTGAAAGCTCCTTTAACAAGCGGTGTCTATCTATGGCGAGACAGCGGGGACACCGTTATTTATGTGGGAAAGGCCAAAAACCTGAAGAACAGGCTTTCATCCTATTTCTCCGGCAGAAAGGACATAAAGACAAGACTTCTCATTTCACGTGCCTGTTCCATAGAATACATAACTACGGCGAACGAGTACGAGGCCCTTCTGCTTGAGAACAACCTGATAAAGAAATACAGTCCACGCTACAATATCTGTCTCAAGGACGGAAAATCATATCCGGTTCTGAGGATTACAGATGAGGAATTTCCGCGGATTTTCAGGACGAGGCGCGTCATGCACGACGGATCGCGCTATTACGGTCCTTATCCCGATGTCGGCGCCCTTGACACATTCCTTGATACGGTTCTCCGTCTTTACCCTGTAAGAAGATGCAGGACGTTCAGGAGACGCGACACGCCGTGTCTCTATTATCATATAAGGCAGTGTATGGCTCCCTGCTGCGGAAAAATTTCAAAGGAATCCTACCTTCATTATTTCGGAGAGATTACGTCCCTACTTGAGGAAAATTCAGGGACGGCGGTGGAGCGGTTAACCGGAAGAATGAAGGCCTGTGCCGCGGAGCAGGATTTCGAGACCGCGGCCAGAATCCGCGACTGCATAAAGGCTCTCATGGTCATGAGAAACCAGAATGTGGTGGAGGGGTTCGACTCGGAGGACAGGGATTATATCGCCTGCTGCTCCGAGGGCGAGCTTGTAAGCTTTACGGTGCTGAAGGTCCGGCATGGAAAGCTGACAGGACGCGACAATTTCCGGGCGGAGAGCCTGAACGAGGCGAACGAGCTTCTCGGTGAATTCATGGGCGCATACTACACAAATCCGTCCCTTGTCCCTCCTCAGATTTTTGTTCCGACACGGGACGGACTTGAGATTATGTCCAGATGGATTTCGGAGACTTTCTCCCCGGAAACACGGATAATCCTTGTCGAGGAGAAAATGGACGGCTACGGCAGACACAGGGCCGCTATGGACATGGCATTCCAGAATGCGCGTGAGGATATAATCCGCCGTCTGCGTGAGCGCGGGGATACTCCGGCCATGGAGGAGCTGAAGAAACTGCTCTCGCTGGACTCGCTTCCCGTAAGAATCGAGGGCTTTGACATCGCCCACATAGGTGGAAAATTTCCGGTCGCATCCCTTGTCAGCTTCTACAACGGAAATCCAGACAAGAAGAACTACCGTTACTTCCGGCTGAGAACTACGGACGGAATAATAGATGACTTCGCCTCCATGAAGGAGGCTGTCGCAAGACGGTATACAAGGCTTCTGAACGAGCAGTCGGAGCTGCCGGATCTCATCCTGATAGACGGAGGTATCGGCCAGGTGAATGCGGTCGAGGAGGTCCTGCGTTCGCTCGGACTTGACATACCGGTGGCCGGACTCGCGAAACGCGACGAGGAGATTTATCTGCCCGGAAACAGTATTCCGATATGCCTGCCCAAACGCAGCGATGCGCTGAGGCTGCTCCAGCGTGTGAGGGATGAGACGCACCGTTTCGCCACGAGCAGGAACCAGCGGCTGAGGACAAAGGAGAACACCTGCAGCGTGTTCGGTAAAATTCCGGGAGTAGGGGAAAGGCGCGCCGTACTTCTTATGAGGAGATTCTCCACGCTGGAGAATCTTGCCGCCGCTGAGGAGTCGGCTGTCGCCCAGTGTATCCATGTACGTTCGGACGAGGCCGCGGGAATTCTTCTTGCCGCCCGCAATCTGCTTGCGGAGCGCCGCAGCCGCCGTGACGTCCAGATGCTTTCTCTCGGCGCGCCGGGAACTACGGCCGGAAATTCCGCCGCTGCCGCCAGAATGGATACTCTCGCTTCGGAGGCTCTTTCCGCGGCTGAGCGTCCGCCGTCCTACGGTGCGGACTTGGAGGATTCTTCGTCCGGCGGCAGATGAGCTGGCCGCAACTGCGCTTTCAGGTTTCTGTCCGGGACTTTTTTTGTTATCTTTGCTGTATGTATGAGTGAAGCTCATACGACGCGGTGATTCTGTTGGAGGTATTTTTATGGATTATAGGCATCTTGATGCGGTAGGTGGCGTTCTTGAGGAGGCGGTGAGCTGCGGAAAGCTTGCAGGAGCCTCGTGTATCGTCTCCGCGTCCGGAAGGAGGCTCGGCTCCTGGAGCGCCGGTTATGCTGATATTACGGCACGGAAAAAATTCGGGACAGATACTATTTGCCGCCTCTTTTCCCTGACAAAGCCGGTTACTTCCGTGGCGGCGATGATTCTGCTGGAGCGCGGACAGCTTGATCTTGCGGACAACGTGGCTGACATAATTCCGGAATTCAGCAATCCGATGGTATGCTCGGACGGAAAGACAGTTCCAAGTCCGCGGCCTGTGCTCATACAGAACCTTCTTGACATGACTTCAGGCTGCACTTACGGAGGAGACGGGAATGAGTCGGAGCGCCGGACCTCAGCCCTGCTTGACAGGATGAACTGTTCCGCCGCCGGTGACAACTCCGTGACGACCATGGAATTCGCACGGAGTCTTGCTGAGATTCCTCTTTCATTTGTCCCCGGAACCGACTATCAGTACGGACTTTCAGCGGATATAATGGGAGCCGTAATAGAGACCGTGTCTGGAATGAGTTTCGGCGAATTTCTCCGGAAGAACATATTCGCTCCGCTGGGCATGAATGATACGGGATTTTATGTTCCTGCGGAAAAGGCTGACCGTCTCTCAAAGGTATATGCCGCGGAGTCCGGAGGTCTTGATGAATTCACAGGCTGTCATCTTGGAATCCAGAACGGAATGAGAAATCCCCCCGCATTCGAGTCCGGAGGTGCGGGACTTGTCAGTACCGCGGAGGATTATATCAGATTCTGCCGTATGCTCTCTGAGGGCGGCTCGCTTGACGGAATCCGCATACTTTCCGGAAAGACGGTCAGTTTTCTAAGCTCGTCTGTGCTTTCTCCTGCCCTGCAGAGCCGGTTCGACATGAAGATGGGGCATCTTTCCGGATATTCATACAGGAATTTCATGCGTGTATGCCGGGAGCCCGGAACGGCCTGGACAGTCACCTCCAAGGGTGAATTCGGCTGGGACGGATGGCTGGGACCGTATATGTCCGCGGATCCGGAGAATTCGCTTTCTGTCGTCTTCATGATGCAGCTTGCCGGCGCGGGACTCACCGGAACCGCCCGCCGGATAAAGAATATAGTCTATACCATGGAGGAATGAGTATATGAGGAAAGGAATAAGGATTGCTCTGATTTGTGCGGCCGCGGCTGTGGCGGCCGTTATTGCTGCGGTTTTCATAGCCGCGAACTATATGGTCACTTATGCCATGGACAACAGTTCCGGTTCAGATGCGGATGTTTCAGGAGAATGGATGGTGCAGAATTCGCGGACGGAGACGATAACCTCACGTGACGGCCTTGATCTGTACGGCTATTTCATTCCGGCTGACGCTCCGTCCGTAAAGTATGTGATTCTGGTTCACGGATACAAGAGCGCGGCGGTAAGAATGACGGAATACGCGAGGCATTATCATTCGCTCGGATGGAATGTGCTCGCTCCTGAGCACCGCGCCCACGGCAGAAGTTCAGGCCGTTATATCACCATGGGCAGCCGCGAGAAGCATGACATAATGGATTGGGCTGAATTCCTCGCTTCCGGACATC
Organism: Bacteroidaceae bacterium; assembly: GCA_963594605.1. Lineage (GTDB taxonomy): Bacteria > Spirochaetota > Spirochaetia > Treponematales > Treponemataceae > Treponema_D. The sequence continues at coordinate 83,581 of CAVBEH010000003.1, forward strand.
CCGAATCAAAGATTCTTCTGCACGGAGTGTCCATGGGAGCGGCCACCGTAATGCTTGTGACCGGAGAGTCCGTTCCCTCCAATGTCGTTGCTGCTGTCGAGGACTGCGGATACACAGGAGCGGTAGAGCAGTTCACCTGGCAACTCAGGGAGCAGTTTAATCTTCCTTATTTTCCGATTATTCCGGCGGCTTCGCTTGTTACGAGAATACGTGTCGGCTATACATTCGGTTCGGTAGACTGCATCAGGGCGGTGTCAAGCTCCTCCACCCCGACCCTGTTCATCCATGGAGACAGGGACACTTTCGTCCCGTTCTCCATGCTTGAGCGGCTTTATTCCGCCGCCTCGTGCGAGAAGGATATTCTTGTTGTTCCTGGAGCCGAACATGCCGATTCTGTAACAGTGAATCCCGAGCTCTACTGGACAAAGGTGGATTCTTTTGCCGGAAAATACTTGAGATGATTCGGATTTTATTACGGAGCGTTGCGCAGAAATGAGACTTCTTCTTACGAATGATGACGGATATGGTTCGGACGGACTGGAGGCGCTTGCCTGCCGGCTGTCCGCTGACAACGAGATTTACATACTTGCGCCGGACAGAAACAGGTCCGCGGTGTCGCATTGCGTCACCATGGACCGGCCGCTTGATGTATATGCCGCGGGGGAAAGGCGGTGGAAGTCGTCAGGATTCCCCGCTGACTGCTCGATGGCCGGACTGAAAAGCGGACTTCTTGGAATACGGCCCGACGCGGTGATTTCCGGCATAAACTGCGGCGCCAACATGGGAACCGACATCCTTTATTCCGGAACCTGCGCCGCCGCACGTCAGGCGGTTCTCTATGGAATTCCTGCTGTCGCGCTGTCGCTTGATCCTGTGGACTGGAATTCCGCGCTCCGTGACGGATTCAGGTATTCCGCACTTGCGGATTTTGCCGCGCGCAATCTGGAGAAGCTTGTGTCGCTGTCAGCCGTCACAGGACGGAGGACCTTTGTGAATGTCAATGCGGTCTCGTCGGACTCGTATATCGGCGCCAGAATGTGCGGTTCCCTTTGCGTGAGGGAATACAACGACGGAATAGAAGTTGAGGACTGCGGGGAAAGATGCCGGACTGTATTCAGGTACGGGACGACGGAGACACTTGCCTCTGAGGACAGTGATTTCGCGGTGTGCCGGGCGGGATATGTAGCTGTGTCGTCCGTTTTTGTTGATCCTGTGTGCGCGCCTCCTGTAGACGGTATGGAATTTTCATTGTAAAATAGGCTTTTATGGGTGGAAAATTGGAAAATGATGTGCTTGCCGTTGGTATAAAGCTGTACGGCCAGAAAAAATATGAGGATGCGCTGACGTTTTTTCTGTCGCTTCCTCCTGATTCCGGGGCTGACAAGATGGATGCGGCATATTACCTCGGGCTGTGCTATGCAAGGATCGGGCGGTATGATGATGCGTTGATTTATCTTGAGCAGGTTGTGACTTCCGGCGGTAGCATAGACCGCGTTATGCAGTGCCGTTTTATTCTTGCGGTGATTTATGCACTTTCCGGCAGACGCCGCCTTGCCGATTATGAGCTGAACAAGCTGCTGGAGACCGGATATATGACAGCATCTGTGTACGCCGCAATAGCGTACGTGGCATGGGAGCAGAGTGACATCGACAAATGTCTTCAATATTATGAGAAATCTCTGGAGAAGGATCCGCAGAACATGAGTTCTCTGAACGGGCTTGGATATGTTCTTGCCTGTGAGGACCGTGATCTTGCGCGGGCGCTGACACTGTGCCGTCAGGCGGTGAAGGTTTCTCCTGACTCGGCGGCCTGTCTGGACTCGCTCGGATGGGTTTACTATAAGCTCGGACTTTTCAGTGATGCGATGCAATGTCTTGAGAAGGCGGGGAAAATAGACAGTTCAAATGAGAAGATAGCCGAGCATATAAAGATAGTCTCCCAGGCCGGAAGAGGATGATATGAGGAAGATTCAGTTTTCAGTTTTGGCCGTTATTGCGGCTGTCCAGCCGATTTTTGCACAGGTTTCCGCCGCTGACATCGGCAGTCATGCGGTGAATGTCACATCATCCGCCGGGATGGAGGTTCATGCTGACAGAATCCGTTCCGCCGGCGAGGGATTCGCTTCCGAGGAATTCCGCCGCGGTGTCCAGGCATACTACAAGGGCGCGTTCAATGAGGCGCTGATGCAGTTCGAGAAATCCCTTTCATACATGCCGGACGACAGCCTGATTCTTGACTGGCTGGGCCGCACCTATTACCGTGCAGGTCTTGAGGGATCCGCTCTGTCATACTGGCAGACCGCCTCGGACAACGGCTATGGAGGTCTGCTTCTGCAGAACAAGATTGAGGTCGTGCGGGAACGCAGGGTGACCGGGGACTCGCCGGACAAGCTGATGCGTCTTTCCGAATCAGGCAGTTTTCCCGGTGAATTCAACGGAAACATGGTGTTCAGCGGTCCGGTTTCTGTCCTTCCGAATTCCGACGGAACCATGTGGGTCACATCATACAATTCAAATGAGCTCATGCTGATGAACCAGAACGGAAAGGTGGTTGACCGGATTACGGGGCCGCTCAACGGATTTGACAGACCTTTTGATGTGGCTCGGCTCAAGGACGGTTCGCTTCTTGTCAGCGAGAGCGCCGGAGACAGGCTTGCCCTTCTTGATTCCGGCGGAAGATTCCGTAGATATATCGCTGAACGCGGGCGCGGAACCGGTCAGGTTGTCGGTCCGCAGTATATCGCCGTTGACCGTGCGGGACGGATTTATGTGACCGATTACGGCAACCGGCGCGTGGACGTGTTTGATTCTGACGGAACCGGACTTTATTTTTTCGGCGGAAGCCAGCCCGGATTCCGCGGACTGTCCGGACCGACTGGGATAGCTGTAGGTGAGGGCAGCATTTTTGTCGCGGACGACGGTTACGGTCTTATAGTCGAATTTGACAGGGCCGGAAATTTCATACGCAATCTTGTGGAGCCGGGAACGTTCTCCAAGCCTGAGTCCGTAAAATTCTGGAACGGCGGTCTTATGGTGTGTGACTCGAACAGAATCGTATCTGTGGATACGGAGACCGGGGCCGTATTTGACTATGTACGGACGGGAAACGGACCGACAAGGGTTCTTTCCGCGGTTCCGGACATAAACGGGAATGTCATAGCGGCGGATTTTCCGGAGAATGAGATTTACATAATGTCCAAGGTTCAGGAGCTTGTCGGAGGTCTGTTCGTGCAGATAGAGCAGGTTGACGCTTCGAAATTCCCTTCCGTCACCGTTGAGCTTAGGGTGGAGAACAGGCACCGCCAGCCGCTGGTTGGGCTTCAGGAGGAGAATTTCTATCTGACGGAAGGGAAGCGCCCCGTATCGGACATGAAATTCACCGGAGCCGCATCAAACAACACCTACGCTGACGTGACCGTGGTGATAGACAGATCAAGGGGAATGGAGTCCTATGCAGATGAGGCCGGAGCCGCTGTCCGGGAGATAGCCGGGGCAATGAACGGAAAAGGTACGCTCAGAATTGTTTCCGCAGGAAATGTTCCTGTCACGGAATATTCGGGAAGACCCGAAGGTGCGCTGAATTTCACTCCGGCGGCGCTGCGGAATCCGGTGTCGGACAGGACTTCAGTTGATCTGGCTCTGAGACTTGCGGCGAATGACCTCATGCCGGCCGCCAAGAAAAGGGCCGTCATCTTTGTGTCGGACGGAAAGACGTCGGACTCGTCATTCAGCAGATACAATCTTGCCGAGCTTGCGGCATATATGAGCAACAATTCCGTGGGATTCTCAATGGTTCAGCTTGCCCAGTCCTCCGTAAGTGATGAGCTTGGCTATATTCTGGACAACACCGCCGGGGATTTGTACTACATATACAGGGCGGAGGGACTTTCATCTGTCGTGACTGACATAATAGATATCCCCCAGGGAATATATCAGTTCTCATATACGTCCGCGCTTTCAACCGAATTCGGACAGAAATATCTTCCGATAGAGGCGGAGGTTTATCTTCTTAAGAGAAGCGGCCGTGATGAGAGCGGATATTTCGCTCCGCTGCAGTAGATCTACCGGACCGGAGCCGTTTTACTGAGAGCGGCGGACTGTCATGCCTTCTGCAGTTCCGCCGTATCCTCAAGAATTCTCAGAAAAATCTGACGGCACACATCCGCATCATCCGCGGCTCTGTGCGCGCTTGTCTGCCTTATTCCCATCCTGTCAGCAAGAAATGACAGACTGTATTTTCCGAGTGAAGGATATGCCCATCTCGCGAGCTGAAGCGTGTCTATTGCGGAATTCGCGGCGGCCTTGCAGCCGAGCCGCCCGCATTCCTCATTTATGAAATTAAGATCGAACCTTGCGTTATGCGCGACAAGGACAGTTCCATCCGTGAAATTCTTGAATTCCGGAATGACGGAATCCGCCGCCGGACAGTTCCGCAGCATTTCCATGGAGATGTGTGTCAGCTCCGTTATCATCCGGGGAACCGGCCGGCAGGGATTGACGAGGCTGCTCCATCTGCCGATAATTCCCGTCCTGTCGAATTTCACGCAGCCGACTTCGATTATCCTGTCTGTGGTGCGGCTTAGTCCCGTCGTCTCTGTGTCGAAAGAGGTGAAGACTGTTCCGCCGTTCAGCAGACGGAGCAGTCTTCTGTTGTCGTTCAGAATTTTATTTTGATGCGGCATCAAGGACAGCCTTTATGTCCGCAGTTATCGCATTGCACAGCGCGGATGTCCTCTTCTTGGCGTCTTCAAGCCATCCGTCGCTTCCGTCTCCGGCAGGAGATGTTGAATTTATATAGAATTTTATCTTGGGTTCGGTGCCTGACGGACGTGCGCTGACGATTGTTCCGCTCTCAAGGAAGAACTGGAGCACGTTGCTTGCCGGAAGTCCTGTCGGAGTTCTCCTGTCCGGCGATTCAGGATCGTACACAGTTCCCTGCTGTACGTCTCTGATTTTCACGACCTTCTCGCCGCCGAGTGTCCTCAGTCCTTCAGTCCTGAGTTTCGTCATTATGCCCCGCATTGTCTCTACGCCTGCCGAGCCTGGGAAATTCTGGGAGATGGCCCTGTCCTCGAAATATCCGAACTCCCTGTACATGTCGTCAAGGTGCTCAAGCAGGCTCTTGCCTCTGCTCCTCCAGTAGAGTGTCATCTCCGCACACATGGCGGCCGCGGAGATTCCGTCCTTGTCCATGACCTCGCGCTCGACCTTGTAGCCGTAGCTCTCCTCAAGACCGAACACATAATCCGCGGTTCCTTTCGCCTCGAATTCAGCCTCGACCGCGGCAATCCATTTGAATCCCGTGAGACATTCAATCATTGAGACACCGTATTTTCTGCATACCGCATCGGCGAACGGAGACGTGACAATGGAGCGGATTACGGTCGGTCTGGCCGGCATTTTTCCAAGCTCCTTTCTTGAGAGCAGAATGTAGTCAATCAGAAGCGCGCCCATCTGGTTTCCTGAGAGCAGCACGAAATTTCCGTTGCTGTCCGGGAAAGCTGTGCCGAATCTGTCCGCATCGGGATCTGTCGCCATGACGCAGTCGGCCTTCTCCTTTATTCCGAGATCAACCGCCATCTTGAGTGCGGGCTTCTCCTCCGGATTCGGCTTCTCGACCGTCGGGAAATTTCCGTCAGGCTTGCGCTGTTCCGGAACGGTGATTACCTTCAGTCCGAGGTCGCCGAGAACCTTCTCCACGTGCATCGCTCCTGTTCCGTGCAGGGGAGTGTAGACAATCTTAACGTCTCCGGCCTTTTCCTTTATGAGCTCAGGGCGGAAAAGCTGTGCCTTGCACATCGCCCAGAATTTCTCGTCTATTTCCTTGTCTATCAGAACAAGTTTTCCTGAATTTATCGCCTCGGTTCTGGTGAGCGTCTTGACCTCGCGGACCTTGTTCACTTCCTCTATGATTCCCTTGTCGTGAGGTTCGATTACCTGCGCTCCGTCATTCCAGTAGGCCTTGTATCCGTTGTACATACGCGGATTGTGAGATGCCGTCACCACGACACCCGTAGCCGCCTTCAGCTCGCGGATTGCGAATGAGAGTTCCGGAGTCGGGCGGAGTCCGGAGAACAGATATGCCTTTATTCCGTTGGCCGCAAAAATCAGGGCTGTGGCCTCGGCGAAAACATCTGAATTCAGACGGCTGTCGTATGCTATCACCGCGCTCAGCGTTCCTGCCGCGGCTTGCTCCGGAAACGCCTTTATCACGTAGTTCGCAAGTCCCTGTGTCGCAAGGTTTATCTCAAGGGTGTTCATCCTGTTCGTTCCGCCGCCCATGATTCCCCGCAGTCCGCCTGTTCCGAATTCCAATGTCTGATAGAACCTGTCCTCAAGTTCGGCGTAGTCTTCCTTGTCTATCAGCTCCTGAATTTCCCTGCTGAAGCGCTCATCTTTTTCGGCTGCGATATACTCTTTCGCACGTCTAAGAATCTCTTCTTTTTCCATTCCATTTGCTCCTTGAGCTCAACCGCACCGCCGGTGCCTATGTCCGTGATGCCGGTTCCCAGGATTTCCTCCTTGTGACGTTTTGCGGAAATGAATTCACGCGGTGGATTCTTTCCGTTGCATGGCATTATATAGAATTTTCAAGGAATGATAAAGATGTGTGATATTGGATCCTGGATGAGGCGGTGTTCCGGGCGGAATTTGCTCACTGTTTTCCGCATTCATCCGGACTCAGCGTCCTGGCTTTCCGTATACGGATTCCGGGATGGTTTTTCTCGAGTCCCAGAATCGCCTTCTCCACGGCCTGACGTTTTTGAGTTCCGTCATCAAAAAGTTCCTGCTGGTACGGATCCTCGGTTTCGGTGATGTTGTCGAATCCTATTCCGAGAAGACGTATGCCTCTGCCTTTCTCGTATTTCCTCTCGAAAAGCGATTTCTCCGAGGCGAAGAACGAGTCCAGTGTCATGAAATTCCGGCTGTATGTCTCCTGTGCTGAGACCGAGGAGAAGTCGTCGTATCTGATTTTTAGCGATATTGTCCTTGAGAACATATTTCCCCGGAGCAGTCTGAACATCACGGTGTGGGCAAGCTCCATTATCGACGTCTCTGCGGTGTATGTGTCCGTAAGATCGAAAGGAAACGTTGTCTCCGCGCTTATCGAGCGGGTTTTAGGACGTGTCCGGAATTTTCCTGTATCGCCGCCTCTCACCGCGCTGTAGAGAAATTCTCCCATGCTGCCGCCGAACAGGAATTTTAGCGTGTTCAGGTCTGTGTCCATGATTTTTTTTGTCGTGAGGAATCCTGCCCGGTGCAGCCTGTCGAGCGTTTTGGGGCCTATGCCCCATAGTTTTTCGAGAGGAAGTCCCGTCATGAAGTCCCCACCGCCACCTGACGGTATGGAGTGGAAGCCGTCAGGTTTTGAGATTCCTGACGCGAGCTTCGCAAGATATTTTGTTCCGGCAAGGCCTATTGAGACAGTAAGTCCGGTCTCCTCAAGAACCGTCCTTTTTATGTTGAGCGCGGTTGTTTCCGCCGGTCCGAAAAGCTCTTCAGTTCCCGTAAGATCGATGAAAGCCTCGTCTATCGACATCTGATCAACTTCCGGTGAGAATTCTCCGAAAATTCCCATTATCTTTTCGGAAAGCTCCTCATATCTGGCCATTCTCGGATGTATGAAAACCGCTTCCGGACAGAGCCTGTAGGCCGCGGCGGACGGCATCGCCGAATGAATGCCGAATTTTCTGGCCTCATAGGATGCGGTGGAGACCACGCTTCTTCTCTCCGACGGAAAACCTCCCACGACGACAGGTTTTCCTCTCAGCTGCGGATTGTCAAGCTGTTCCACTGATGCGAAGAATGCGTCCAGATCCGCATGTATGAATTTCCTTTCCGGAACATTCATTTTTGTGCCTCCGTGCGGAGCGTAGTCCTGTCCATCAGCAGCTGTCCGGGAATTCCGCTTTCGTAAAGTACGGTCACCGTTATTTCTGATTCGGACTCCGGCGTTCCGTACACAAAAGTCATATTTTCCGGCGGATAGAGCGGAATTCTGAATACGGATGTGCATTCTCCGGAGACGTCTGTATCGTTATCGGAATACAGGACGGGATTTCCCTCCGCGGCGGACACGGCTACATCGCACAGGACGGGGCTTTTTCCGGTTCTTATGTTCAGTGTCCTGACTTTTTCTCCCAGAACGGTACTGTCGCTGAATGTCACCTCCGGCGTTCCGGAGCCTGGCAGAATCATGTATGACGGAGTGAGGAATGCATCTTCCGCCGCCGTCAGTCTTCCTGCAAATACAACTGACACCTGTACCGCGGCGGTTACGGCCCCGGTCATCAGCGTGAGCCTTTTTCCGCCGTCAGGGATTCCGCGCCGCACCAGTCTGTCAGAACAGTCCTTCATTATCCTGAACCACATCAGGCAGACCGGGGTCATGACCAGTGATGCCGCCGTGATGTAGAACGGATTTCCCATCATGAGTCCGAGCAGCTCGTTCTGCGTCCTTCCTGATATGAATGTGCCGATCAGCTGAACCATGGGGCTCACCATCAGCATCGTTATTATTCCGTGCGTCAGATTTTTTCTTGCCGCAAGTGATATTATCGAAAGCATGAACACGGCCATGAACACCGGAAAAACCGTTATGTCCATCAGGCAGAAAAGGAACTGGTTCGTGAATGTCGAGATCATTATCAGAAAGTCTATGCTTTTCGCGCTGTAAAGGTTTCGCTGTGCTGATATGATTTTTGCCCTGCAGAGCATTGAGACGGCAGTCAGCATCAGTGTCAGCTGCATGAGAATGAGCGTCTGAGGCGTCCTTATGTGCCTGAACACATCCGCGGACAGAAGTTTCTCGCCGGCTGCGAATGTTGTCATGCACAGGATGAATGACAGCGGAAGCGCATACCATATATGGCTTATGCTTTTCCATGACCTGTAGCTTAGCGAGCTGTTTATGAATCCGAGCGATGATATGAGCAGTATGCTTGCGGAAAGCAGCGCCGTCACTGTTCCGGTTATGGCTGATTCGGTCATGCGGAGGCTGCGGCCGGCTATGTTCAGAATCATTGTGTGCCTGTCCCATGATGCTGCGGCGGACGGGTCGTATGCCTCTATGAATTTTATTATCGGAGCGGCGGATATGGCGGCTGGTTCTGTTCCTGAGAAATTCATCTGGACGGCCGGAATTCCTGCGGAAAAATATTTTTCAAGAATCGCGCCGCTTTTCGGTGTGTAATCCCGCGTGAGTCCGATGTAATATAATGGAAGTTTTATTCCGCCTGTAGCGGCCGCCTCGAAAAGCGCGCCCACCATCGCCGAAGGCGCCGACTCGCTCTCGGTTCCTGTCAGCAGCATCGCCCTGTCAGCCTGCATTTCGGTTCTCAGAACTGCATATCCGTCTGCCGGATTCAGCGAATTTATGAATGCGTCCGTTCCGGATACGAGTCCCCTTTTTTTTACCGGTGGGCTGTCGCCGTGAGTTATGACTATCGCCGCCGAGAAATTCAGTTCAGCGGAGTCCAGGAAATCCGCCGTGTCATATATTGTCTGCGGAAATCTCTCCGCATCATCAGACGGAAATGATATTATCAGGTTTCCGCGTCTCTCCTCTCCGGAATTTTCTTCCCCGTCCGCCGTTTTTTCCGGAAAACGCAATATTATATTGAAGGGAAATGAATTTCCGCCCGACGTGACTATCTGCTGTGTTTCAGGAGCGAATCCCTTTTTTATGAGACCTGTCAGAATGTCCATGCACTGGCTGTAGCCTGTTCTTGCGGACAGAGCGGCCGTCAGTTTTACGGTGACGGCCGCCAGCAGAAGCAGTTTTTTGGGAGTCATCTTAGGACAGTTTATAAATTAAGTGTTTACAATGCAAGTACCATTGTGTATAATAAATGCAACCTAATCATATCAGTAAAAGAAGGCAGAAATGAGTGCATCGGACAAAAAGTTTATTATCGAGCTACCGCTGAAAGTCATTCTTACGGAGGACGGTGCATCGAATTTCATTAGCCATAACAAGAAACTTCTGAGGTTCAGGCTTGCCGACAATATCGATGAGTACGGCATATCAATGAACAGATTTTCTCCGCAGTCAATCCAGAGCATGATTCTTCTGGACTATATCTCCAAGATAGAGATTTCCATGTCTGAATTCGTGTCGTCGCGTCAGGAGGTGATGGATCTGTCCAAGGTGATTGTCTATTCGCTTCTGTACAAGCAGTTTGACCGCGAGGTGTATTCCGCCCTGATACAGTGCGAATGCGTGCGCAAGCACAACAGGGCAAATCCGGCTCATCTGATAGATGAAAAGACGCGTATGAGCGAGAGGCAGCTGCGCTCGATTCTTCAGAACAAGGAGAATCTGATAAACACGACGCGCAAGACGATCCTTGATCCTATATGGAAGTCCATAATGAGCAACACGGAGTACACATCAGAGGAGAAGAACATATATCTGCTCATGTCCGAGAAGTTTATGAACAGGCTGGGACTGATGGACTGGTACATAATAACGCTTTTCCACAAATCCGACGGCGCCAACGAGATGTTCGTGGCCATAAGAAACCTTCTCAGCTCATATATGGAGAAGTCGAAGGTCGCAGAATATATATCCGTCATGGTGATGGAGCTTGCCCTTAACAATGAGAACACAAATATCCGCAAGGAGGCGCGCAAGATGTACAGCGGGATGGATGACATCGACTCGCTGATATATGATCCGGAAGTGCGTGCCAAAATCGTCCAGGAGCTGCAGCGCAAGCATGAGCTTGTGTTCCTGTCGTGGAAACTTGGCGGCGGCTCCTCGTCAATCGGAAAACAGGGGCGGCTTTCGATAACATTGTACAATAAGGACGATGAATTCCAGGAGGTTAAGGAAAGCATCGAGAATGCGAAGGCGACCAACACGAACAAGAAGACGCTTATAGATTTCTACCGTGAGCTTCCTGACGGGCAGGAAGGCACGGATCTTGGACTTTACTATCTTTCCTATCTTGATGACGCCTGCCGCAAGGTGAACGTGAAATTCGAGTCTCTTGTGAACCAGTTCTCCGCCAGTGATCTTACCGTCATCAATCTGAATTTCAATTTCTGATCAGTTATGAGACTGCCCGGAAAAGAGTCCCGAGGAATCCGTCTTTTTCTTCTGCCTCTTCTTTTTCTTGCTGTGTCATGTTCACAGACTGTTCCTGATGTCAGGTATGTGTCTGCGTGCCTGATCGCTGATTATCAGTCTGCGGACAAAAAGCCGGATGTCAGGCTCAGTCTTTTTGTCGAGTCCGCCGGTGATCCGCTCCGTTTCTCCTGCATTGAGGCTGTGTCTGCGGACGGATACAGGTGGACAGTTAATTCTCCTTCTTCAGTTGGCGGAAAGGACAGAAAATGGGCCGGATGTGCGAATCTGCGTGTGCCTGACGGAATGGATTTTCCGCGTGGAGGTTACACTGTAAGATGCGAGAATGCGGACGGGGAGGAGACCTTCACTTCTTTCTCGCTTGGTTATGACGGACGGTTTCTTGATGCCGCGGCGGACACGGTACCCGTCCTTATGGATGAGATGAACGGACGCAGAAATGTCGCCGTGTTCGGAAAGGACGGAATTCTCATTTATTATGGGAAGGCCGAAGATTCGATGTCGTCGCCGGCGGGCATAAAGGGAAAATACAGCAGAGCTGGATTTTTCAGAAATGTGTGGATCACTTCGGACGGAAATATGGTTTGCCTTATGCCGCCCGAAAAACTTTAACCGGCGCCCGCAGTCGGGTGTCCGGCGGAAAAAAATTATACGGGAGCTTATGGACAGTTATTTTTCAGAAGAGACGGACGGAATGACCGAACAGGCGGAGCCGCCGTCGGAAAACAGACTCGACGGAGCCGGACAGGATGAGCGGTTCAGACGGGAAGTCAAGACTTATGTGCTGAGAATCGGCCGTATAACGGCTGCTCAGGATCGCGCCTACAGGGAACTTGCTCCTTCGTGGTGCATTCCTTTTGAGCACAGGAGCCTTAATTTTATAGATGTGTTCGGAAACACGAATCCGATAATCGTCGAGATAGGTTTCGGAATGGGGGATGTGACTGCGGATATCGCCGCGTCGAATCCTGATGTGAATTATCTCGGCATAGAGGTTCATAAGCCGGGGGTCGGCAAGCTTCTCGGCGAGATTCAGAGACGGGATCTGAAGAATCTTTATATAATAGAGCATGATGCGCTGGATGTCCTTGACGATATGATAGGTGACAGTTCCGTCAACGGCTTTCATATATTCTTTCCTGATCCGTGGCCAAAGAAGCGCCATCACAAGCGGCGTCTTGTTCAGAGACCGAGAACTGATCTGCTGGCGCGGAAACTTGCGCCTGGAGGTTATCTTTATTTTGTGACGGACTGGCTTGAGTATGCGGAATTCGCGCTGGAGGAGCTTAATGCGACTCCCGGACTTAAAAACCGCTATGACGGTTTCGCCGAGCCGCAGCCGTGGCGGGGAATGACGAAATTCGAGCGCAAGGGACTTACGGCAGAACGGCCGATAACAGAGCTGTTTTTCGAGAAGATATGAGCGGTTTCCTTTTTGATGTGGACGGAATGGCCGCCTCGAACAGAAGGGTGAAGGAGCTTGAGTCTCTGATAGTCCGTTATCAGAATTCATATTACAACGGAGAGGCCGAGATTTCGGATGCGGAATTTGACGCCCTGTGGGACGAGCTGAAGGAACTGAATCCGTCTGATCCGCTTCTTTCCCGTGTCGGTGCGGACTCCGGAGATTTTGTGAAGATCCGCCATATAATGCCGATGGGAAGCCAGGAGAAGGCTGCCGATCCGCCGGCGTTTCTGGGATGGGCGGAAAGGCATAAATATGATGAGTATCTTGTGGAATACAAGCTTGACGGGGCGTCACTGGAGCTTCAGTACGAGCACGGAATTCTTGTCCGGGCAGTGACCCGGGGTGACGGCGTTTCCGGCGATGATATAACCCGAAACGCAAGGCGCATGGACGGAGTTGTTCCGTTGATTATGCGGGACGGAGCTGCGGCGGATTTTACCGGTGGAGTCAGGGGCGAGGTCATAATGAAGAGATCCGTCCTTAGAAAGCACTTTCCGGACAAGGCGAACTGCCGTAATGCGGCCAACGGGCTTATGAAGCGCAAGGACGGTGACGGCGGAAGATTCCTCTCTCTTGTTGTATATGATGCATTTGATGCGGGCGGCGGCGGTTTCTTCTCCGATGAGGAGCAGAAGCTGTCATGGCTGTCATCCTGCGGTTTTTCAGTAGTTCCGATGAGGATATGCCGTTCGCCTGAAGAGGTGGTCGAATACAGAGCCTCGGTTATGGAGTCGAGAAAGTCTCTTGACTATGACATAGACGGACTTGTCGTCAAGGAACGCCGGATAGATCCGGATGATGCCAGACGTACCCGGCCCGACCGCCAGATCGCATTCAAATTCAGTCTCGAGGAGGCCGTATCGGTTCTCAGAAAAGTCGAATGGAGCCGTTCCGGAGGAACATATACTCCTGTCGCTGTTTTTGACGAGGTCGAGCTGAACGGGACGAGGGTTCAGCGGGCAAGCCTTGCGAATCCTGATACGATGCGTGCCCTTGGCGTCAGAATAGGCTCACGGATAGTCGTGGTGAAGCGCGGGGAGATAATTCCGAAAATCGAGTCGGTTCTTCCCCCCGCGGAAGGCGACGTTACTGAGGAGATCCGTTGTCCGGACAGGTGCGGAACCTGCGGCGCCGCTCTTGTGGATGAGGGAAGCAGGCTTTTCTGTCCCAACAGGGAATGTCCGGAGCGTGTGCTCCACCAGCTGCTTAAATGGCAGCAGTGCGCTGATATCCGTGATTTCGGTCAGACGCTGATAGAGTCGATGTTCCGGGACGGAAAGTTGGGGTCCATAACGGATATATATTCCCTGTCGGTCGCGGATCTTATTCCGTATTTTCTTAACAGTGACGGTGCGGGGGCGGAGAGACGGTCGCTGGGCGCTGAGAAAGTCTACGCGTCGATCAGAGGCCGGAGAACACTCTCTCTTCCGGCGTTCATCGCGGGATTTGATATAGACGGTGTGGGTACAGCCAATGCGGAGAAGCTTGTCGCGTCCGGACTTGCAACTCTTGATGATATTCTGGCGGCAGACGAGACGCGGATCTCATCCGTATACGGTTTTGCAGGAAAATCCGCGCATACTATTGTGGAGGGGCTTGCCGAGAATGCTGATGAGATGAGGCGCCTGGTCTCATCCGGAACGATAACCATATCAGGAAGCTCCGGTGGAAAGCTCGCTGGAATTTCATTCTGTTTTACCGGAGAGCTGAGGAGCATGAAACGGGCGGAAGCCGAGAATCTTGTCCGCAGTAACGGAGGAACGGTCAAGTCTTCGGTGACAAGGGATCTGGGCCGGCTTGTGACCAACGATGTGGAAAGCGGGTCGTCCAAGAACAGGAAGGCAATGGAATTGGGAATTCCTGTTATTGACGAGGATGCCTTTCTTGCGATGCTGAGATGAGATTTTTTCCGCGCGTCTTTTCGGTTCTTCTGGCGGCCGCAGCTGTTTATACGGCGGCAGGTCTTGTTTCCGTGGTCTCGGTGTTCCGGTCGTCTGACGTAGTGGGCGGCCTCTCCGGGGAGTCGCTGCGCGTCAAGATTTACGGCTCCGGAATGGAGAACGGGACGGCTACGGTGAGCGCCGTGGTGTCTCTTGTGGATTCAAACGGAAACGAGATGTCCGTGATAGAACGCTCCTGGAGTGGCCTGTATCTGTCGGTCGATTATGCATGTGCGGACATAGGCGGAAGAATATATATGTTCCCGTACAGAGTCTACGCTCATACCTCCGTGTCGGGACTGGATTCCGCTGGCGGAAGTTTGTTCCGCGGAAGCTATGGCACACCGCTGGAGAAGTATTTTGACGAGGACGGACAGTGTATGCTGCTCGGAGCGGGATCCGGGCTTTCCGAGAGAAAGGCGCTTTACAGGATTGCGCGTTTCGCCTGCAGAAAAAGATTTCTTCCTGTTTTATCACTGGTTTCAGTGCGGACCGTGACTCTTTCGGACTGCATGACCGGTTTCTACTACAGCATATCTTCATCTCCGGACGGAACGCTCTCTGTCGGAATGCTATGACCGGGCCCGGAGCCGGCTCATTCGTCCTGTGAGAATGCGAAATTTCCAGTGAAGAATTCGGGCCTAACGGCGCATCCGTTGAGCCTCATCTCCCAGTGCAGGTGCGGACCTGTCGCAAGCCCGGTGCTTCCGGATTTGCCTATCAGCTCACCCTGACGCACTGTGTCTCCCTCCTTCACGCTCATCGAGGACAGGTGGTAGTACAGGCTGTACAGCCCCGGAAGATGCTCTATCACCACGCTGAAGCCGGTGGAGAGCCTCTCCTCGGCCATTACGACTTTGCCGCCGGCAGACGCCTTCACCGGTGTTCCCTCCGGAACCCCGTAGTCGTTTCCGAAATGGACGCCCGTTGATGATTTTCCGTTCGTGTATTCATATATCCGCCTGTCACCGAAATGCGCGGTGTATCTGTCGGAATCTACAGGAAGTGCGAAGGGCGTGGACGCATAGACGTCAGCCGGAACCGATGTGAACAGTATGTCGTTCAGTTTCTGGATCTGGGCCGCGCGTTCCGGGCTGTTGTCGCTTTTTATCTGTGAATTTCGGCTGTCAAGCGGCAGCCGCTCTGAACCGAATTCCCTGGGACGGAACGGAACCGCGATCGAGAATTCCTTTGTCTCCTCCCGGGACAGCGATATTGTTACGGACAGGGTGTATTGCCCGTCGTCAAGCCATGTTGACAGCGGAATTCCGCACAGAAAATCCTGGCGTTTCGAATTCTTTCCGCACTGATAGAACACAGCCTGATCTATCCTTTTTCTGTCCTTCATCAGCCTGAGCCATGCATGTCTGTCCTGCTCGTTCCTGTTTTTCCTGTGTGCCTTCTGAGGCTGGAACGACAGCCTGACGAACACCGCATCTCCGGGCACAATGGAGTCTGTGTAGTTTACTGTGAACGACATTGTGTCGTCCTGATATTTTGCCTGCGCCGCATGGACACTTCCTGTTCCAAGCAGCAGAGCCGCTGCTGCGGCAATGATTCTTGATTTTTTTGATGCGCTCATATATTCATTCCTGTATGCAAATTGTTCCGCCCGGTCTCCTCCGATTCTGTCAGGTTCCCGCGCGGTGCGGATTTATCTCCCTGATTATGATTTGCGGTGTGGTGATTCCGTTGTAGAAATTTCTCGACAGCGAGTAGATTATGTCATAGAATCCGCCCGGTCTTATGTCCTTTCCCAGCCTGTCTCCTCCGTTCCAGAGCATGGCCGGAAATTTGTATTTTCCGCAGTCGAATGTGAGCTTAAGGTGCTGGGGATCCTTTTTTCCGACCGCCAGCGCGTCGCATAGGGGCAGATTCCGTGATATGAACACAAGCTCCGGGTTTTCGCTTCCGTAAGGTTCGAACGTGTCGGTCAGGGATATTATTTCGGGTGTGAGGTATCCTGCTGGAATTTCGGCGTCAAGCTCAGCCTCCGTCTCCTCCTCGGAAAGCTCTATCGATGGAATCATTGAGTCTATCCGCCTGAGAAATTCATCTGTCCGGTCCTTCCTGAAACTGAATCCGGCAGCGCAGTCGTGTCCTCCGTGGTTTATGAAGAAATCTCCGAACCTGTCAAGAAAATCGGTCGCGACAAAACCGCGGCAGCTTCTGACTGAGCCGACGCATATATCGTCACAGTATGTGGCCGCGAGAGCCGGAATACCGAATGTCTGCATCAGTTTTGAGGCGAGGATTCCGGTGACCCCCTTGTTTATGCCGTCATCTATCACGACACAGAGTTTTCCGCCGTGAGCCTCCACGCTTTTCTGGGCATCGAATCTTATTTTGAATTCCGCGGAGGACACAAGCTCCTTGCGTTCCTCGTTCAGGCGGACGATATTGTCCGCGAGCAGCTCACGTTCCTTCGGATCTCCGGACACGAGCAGCTGCAGCGACAGGTTTGACTGTCCCATGCGTCCGGCGGCGTTGAGCGCCGGAATGACAGTCCAGGACAGATCCGTTGAGCCGATGTTTTCGGCTTGCACGCGCATTCTGGAGAACAGCTCCGCCAGTCCCGGTCTTGGACCGTCCTGCTTCATCGATTTTATTCCTGCCCTGACAAAAACCCTGTTCTCGTTTTTCATCGGCATTATGTCGGCGAGAGCCGCAAGGGCGACAAGCTGCAGATCGCGTTTCTCGGCATCCGCCGTTTTCCTGTTCTTTGCCCTGCCTGTCAGCTCCGAGCAGGTCACGAAGAGGTTGTACATGCAGTCAACCGCGGTCATGTCCCGGCATGAGTATTTTGCCAGCGACGAGCGGGACATTACTGCGCCTATTGTCTTGTCCCTGAACGCAGGGTTCAGGGACGAAAGTGCGTCGCGCAGATCATAGAGGCTGAATTCTATTCCTTCTCCGAAGATTCCGCGCAGCAGTGAGGCCGTATGCTTTTTGTCCCAGACATAAATAATCTGTCCGGCAAGAAATTCCGGCAGCCTTGTGGATGATATGCTCTTTCCTTCCGGCCCGACATCCTCGTGCAGTGACGAGCGCCGGACCATGTTCCTTACTTTCATGCAGTCCACGCTGTAGCCGCCGTCCTCCTTTTGTTCCGCATACATCAGGCAGATTTCGCTCTTGTACAGCGGATCCGATGTGAATCTGAGGGCGGACACAAGCTTGAATGCCACGGCAGCTCCGGATATGTCCTGGAAAGGGTAGGTTGAACCGGAAATCTTCGGGTTGACTATTACAAGGGCCTCCGGCAGCGCATCCGGCGGATTGTGATGGTCCGTTACTATTACGTCTATTCCGAGTGATGAGGCGTGCGCGATCTCGTCGAAATTTGATATTCCGCAGTCAACCGTTATTATCAGAGTTCCGTTCCGCGCGGCGAAATCATCAACGGCCTGAACCGACAGACCGTATGCGTCGTCCGCAAGCGGAAGCCTCCATTCCACGTCCGCTCCCATTGATTTCAGCTGCTCGAAAAGTATCGCTGTGCTTGTGATTCCGTCCACATCGCTGTCGCCGAATATGAGAATTCTCTCGTTCTCGTCGATGGCGGACAGGATTCTGTCAACAGCATCCTCCATCGAATTCAGGAGGAACGGGCTGTGCTGGAATCTGAGGTCGCTTTCAAGATAATACAGAATTTCCCCGCCTCCGGTGATTCCCCTGCGTACAAAAATGGATGCAAGCAGCTGGCTCATTCCGTATTTTCCGCACAGAGGACTTATCTGGCTTTTGCTGACTGCCTTTTTTGTCCATTTAGTCAATTTGTGTCCGTTCCTTCCGTGATTTTTTTCAGTATAAGCTCTCGTGGTTCGCACCTTTCATCGCTGTAAGATACGGCCTGTGATATTCTTTCCACTGCCGGCTCAAGGCAGCCGCTGTCCCTGCCGAAAACTTCCATCACCGTCTCCCCGGCTCTTACGGCGTCTCCGGTTTTTTTCCTGAATATTATACCCGCATCCGGACATACCTGCTCCTCGGCGCTTCCGCGTCCTATTCCGAGCGTTATTCCCGCAAGTCCGATTCCGTATGCGTCCACGGACAGGAAACCGTCCTTCTCCGCCTTGAATTCGGTGTGGAAACGGGATCTCCGTTTCCCGATCTGCGACATGAGCCTCTCCGGGTTTCCGCCCTGGGCCTCAACATTACGGAGAAATCTGTCAAGCGCGCGTCCGGAAGATACTGCCTCACGGCACATTTCCTTTGCCGCGGCTGAGTCGGAAGCCATGCCGCCGAGCACGAGCATTTCTGCTCCGAGCGCGAATGTCTCTTCTATTATGTCATCGGGAGCGGTTCCCCTCAGGCATTCGACTGATTCCTCAATCTCAAGGAAATTTCCAGTCTTCATACCGAGCGGAGTGTCCATGCAGGTAAGAAGGGCTGTGGCCTTTTTTCCCGTGGCGGCCGCCGTGTTCACAAGGTACGATGCGAGTGTCTCCGCGGCCTCTGGCGTCTTCATGAACGCGCCGCTTCCGTACTTGACATCGAACACAAGGGCATCTGAGCCTTCCGCAAGTTTTTTTGACAGAATGCTTGCTGTTATAAGAGGCACGGATTCGACGGTCCCTGTAACGTCACGCAGGGCGTACATAATTCTGTCCGCAGGCGCTATTTTGTCAGTCTGTCCGGTCATCGCATATCCGTTGTCGGCTATGAGAGCCGCGAATTCTTCCGGACTCAGATCCGTACGGTATCCTTCTATGGATTCAAGCTTGTCAAGCGTGCCGCCTGTGTGTCCAAGCGCGCGCCCGCTCATCATCGGAACCTGAAGTCCGCATGCCGCGGCGATGGGGGCGAGCGGAATCGATATTTTGTCTCCGACTCCTCCAGTGGAATGTTTGTCAACGAAAGGACCGCACAGTCCCTCCTGCTCCCTTCCGTGAAGGTTTATTGTGTCTCCGGAGTGGAGCATCGCATCTGTAAGCATCCCCGTCTCTCCGAATGTCATTCCGTTGAAATATACCGCCATAAGCCATGCGGAAATCTGATAGCGCGGAATCGATCCGTCCGAGCATCCGTCCACCATGAATTCTATCTCCTCCCTTGTGAGAGGTTTCTGTGCGGTGATGATGTTTCTGCCGTCCTCAGATATGACCGGCTCTCCCCGTTTTCTGATTATTATGTCCGTTGCCCTCATAGAATTCCGGCTCCTGTCTCTAATGAATTCAGCCTTGTCTCCGCACTGCTCTCGGCCAGGAAGAAAAGCATTCTTCTCATCAGCATGAATGTGTCCGGATCAAGGGGAATTTTCCTTGATTCTGCCGGCGCAAGGCCGGATACTGCCGAAAGATACCTTATCCCCGCCACTGTAAGCGGAAGCATGCCTGACCCGCCGTCCGCGCAGTCGGGACAGATAAAGCTGTTGTCCTGGATATTGAGATATGATACTTCATTGCCGGTAAATTTTCCAGACAAAAATGGCTTTCCGCACCTTCCGCATGACGAGGCGTCCGGCTGTATGCCCATCAGCTCAAGGTAGCGCCATATAAAGCGGAGAAGTCCCGTCCGGCCCTGGGCCTCATCCGCAATCTCCAGGCCGTCAAGGAATCCGCTGAACAGCTTCCAGCATTTTTCGCTGCTTCCGGCGCATCTTGTCTTTATCACCAGCTCCGCCGCAAGCGAGGCCGCCCACATCTTGAACAGGCTTTTTCCGAATGAGCCGTGCCATCCGGTGACGTCAAAGTCCGTTATTTTCCTTCCTCCGCCCGTAGGATTCCCGTAGATATAGACGGTTCCTGTATTCCATTGGCATACGGCTGATCTCATCCTGCTTTTGGGGCCTCCGTACAGCGTGGCGCATACTATTCCGTCCGTCTGAGTGAACAGAGTGACTGATGAGTTGTTCTCTCCGGAATCCCTTAGAGAAAGCACTGTCGCCATTGCGGAAAAATTCCTGTCCATAGAAGGTGATATTATATTTCATTTCCTGACTATTGCAAGAAGCTCGTCAGTCTCTTTCTTCCTGTAGTCAGGTTTTGAATTCCTGAGTGAATTCAGATATTTCTCTGCGGATGCTGTGTCGCCGAGCTGTATGCAGACTTTCGCGATGTCGATGTATGCGTCCCAGTTCTTTGAGTCTGATTTTATCGCTTCGGCATAGGCTGTCCTGGCGCTGTCGTAGTCTCCCTGCTTGGTGAATGCCCTTGCGAGGTTCATGCGCGCCTCGCTGTTGCCCGGATCCTTTCTGAGCGCATTCTGGAAATGCGTGATGGCCTTTGCGTAGTCCTCCCTCGCAAGATATACGCTGCCGAGATTATTGTTCACCTCGAAATTGTCCTTTTCCTTTGCGTAAGCCTGAGTGAGGAGCCTGAGCGCGGTCTCCGTTTCCGGCGGATCAAGCGACATATACATTACTCCGAGGTTTATCTTTGTCTTTATGTGATCCGGATTCAGTCCCAGAACTTCTGTGTACAGAGGAATCGCATCTTCGGCCTTACCCTCGCGGTCCAGAATGAGCGCGTAGTTGTAGATTATGTTGGCCCTGTTCTGTGAGTCCTTTATGGAGCTCCTGTTTTTGTATGCCTCCGCCGCATATTTCTCCGCCTCCTGAATTCTTGACTGATCCAGCAGGACTGTTGACAGGTTGTATTGCGTCATAGTCCTTGCGGTTCCGTCCTGAAGCATCGTCAGGGCAATTCTGTAGTTCTCCTCGGCCTGCTTCGGATTTCCGTGCTGATAATAAACGGAACCAAGCTCCATCGCCGCCTGAGTCCTGTTCGGTCCGTTCAGGCTGACCGCCGTTCCGTAGGCTTTCTCCGCCTCCGGAAATTTGCCCTGGGCGCCCAGAATCCTTCCCTGTTCGATGTATGCCTTCTCGTGCTGCGGGTTTATCTCTGTGGTTTTTCTGAATGAGTCAAGCGCGGCGCTGCTGTTTTTCAGCTGTTTCTGTGTCATTCCAAGATTGAACCGGCTCTGTGCGTACTGAGGGTTTATGTCGCATGACGCCTGAAATGATGCGGCCGCATCACTGTATCTCTTCATGCTGAACTGCATCTTTCCAAGATCATAATAATAGATGAAATTTGAAGGATCGTTTTTGACGGCCTTCTGCATCTCGGAGAGGGCGGTGTTCATGTCCTGCCGCTCCGCAGCATCTTTTGCCAGTATGTAGTGCGCAGCCGGATCCTCGGGATTTGATTTGACCGCAAGTCTGGCCATGTCCGCCGCCTGTGACATCAGTTTCTTCCTGTCCTCATCGGATTCCGCTTTTTCTGCCGCCGCGAAGAGCGCATCCGCCATCCGGGATTGCGCTGCGGCCGAAGCCGTCCTGTCATCCGCAACAGGAAGCGTCTCGGCCGCCCTGCTGAAATGTCTTGCGGCTTCGGCCGTATCTCCGCGTTCGAGGGCCTCCTTGCCGAGCCTTATCTCATCCTCGGCTGCGGACATTTTCCTTTTTGTCTCAGCGGCCTTTGCCTCAGCCTCCTTCTTCTCCTGGGCTTTTTTTTCGGCCAGCTCCGCATCCTTTAGTTTCTGCTCCTGGAGCCTTTTTTCTTCCTGGGCTTTTTTTGCGGCTTCTGCGGCCTCCTTTTTCTGCTGTTCCTGAATCCGCTTCTCCTCCTGGAGCCGTCTGTCTTCCTGAAGCTTTTTTTCTGCCTCAAGAGACTTCTTCTCGTCCTGAAGTCTGCGCTCCTCCTCCCTGCTCGCGTTCTCCTTGTCCTTGAGCATTTTCTCCCTTTCCTGCTGCTCGGACTGGAGCCGGAGGAGGTTTTCCATGGTCTTTCTGTTCTCGGCTGTCTGTCTGTTCGCCATGTCAAGAGCGTCTTTCATGGAGCTGATTGAGTCCTCAACGGCAGATGCAAGTCCTGACGGGTCGTTTCCGTTCAGAGTTCCGTCCTGAGGGGATTCCGTTCCGTCTGCGGAATCGGAATTCCTCTTCTTCTCAAGAATCTCGTCGAGAAGCGCCCGTGCGGTGGCATCGTCCGCATCCTTTATAAGCAGCGAGTCCAGAAGGCTGAGGGCGCGGTCATATTCTCCCCGCTCCGCATAGGTTCTGGCCAGCGCGTATGTGTTGTCCTTTTCATCCGGATTTTTTTTGAGCGGACCTGTGAAAAGCAGGAACGCCGCGGCCGCAAGTATAAGGGCCGCTCCCGCCACGGTGAATATTTTCTGTTTTGTGCTCATGTTTTCCTTCCTTCTGTTGTGTCAGTCAAGTTCGGAGCTGTGCTCGTAGTCCATTATGTCCTCGGCTCCTGACTGGATGCTCGTGGAATCAGAATCCTGAAGAGATTTCGCGACATTCTCAAGCAGTTTCCGTCTTTTCTCCGCCTCGGCTGCTTTTCTGGCCTCTTCCGCCTCACGTTCAGCCGTCTCCCTTGCAATCCGTTCCTCCTCGGCGCGTCTCTCTTCGGCAAGTCTTTTTTCCTCGGCCGCCTTTTCCGCCGCGATCCGTTCCTGCTCCCTGAGCCTGGCTTCCTCCTCCTTGCGCTCAAGCTCCTCCCGGAACCGTTTCTCCTCCTCGGCGCGTCTTGCGGCCTCCGCCTCGGCGAGCCTCCTGTCCTCCTCGGCCCTGCGTCTCTCGGTGTCCAGCACGCTGAGCATTTTCTCTATGCGCCTGCGCTGCGGGGATGCCGGAAATTTCCCGATGTATGTCCTGTAGCTGTCAGCGGCTTCCTCATAGTCTCCGTCCATCACAAGAGAATTCGCCCTGTTCAGCAGCGCGTCAAGGAAGTCCGGATCCGCGCTCAGCGCCAGCGAGAAGCTTTCCGCCGCGCTCCTGTATTCTCCCGCCGCGAAAAGCGAATTTCCGCGGTTGAACGCAAGAATCTTCTTGTCCGTTCCCGGAACCGAAAGTCCGTCCGAGAATTTCTCCGCCGAGGTCATGTAGTCGCCCATCTGGTAATAGCACAGTCCGAGATAGTTGTATGATTCCGGTGATGAGATTCCGTCCGCGATTTCCTGCTCAAGCACGGGGGCGGCCTGTTCCGGCCTGTTCGTCCTGAACAGCCGTTCTCCCTCGGTTTCGGCCCAAAACGCCTGTGATGACGCGGCGAGCAGCACGGCGGCCGCAATGCGTGTTATTTTTTTTCCTGACATTCTGTATGTTGTCTCCCGCATTTGACATAGTGGCATAAATTTAATACTCTTTCAATTATTATCGTTTTTTATCCCTGTTTACTTCATAGGAATTCGCAGGGGAGGAAAGAGGCCAATGGGTGTCGTCCAGATTGTTATAATCTGTCTTCTTGCGGTTTTTATATCCGCACTTCTGTTTTTCATAATAAGGAACATGGTTCTGCCGAAAAGGATAGAGGCTGTCCCGAAGCTCATAAAGCAGGGCAAGACCCAGGCGGCGATAAAGGTCGCCAAACAGATAGTCACAAGGGACTCCAAGGACTATACTGCGCATTATTATCTGGGCAAGGCATATCTCGCCGACAATAAGCCGGAGCTTGCGGTGATAGAATACAAGACGGTGAACGAACATGCGATATTCGGGGAGGGAATAAATGAGGTTGATTTCCGGAAGGAATATGCCCAGCTCCTTGTCAAGTACAACCAGCAGAATGAGGCGCTCAAGAATTTCCTTCTTCTGACAAAACTGGATCCGCGCAACGGCGACAATTTCTACAATGTCGGACATATATACGAGCAGCAGAACAGGTATGACATGGCTCTGGGGTTCATGCAGAAGGCTGTGGCGCTTGACAAGAAGAATGCCAGGGCGCACGCCTCGATCGGTCTTATAATGTACCGCGCCAAGCAGCCGGCCGAGGCGAAGAGGGAAATTTCGCTCTCGCTCAAACTCAGTCCTGATACATATTCTTCCTATTATTATCTCGGTAAAATTCTGAAGGACGGAAAGGATATTCCGGGTGCGATAAAAGCCTTTGAGAAGGCTCAGCGTGATCCGGAATTCAAGCAGAAGGCGATAATCGAACGCGGCTCCTGCTTCATGATGGTGAACAGGCTTGACAATGCCGTTCCTGATTTTCAGAGGGCTATCGATCTTGACCGCAGCAGCCTGAAGCCTGAGACGCTTTATGCCCGTTATTTCCTGGCCGCGTGCTATGAGAAGACGAGGAACATAGACAAGGCGATAGAGCAGTGGGAGCAGATTTACAAAAGAAACAAGACGTTCCGTGATGTCGGGGTCAAGCTGTCCGAGTACAAGGATCTTCAGGCGAACGACTACCTCAAGGATTATCTTACAAGCAATGACGAGGAATTCGCCGCAATCTGCCGCAACGTTCTCCAGAAGGCCGGCCAGATTGAGATTCTCAGCTGTGACACCAAAAAATGGGGCTGCCAGATCACAGGAGTGGAGAAATCTGATGACTCATGGATGTCCGTGCGCAAACAGGTTCTGTTCATAAGGTTCTACCGTGAGCCGGAGCCGATTGAGGATGCGTCCGTCAGGGATTCTCTTGAGCAGATGAAGACGCTTAACAGCGTTAAGGGGTTTCTGTACTCCAGTTCCGGATTCACTAATGCCGCAAGGCGTTTCTCCGAAAACAGGCCTGTCGAGCTGATAGACAAGGACAGGCTTGAGTCCATGCTGACGGCGGCCGGTGCGAAATGAGGATACTCTGTGTTTCCGATTACGTGGATCCTCTTGTGTACAACCAGAATGTAAGGGATATTTTCCCCGACATCGATGCGGTTCTGTGTGCCGGAGATCTTCCTATGGATTATGTGGATTTCATCGTCACCGTATTCAACAAGCCGACTTATTTTATTTTCGGAAACCACAATCTCAAGGAATTCCGTTATTATCACCGGGGTGATGCCGGTTTTTCGCCGCAGATGCCGGCTCATTTCTCTGATGTGTCCCATTCCCATGGCGCTGTATATGCCGGTTTCAGGACAATCGTCTGCGATTCTCTGAGCTTTACGGATCCTTCGACGGGGCGCAGAACGCCTCTGCTGATTGCGGGTGCGTCCGGATCATTCAGATACAACAAGGGACTGAACCAGTATACGGACAGGCAGATGTTCCTGCGTCTCCTGCTTATGGTTCCCGCCCTCATAAGAAACAGGATAAAATACGGACGTTATCTTGACATATTTCTTACGCACGCTTCGCCGCGTCATATACATGATCATGAGGATCCGTGTCATGTCGGATTCGAGTGTTACAACTGGTTCATAAGAAAATTCAGGCCCGCATATATGATACACGGACATATACATCTTTATGATCTCAGGGAGGAGCGTTCCGGCGTCTACGGCGGAACAAAAGTCGTGAATGCCTACGCCCATTGCATAATAGAGTTCCCGTCAGGAGGGGATCTGACGGAGACTCGGGGAGACTGCAGATGAATCTTTTTGCGACTCCTCAGACGGAGGATGATTTTAACAGGGCAAGGAACAAGGCTCTGATCAATGAAATTCAGCATTTTCTCTCGCCGGAGGAGGCTTCACTCATATCACTCAATGACGTAAAGCAGCTGATAAAGCCGATCAATGAGACTTATGTGGGAATGAAGGTGATTCCGATTGACAAAATCATAGGCAGCGAGGGACGTTACAATGATTTTGACAATCATTTCTTTCCTAAAAATCCGTTCCTGAAAAGCCGGTGGGAACATATAGACAGCGCGGCGATAAACTCTATTGATCTGCCGCCCATAAAAGTCTATGAGATTTCGGGACTTTATTTTGTCAGGGACGGAAACCACCGTGTGTCCGTCGCGAAGTCCCGCGGAATAGAATTCATAGACGCCGAGGTCGTGTCGCTGCAGAGCGAGATAAAGCTCAGGAAACCCGACAATATAAACGACATAATCAGGCAGATAATAAACTATGAGAAAAGGGTCTTTTATGCGGAGACGAATTTCGGTGATATAACGGAATACTGGTGCCTTGACTTCTCCTCGCCCGGAAAATACGATGTGGTCTATAACCATATCCTCACGCACAAGTACTATATGAACCAGCAGCAGGCGGAGGAGGTCTCGATGGAGAAGGCCATTCTGTCATGGTTCAATACGGTGTATCTTCCAATCGTTACGGCCGTGAGAAAGCGCCATGTGATGTCCGGATTTCAGAAATTTACACTTGGCGATATGTATGTCTGGATTGTGAAGTACTGGGATGAGCTTAAGAAGAAATTCGGGGATTCCGTTCCGATAGACGACGCCGTGACGGATTTCCGCAGAAATCACAGGATTCCTTTATATAAGAGGATAATCAACCAGGTGAAGAGAATTGTCCTTCGCAGATCGATCGGGAATTCGCCTCTTTTCAGGGCCGGACATGAGACGCAGCGATAACTGTTTCCAGGGATGGGTAAAATCACCGAATTGAAAATTAAAAACTTGACGGCTGTATATTTCAATGATACAATCAGAAGAAATAAGCGAACCATAATTCATAGGAGATGAAAGCATTTGAATTCGATAGACTCTTTTGTCAGCACGCCGTTATTATTGGCCGCCGCTTTGGGTGTTGTCCTTTTTGTTTTTCTGCTGATAATAAAGCTTAGAAATACGGTGAAGTCAAGTTTCATATTTTATCTTGTTGCCGGTGCGGTTGTCGCCGGTTCACTTTATTCTTGTTTCTCCGGACATATAATTTATTTTGTCTTCACGGTCATGCTGGCGGAGCTGATGGCGCTTCCTTATGTCATTGTAAAAGCCTTTGACAATCCTCAGAAAAGGGAGGAGCGCAGAAATGCAAGGAAAACGGCGGTGCAGGCTGAAGGTCAGGGGCAGGATTATGTGAGCAGGAAGTCGGTGGAAGAGCTGGAGGACAAATACAAGCGTCTTATAGATGTAAATAAGGAGCTTGTGGCGAAGGTCTCCACTTTTTTCTCAAGCGACAACAGTATGGAGAGTTTCCTCGGATACTGCAATAAGCTTCTGACCGACAGGGTGGGCGCTGACGGATGCGTGATTCTTATGGCCGATGAGTTTGACAATACGCTTGCGGTCAAGTCCCTTGCCGGAAATTTCCCGCCTCCGTACAGGCTTCCGGAGGATCTTCCCCATAAACCGCTCAGGGTTGAGACTAATCTGCGTTTCGCGCAGTTTCCGCTCAAGGAGAATATCTTCGGTGATATATTCGCAGGCGGTGAACCGGTTTTCATTCCGGATTCTGTCAAGGATCCGCGTGTGTTCCAGAACGGTCCGGAGGATTTTCTCCGCTGTGGCAGCTACATATTTGTTCCTGTGAAACAGAAAGAGGGAACTGTCGGGCTTATTGCTTTGGCCCGTCTTCCGGACAAGGAGAAATTCACAAGTCAGGATTTTGATGCGGCCGTCATACTTACCGATGCCATAGCTACCTCAATGAAGCCGCTTTACAGTTTCCTTGCCTATGCCGAGCATACGGAACTTAATAAGGGCGGAAATATAGCGTCAAAATATCAGAAGGATATGCTTCCGCAGAAGCTTCCCGTAATAGGCGGTCTTTCGATAGGCTGTTTCTCTAATCCCATGGAGAATGTCTGCGGTGATTACTATGACATCCTTGTCTCACGGAAGAACAGAATTTCTTTTGTTATGGCGGATGTGGCCGGGAAGGGAATGAATTCTCTTGTGGTGATGATAATGATACGGGCCATAATACGGCTTGCTGTTCATACCGACCAGAGCGCATCTACGATACTTTCCTGGACAAACAGAGGTATCTGCCTTGAAAGTTCAAAGATTGATCATTTTGCCAGTGTCTCTCTCATCAATTATGACAGCACGAACCGCGAGGCTCAGATTTCGACCTGCGGAAATAATCCGGTGTTCCGGTATTCAGCGGCCGATGGAAAATTCACGCAGCTTACCGCCTACAGTGAGCCGCTGGGGGTTGAGAAGGACACCGTATATTCTGACCTGACTGTAAAACTGGATGAGGGGGATATTCTTGTTACCTGTACGGACGGATTGCTTGAATCTCTCGATGAAAATGGTGTACAATACTCCGCTGACAGTCTGTCGAAGGTTATTGTCAGAAACAGAAATGTTCTGGCAAAGGATATTTCTGCCAAGGTGAAGGATGATTTGAGGAAATACTGCGGAAATGCGCAGCAATATGATGATCAGAGTCTGCTTGTTGTGAAAATACAATAACGAAGAGAAAGGAGCTTCTTCATGGAACTTAAGATACGAAAGAATGGTGATGTTTACATCATTGATGTGACAGGAGAAATGGATCTTTACAATTCGTATAAGCTCAAAGAGCTTGTAATGAAAATGCTTGAGAAGAATGTCAAGAATTTTGTGATTAACCTTGAGCAGGTTGACTACATCGACTCTTCAGGAATTGGAGCGCTTATATATATCTGTTCTACAATAAAGAAGATGAATCTCAAGCTTGCGATTTCCAATATCCACGGATCTGTAAAGAAGGTTATAGAACTTACAAAACTGATGGGCTATTTTCCTATAGCTAACAGTGTCGAGGAAGCCCTTCTTATGGTCAAAGAGTAGTTTTTCCCAGTTTTCTTAATGAAAGTTCATGAACGGTTAGTATAGGAGAAAATTATGGTTCAGGAATTAAAAGAACTCAGATCGGACGAGAATGATCCTTTGTTCGATAAGACTAATATGCTAAAGAAGGAGTTTCCTTCTGACTTCAGACAGATACGGTATTTCACGCTGCTCATCGTGCAGTCCGCTCCGACGGAGATAAAGGAATTGAATCTTCTGGAGCAGCAGATAAGTGAGGTCATTAAAAATGCGGTAAAGCATGGAAACCACTGCGATCCTAACAAGAAGGTCACCGTGTGGTATTCATTCAGTCCTACACATGCCCATATTATCGTCCAGGATGAGGGTGAGGGATTCAAGGATCTTGAGAAATGGAATGAGTTCAATAAAAAGCGTCTTGAGTGTCTTCACAAGAATGACTTTATGGAACTTGCGAATTATGTCTCTTTCAGAACCCGCGAGTCTGACAGCCAGGACGGTGGAAACGCACTTTTTGCCGCTCTTGAATACTGGAACGGCGGCTTTGTTTATAACGGAAAAAGGAATGCTGTCGCCATGCTGAAAAAATTCCAGCAGAAATTCCATAATGCGGGAGTGGATGGGGAATAAAGACATTATGTCCGGCTGGACGGATTTTTCGCATCCGGTCTTTTCAGTGTTCTTATTATTTTGTTGAAAATTGGAAAACGTATGCTGGAAACGGCGTACGTTTTTTATTTCTATGCGGAGAACCGGTTCTGTTATCATCTGTATATGAAGGTGATGAAAAAAAACTGATCCGCCGTATCGGATTTCGCCAGCGGATGGATAAGCGGTTGTGGAAAAGCCTGTAAAGGAACTTCAGAAATCCATTAAAAAACGCGGCGTGAATCGCCGCGTTTCTGGAGATGGCGAGAGTTGAACTCGCGTCCGAAAAAGTAAATCGTGCACATCTACAGATTTAGTCATGCGAGGTGTTTGTCGGGAGCCGGTAGCAGCATGACAAGCGTCGTCTCCTTATTCCGGTTGTGATGTTCCGCATACAGACCGGAAGCGGTATGCGGTAAGTCCCGTTTTTTGACAGAAGTTTCCGCTGCTCGGAACAGTGCTGCGGAAGTTCCGGCTCAGGCACGCTTACGCGGCAAGAGCAAACTGTTCGTTTTCAGACTCTTCGTCTTCTCTACGGTTGGCAGTTATATTTTTCGTCAGTTTGGAGGACCTTCACCCTCATCTGCAGTACAGGACTTCCCAATTCCGTCGAAACCGGAACATCCCCTTTTCGGATAATATAGTGATTTGTATCCGCAGTGTCAATCTTTTTCTTCTGTGGAATCATCCCAAGGTCTCATCCTTCTGGCCAGATACAGAAACGGTGTGTCCAGAAGGCTTGTGAAGACATAGATGACATAGCAGGATGCTGTTATCGACAGCAGTGTTCTGCTGTCGTAGATTCCCGCGAATGCGCCGGTGTTGAATATAATTATGTTTACAAGCTGAGCCACCAGAGTTGCGGCGTTATTTCTCAGCCAGAGGAATTTTTTTCTGTCCCCGCTTTTGTTTGCCGTCATCTTCCATATCGCATGGTACAGTTTTACGTCGAGAAATTCTGACACTATATATGCAATCTGGCTCGCCGCCAGAATTCTCGGTGTGTTTCCGAACACAGCCCTGACTGCCGGCATCGCGCTGTCCTGAGCTGAGGGCACATAGAGCCTCCATAATACCGTGAATACTATGAATATGCCTGATGTCAGGATTCCGGTAAGCACGCCCTTGTCGGCATATCTCTTGCCGTAGCGTTCACTTAGTATGTCCGTGGCCAGGAAGCTTGATGCGAAAAGCGTATTTCCGAGCGTCTGTTCTATTCCGAACGCATGCACAAGTATTGTGACCTCAATATTTGCGATTATTGTGGAAACGGCAATCCAGCTGTATATTCCGGCTTTTCCTGTCAGCCGGTAGAAAAGCAGCAGTGAGCAGTATGATACTGCGAGAGATGCTGCTATAAGAAGTTCATTCATTTTTGACCTCATTGTGCGCGGATTCATGGACCTGCGCCGTAGAATTGACCTGGTTTTGTTCACGGCAGGAAGGACTGCGAACTGCCGCCCCGTCCGGCTGTAAAATCCGGCGGGGAAATGTGCATTACGGCGGTTTTCCTTATGGGAATCCCGCTGTTTTTGTTGAAGTAGGGACATATATCCCGGGAGAACGAACGGTACCACGGATTATCGCCGGGCTCCGTTCATCCTTTACCGGATTGCGGACGTTTTAATCTTCCTCTGTTCCGGTCTGTCATTTTCCGCTGGCGGATCCGCATTTTATGCGCATCAAGCTTGCCGTGCCTTCCACCGTCACCTTTTCACCTGGCGATACTGCGATCATCTCTTCAGCCTTGAGCTCTTCCGGTTCCGGAGTCCTGTCTGATCTTATCACCGCCTTGTCTGATGAGATCACATACAGGAGCTGCACGGAGGAGGGCGAATCCCCGGATTCCGCGGCCATGCTCCAGCCTCCGCTTATGTCCTTTTTCTCCATCGAGAAGTAACGGCAGCTGAATTCCCCCGGAAACGGAGCTACGGGAATCATTTCCTCTGATTTTATGACCGCAAGCCCCTTGTCTATATGAACCTCGCGGCCTCTGCCCCAGTCGTAAAGTCTGTATGTAAGATCACATGACTGCTGCACCTCAAGAAGCCTTAGACCGGCTCCTATCGCATGAACGGTTCCGGCCGGTATGAAAATGAAGTCACCTTTTTTTACACGGACGAATTTGAGGTACTGCTCAAGGCTGTTTGCTTTTATCGCATCCGCGAGTGTCTCCTTTGATACGCCGTCATTTATGCCGTAGACAATTCTTGCGTCATCAGCCGCATCCAGCACATACCAGCATTCAGTCTTTCCCCTGTTTCCCTTTCCCTCAAGACGCACTGCCGCCTCGTCGTCAGGGTGAACCTGAATTGAAAGCGTGTCATCCGCCTGAATTATCTTTACAAGAAGGGGGTAGTCGCCGCCGCATATATCCTGAAATTCCTTCTGAAGTCCGTTCGGATGTGTTGATGCGATCCACAGTTCATATCCCCAGATTTTTTCTGACAGTATTGGTTCAAGTCTTTTCATAGATTGCTCCGTGTCCTTATTTTTCCCAAAGCAGGTCAGGATAATATCCCGATCTTATCTTCTCCGCTATCTCGTTCCTGACAATCTGTCTGTCCTCAGGATAGGTCATTCCGAACCAGGATTCTTCCGATGTGAAGAATTTTATTGTTCCCTCTCCGTGTCTTATGATTTCTGCCGCAGCCGCAGGAAGAAGAGCCTCAGCTTTCGGACTGGCTGAATTCACGGCTATGAATTTCTCCCAGTAGCGGTTGAATTCCTCGAATGCTTTCAGGCTGAATCCGAACAGATTCATGCTTACCCATTCCTTTCCTGTCATCCGGACTTTTCCTTCCGGCATTTCGCTCACGATGCTGTCACCCTCATAATATATCTTCAGGTTCTCGACGATGTTCTCAAGCTGTCCGTCACGTACCGAGCAGACTCCGCGTGACACGGAACCGCTGCGGCTCATCGTATTTCCGAGCACATATCCGACCATCGCATGTTCAGATGTATACGGATCCGCGGATGAGAGATATGCTCCGAGCGTGGCGAACGCCTCCTTTCCGTAATAGTCGTCTGCATTTATCACCGCAAATGGAGTCTTCACGGCCTTTTCCGCGCACAGAACTGCATGTGTCGTTCCCCACGGTTTTGTCCGTGCCGACGAAGCCCTCTTCTGCTCCTCGGTGAGCAGGCTGTCCATTCCCTGAAACACATACTCCGCGTCGAAATTTCTCGCGACCCGGTCAAACAGCCTCTCGCGGAAATCAGATTCTATATCCTTGCGTATTATGTATACAACCTTTCCGAATCCGCAGCGTTTGGCGTCATAGGTGGCATAGTCAAGAAGGCATTCCCCATTCGCGCCCACGGCGTCAATCTGTTTGACTCCGCCGTATCGGCTTCCCATTCCTGCGGCCAGAACCAGCAATGTTGGTTTCATTTCTGATAATCTCCTGTAAGTGAACTTTACGGAACATATTATAGTGAATTCTGACCGATAAGTAAACGATGAACTCATGAGCTGTTTTCCGCTTTGAATTTGTTGTCTCTTTTCCGGATTTGTGATAGCCTGTTCCAATATCAATATTTGTGCGGTCCTGTGCCGCGTGGAGTTAGTAATGGCAAAAGAAGCAGATTCCCATAAGTGCACGTTGGATAAAATCATAAGTCTTTGCAAGAGACGCGGTTTTGTGTATCAGGCCTCCGAGATTTACGGCGGTCAGGCCGGAGCATGGGATTACGGTCCGCTCGGCGTTGAGTTCAAGCGGAACATCCAGAATGCATGGTGGAAGGAGATGACACAGCTTCATGACGATGTCGTCGGACTTGACTCCGCCATTTTCCAGCATCACATGACATGGGAGGCTTCCGGACACGTGGCCCATTTCTCAGATCCGATGATTGACTGTATGGAATGTAATGCGCGTTTCCGTGCCGACAAGCTTATAGAGGATTTCTGTGCGGCTCATGATGTCGTTCCGGAGAAACCTGTTGATGCTATGAGCCATGAGGAGATGAAGTCGTTCATTGAGGAGCACGGAATGAACTGCCCGACATGCGGAAAGCATAAATTCACCGATGTCCGCGAATTCAACCTGATGTTCAAGACTTATCAGGGACCGGTCGCCACTGACACGTCAATCATCTATCTCCGTCCGGAAACATGCCAGGGAATTTTCACCGATTTCAAGAGCATTGTCCAGTCGAACAGAATGAAGGTTCCGTTCGGCGTCGCACAGGTGGGAAAATCGTTCCGAAATGAGATAATATTCAAGAATTTTATTTTCAGGACATGTGAATTCGAGCAGATGGAGATGGAGTATTTCTGCAGACCGGGTACTGAGGACGAGACGTTTGACCGCTGGAGAAAGGACCGCTGGAATTTCTACCTGAAATACGGAATCTCCGAGAAGAACCTGAGATGGCACCATCACGACAAGCTTGCGCATTATGCCAAGGATGCCTATGACGTGACATACAATTTCCCGATCGGATTCGAGGAGGTCGAGGGAATTCACAGCCGGACCGATTTTGATCTGAGCCAGCATGCGAAATATTCAAAGAAGGACATGAGCTATATTGATCAGGATGACGGAAACAGAAAATATATTCCTTATGTGATAGAGACATCCGCCGGTTTGAACAGGAATTTCCTCATGTTCCTTTGCGAGGCCTACGAGGAGCAGAATGTGGCGAAGGAAGGCGAGCCGGAGGACTACAGGACCGTGCTTCACCTTGATCCGCGTCTTGCTCCGGTGACTGTCGCCGTGCTTCCGCTGATGAAGAAGGACGGGCTTGCCGAGCTTGCGAAGGAGATTCAGCATGAGCTGAAGGAAGACTTTGTTACGGACTATGATGTCTCCGGAACGATAGGAAAGCGTTACCGCCGTCAGGACGAGATAGGAACTCCTTTCTGTGTCACCATCGACCATGATACCCTTGAGGACGGTTCCGTCACGATACGTTTCCGCGACAGCATGGAGCAGATCCGCGTGAACCGTACCGATCTTGTCGCTGAAATTCAGAAGGCTGTGAGAAATTACAGGCAGCCAGAGAAGAAGGACTGAGACGCTTTTCTGTTTATGGAATATATCAGACTTGGAAAGACAAACCTGCTTGTGAGCCGTGTCGCGCTCGGTGCGATGCGGCTTTCCGGTGACAGCGCCGCATCCGTAATAAGAAAGGCCTATGAGTCCGGAATAAATTTCTTCGACACCTCAGGACGCACGCCTGACAGCGAGAAGCTGCTGGGCGATGCCCTGTATGACATAAGGCAGAATGTCTTTCTTGCGACTACAACATCGTCAGAAACTCCCGGTGAGCTGCAGAGCGATCTTGAGGCGAGTCTGATGACCTTTCATTGTGATTTTGTGGATCTGTACCAGTTCGAGACGGAGTCATCTGTCCCTGTTCCCGGGGGAGCGGACGGAATCTATGACACCCTTGTGTCGATGCGAGAATCGGGCCGGATAAGGCATTTCGGATTGGTTACGAAAAATCTTGAGACTGCGGAGACGGCTGTCCGATCCGGACTTTATGAGACAATCCAGTTTCCTTTCAGCATGGTCAGTTCCGGGCAGACGGCCGGAGTCGTGAGTCTCTGTGCGGAGAATGACATCGGATTCATCGCCATGCAGCCGCTGGGCGGGGGACTGGTCCAGAATATTCCTCTCGCGCTTGGATTTCTCAGCCAGTTTGAGAATGTGGTTCCGATATGGGGGGTGCAGACGGCGGAGGAGATGGAACAGATCCTTTATTTCAATGAGCATCCTCCTGTGATTGACGAGAAATTCATGAGTGATGTTGAGAGGGTGAGGATTTTCTTCAACTGAGAACGGTTGCGTTTCCGCAGTGTTCTGTCAGAAAACGGTTTCCGTCCGTTCGGGGGCGGAGACCGTTTTTTTTCTTTGCCGGCAGTTCGCATTCAGTCAAAAAAGCTTATGTCTATTTCCTCTGTATCCGAATCGGAATTTTTCGGAGTTCCGGAGGTTTTTGCGGCAGGAGCCGCCTGGACCGCCTGTTTTTCCGCAGTTTCTGTGGCCGCCCGTCTCTCCTCGGCGGCTTTGTTGACTTCGGCCGCGGCTTTCAGTGCATCCTCCTGCTCTCTTTTGCTCAGAACCCTCAGAATCTGATTCTGGCCGTTGTCTGTCTGAACAGTTTTCGGCGATCCGTCTGGAGATTTTTCTGTAAGCATCTGAACCACCGGACATTTCGGATTGTCCGGCGTGACATCCGTTACAAGTGCGATTTTTCCGTTTCTGAGGTAAACATAGGCTCCGATAGGAAACAGTGATATGCTGTAGAGAAGGGCTTTTATCACCGAATCATCATACTGATGGTTCTGGTTCTTCAGAATTTCGACCATCGCGTCAAAGGTGGAGCGCTCCTCCTTGTACTGTCTCGGTGATGTTATCGCCTCGAAGGAGCAGGCGACAGATATTATCTTTGCGATTGTCGTGATTTTGTCGCCTGAAAGCCTGCGCGGATATCCGGTCCCGTTCTCCTTCTCGTGGTGCTCAAGGATTCCGAGTTGCACGGACAGCGGAAAATCCAGATCCTTCGCTATCGTGTAGCCGAATATCGGATGTTTCAGAATCTGCGCCTTCTCTCCCGGAAGAAGCCGCCTGTCGGTCATGTAGATCTGCGGAGGAATACGGAGCATTCCTATCTCATGGAGAATGCAGGCCGTTCCCAGATCAATCATTTTTGAAAGCGGCAGATGGAGCTGAAGTCCTATTGACAGGGCCAGCACGGTGCTTCTCATGGAATGTGTGACGAGGAAATTCAGATCCGGGGAGATCTGCGCAGGGTTTATCCTGAGAATGTATCTTCTGTTCTCCTTTATGAATATGCACAGCTCCTTCACCGTCTCTGAAAGTTCCTTCTGGTCTATGTCTCCGTGCGTGGAGAAATGTGTGAACAGGCTGTTGATGTAGTTCATATATTCGTTGTATATGCCCTGGACAATCTCCATCCTTGACTTGTCGCTGTTGCTGAGCCTTATATCCTTTGAGTTCTCAAGGGCCTTTCTGACGGATTCGCCTATCTTTCCGCCCTGCTTTGTTCCGCCGTCGCCGGCATCTTCCTCTCCGGATGAAATTTCCCCTCCGAGGCTTATGTTGCCTTCGCAGTACACATCGGTGAATTCCCATTCCGCAAGGGCCTTTTTCAGCTCGGCGGTGACAGGAGCGCTCTGCGGAAGAAGAATCAGCGAGTTGTCAAGCATAAGGTCGTTCGTAAAGCTTAGGCCTTCGGTCATGGATTCTACAGATATTTTTTCCATAAATATAAAGCTCCTGCTTATATTTTCGGCATGAATTCACGCCGGGATGAGGTTTTCCGTCATGTTTTAGGGGAACGGGTTTCTCTGCGCCCGGCTGCCGGAAAGGTGAGACGGACAAAAAAAAGTTGAAAAACCTCACACGTTTTTCAACTTTTAAAGTGAACAAAGAAAGGGTACAGGCGTCTGGATGTCTGCCGTCCGTCATTCCCTGCTGATTATATTATCGGACGGCATGTAGTCCACTTTAGAGAATTTTTAAAAAATCCGGGACAGGGATGATTTCGATTCCGCGTTCCTCCATTCTCTTTCTGGCGGCGGAATTCAGTCCGTTTTCCGGCACTATGAGCGTTCCTGAGCCGTTCAGCCCCTCGCATAGAATTCCGCCACGGCTGTATATGCGTCGCGCAAGCTCAAGCGCCTGATCTGGATTTTTGAGGATTTTTCTGCTCAGCTCGAATTTCCTTCCTCCGAAAACATCCTTCTCCGGCATAGGACATTTCCTGTTGTACATCCGTCTTATCTGTTCCGTAAGCTCCTTCCGTCTTCTGCGCTCCTCCGCCTGACGGAGCACCTGTTCCCCTGATATGAAGAATTTTTTCCCGGTTTCCATCAGCTCGCAGGCCGTAAGTCCTGTCCGGCGCGTCATCTCCCTGAGAATCCTTGCCGTCATGACCGCGTCATCCTCGCTTTTGTGGGTGGTTATGTCCCCCGTCTCCGTTCCAAGCCATTCTGCCCATTCGGAAAGCTTTTTCCTCTGTCCGAACGTATTCTCAAGGAATTTCTCGATGTCGAACGCTCTGAGACTGATGTAGGGCAGGGAGAAGCGCTCGCACTCTGAATTTATGAAGCCGATGTCGTTGCCGACACTGAATCCGGCGGTGTATCTGTTGCCGGTCGTCAGAAGCTTTTTTATGTCCCTGTAATATGACGGAAAATCGGGACATGAACGGAAGTATTCCTTTGAATAGGCGAGCTTTATCCTGTTTTTCCTGGAGAACAGGAACCAGTCGAATTCAGCGCGCGGATTTATGACGATGTCGGCGGATTCGGTTATGTTCAGCTCATCGTCCGTGAGGGCGTATCCGAATGAACAGATTTTTCCTTTTCCCTCATAGCAGTTCGCGCATTCACAGTCAAAAAATAAAAACGTCTTGTGTTCCATTCCTGAAATATACATCAAATGTCTGTTTTTATAAATGACAGCCTTTTTTTTTTACGCTATAATCACCGTGTGAAAGAAAATGATGATTGCCTGGAGCCGGCTTATGTGACTCCGGAGCTTGTCGAATCGACGCTGCGCGAGCTTTGCGCGCTTATAGCCGGTTGCCGGGATCCTGAATTCCTGTATGATTTTTTTGAATGTCTTTTCACTCCGGCGGAGAGAAAGGATTTTGCCCAGAGATGGCTTCTTGTCAAGGAGATTGACGGCGGCACGACGCAGCGCGAGATCGCACGGAAATTCCGTATGTCACTGTGCAAGATCACGCGCGGTTCAAAGGAGCTTTCCAAGAAGGACAGCGCGTTCCGCCGGATGCTGGACATACTGAACGGGGACGGCCGCTTCAGTCGGAATTGAGCTGATGTACCGGTACGAATTCAAATCCTTTCTCCGCAAGACCGCATATCAGAAGATCGAGACTGTCGTACAGATTCCGGGTTCCGGATGAGCTGTCCACGTTTACCGGAACCGCCTCTCCGCCGCGGAGACTTCTGATAAGACTGTCAAGATCCGTGTTTCCGTTCCGGACCGCGGTATTCCGTTCCGACTGTCCGATGTATGTGTAGCCGGCCTTTGCTCCTGCCTCAATGGTTTTCCCGTCGGCTCTGTAGTACGGTGCATGCCAGAAAAGCTGGAGCTCGGCGCCTGTGCACTGGTAGAACTCATCCTCGTTTCTCGCAAGTCCGCGCCTTATAAAATCCTCGTCCATTATGAATGTCCGGTCCGTAAGGTCCGCGGTCGAGAAGAACATTGACGCGCAGTCATGTCCGTTCCTGACAATCTGTCTTGTCTCCGCCGGACAGCGTCTTATGAATTCCCCGTTAAGGAAGAACGTTCCGGTTATGTTGTAGCGGCTTAGCGCCGAGAGTATCGCCGCAAGTCCGTCCGCATTTTTATAGGCATCAAAAACAAGGGATATTTTACGCTTCTGAGGAACTTTTTCCGCAGTCCGCGGGAACATGGGATGGGTTACGGCCTTTCCGGACAGCGATCGGATGTAGAGCGCATTGCTGAATCCGCTGTTTGCGGAATTTCCTGTGAAAATTCTGTACCTTCCGTTCTGGGACGATGTGTATCCGTCCTTTGCCTTTCCTGTCTGCCGCCATGTTCCTGTCTGCCTGTCGAACGCATAGCACAGACCGTTGCCGGATGAAGCGTTCACCTCTCCGGTGAGCCTGTTCCAGCTGACGCCGAGTCCGGACGAGAGCATGACCGTGACTGAATTTCCTGATGTGGTGTTCCATTTTCGGACGGAGTCCGTTCCGCAGACAAAGACCATGGAGCTGTCGGCCCAGAGTATGGAGACGGGACGTTCACCCGTAAGCTGCGCTGTCCTTGTCCAGGTGTCAAGATTGTATATGTATACGGCCATTCCGGAGGCTACCGCTATTTTTGTTCCGTCAGGAGACAGAACCGGAAGCTGGGATTCGGAGAATTCCGCCTGTGACGAACTCTTCCCATCTGCCATCACGGTGACGGTCAGGCTTCCTTTTTCTCCGCTGTATGGAAGCCGTTCCGTGCATACGACCGGATTTCCGCTGCTGTTCCAGAATATGGCTGATGATATTATGCCTGCCGTGCCGCCGCATGCCTCTGTCCTGATGATGTCCATGCAGCCTGCGGGGTCAGTTCCTGTCCGCAGAAGGGTGAAAAGTCTTCCGTCCTGTACAAGGAGAAGCGAGCCTGCCGCGGAATCGGTGCTGAAACTGTCCTGTTCCGGCCTGAATTTTACCGGAAGTTTGCCGGCGGCCTTTCCCCTGCCAATTATTCCGGAATACAGACCGAGCGTGTAAAGTTCCTTTGTGTTTATCCTGTAGACTATGTACTCATCGATGTATATAAGTTGTCTTGAATTTGCCCAGTGGACCGAATTTATTGTGCCGCCGCCGATCTTCCTGTATTTTTCCTCGATTTCTATCCCGCGGATTATGGCGGACGGACTGCAGAAATACAGGCAGCCTTCCTTTTCGTATATGAGGACCGAGCTGTCCGGTGACCATTTTACGGGAATCTCCCTGTAGCTGAACCTGATTCCGCCCGGAATCTCATCCGACTCTCCGTCTTCGGAATTTCCGATCAAGAGATTTCCTTCTGACATTCCGTTTCTTTCCACACGGCAGAAGAATTTTCCGTCCGGGCTTACGGAGTATGGGACTCTGACCGATGGTGTCTCCGGAATTTCCCCTGTTTTTTCCGTCCATTTTACGCTGTCGGACATCGCCGAATATCTTGCGGTTCCGTACCTGTTCCTTATCTGGAGCACGGTTCCGCCGCACAGAAGCTCCGCCTGCTCCGGATAGCAGGTCAGCGGGACAGGAGATGATGCGGGCTTTCCGTTCCTGATTTTGGCCAGAAAAAGTGAGGTGTAGGAGGCTGTTCCCGGAATGTCGTGCGAGACCGTAAAGACGGCCTCATCCTCCGAATTTATATCAGCACCGCCGAATGATATTTCCGCGGAGACCGGAACGGCCGCCATCAGCGCGGCGGCGGAGAACAGCGCCAGTCTTCTCATCTGCCTTTCTCCGCGCTGAGGGCAAGGGTGGAAAGCTCGTTCTCAAGCTCGTCAAGCTGGCGTTCCATGTCCATTATGTGTCTTCTGCGGACCTCCTGCTGCGCGTCGGAAAGCATGGAGAAAACGTTCTCTATTATGTTGTCCTCCCTTTCTTCCGCCGCCATTGAGACTCCGCACCACGGACAGTAAAGGAATTTACTTTCTATGGTTTTTCCGCAGTTTCTGCATACTGATACCGAAAACATATTTTCCTCCCGAAAAGCAAAAGCGAAGTGTATTTCCTAGTTTTTTAGGACGGTTCTTGGATCCACCAGCGCGCCGTTCTTGTATACGGTGAAATGAAGGTGCGGCCCGGTGGAATATCCTGTTGAGCCGACAAGTCCTATTATCGTGCCCTGACTGACCCACTGGCCTTTTGTGGCTGTTATCTTTGACATGTGGCCGTAAAGCGTCTGGTAGCCGTTGTCGTGGTTTATGATGACGTAGTTGCCGTATACGCGCGACACTCCGGCCACAATCACTTTTCCGCTCATCGACGCCATTATCGGTGTGCCTGTCGGACAGGCCATGTCTGTTCCCTTGTGATAGGCCCTTACTCCGGCTATCGGATCCGTCCTCCAGCCGAACGGAGATGTCCACCTGAACGGCGCCGAGATCGGCATCTTGAACTGGTCGCCCATGGCGGAGCGTAGAGTTCCTGAATCGAGACCGACTCCCGGGATGAAAAGCGACTGGTTCACCGCAAGCTTCTCGGATGAAAGCTCGTTCACGTCGAGCAGATTCTCCATCTTCACGCCGAATTTCCTGACGACGGTGTCAATCGTGTCTCCCTGTCTGACAGTGTAGAGAATTCCGTCAGCCGACGGAATCCGGAGTTTCTGGCCGGCCGCAAGCTGACGGACGTTTCCTATGTCGTTCACGGAAATCAGCGTGGATATGTTCTTGAGCCCGAATTTCTTCGTGATTCCGCTTATTGTGTCTCCCGCCTTCACCCTGTAGTTCTGATATGTAACCGGCTGGGCGAGGACAGCCGCGGATATTCCTCCGCTTCCGATAAGATTTCCGGAGGAGTCCACCCCGTCACCTTTTTCCAGCGCGAATTTCTCCATGAGGGAATTCAGGCTGTCCGTATCGGAGATTCCTCGCTCCAGATCAAGCGGTCCCGTAAAATTCGTCTTTCTTGAAATAAGAAACGCGCCTGAACATAATGCGGCGGCAGCCAGAAGCGCAACCGCTGAACGGGACGCCGCCTTCTTTCTGTTCCTGTAGAGTGCTGTCTGGATTTCCGTCAGAATATGTCCTACCGACATTACGGCCGAACGCAGCGAGAATTCCGGACGGATGCGTGCCGCCGAGAATGATTTCCTGCGCCGGGGAAAGGAAAGAATCGTGTCGTTCCTGTTTCTGCCGCGGTAGCCCTGAGCTGTATTCGCATAAACTGTCTTGGCCGGTTTTCTCAGCAGTCTTTCCGGCCGGGAGCTTCCCTGAACATAACTGATTATTTCCATAGCTCCTGTATCGACATAAAACCACCGCCATATTAGAATAGATTTTATGGGGAAAAAATTTATTCGCGCAGACGGAGCGTCCCTGCCGGGCGGACTTGTTCCCGTGGCGGCGCTCGGACTTGCTCTCGGGATTCTCATCAAACTGTTTGTCCTTGACATACTGCATGTGTCCGGTGTCTCGATGGAGCCTGCGATTTCCGACGGTGAGACGGTTCTTGTGGACAAGCTTGCGTACGGAATGAACCGTCCTTTCTCCGGAGAATTCTATTTCCGTTGGAGAGCTCCGGAACGTGGCGATGTCGTGGTGTTCCTGCATGATGATAAAATCGTCGTGAAGCGGGTGGTTCTGGTTCAGGGGGACCGTATGGAATTTTTGTCGGATTCGGGATATAGTCTTGTGATTGACGGCAGAAGGCTGCCTGTGTCCGCCTCCGTGTACGGACGGCTTGGCGGAGCTTCCGAGGTCCCTGACGGATATGTGTTCGTGCTGGGGGACAATCTCATGCGCTCGGTTGACTCAAGGGACTACGGGTTCGTGTCGGCGGACAACATTACCGGAAAGGTGATCGGAAAATGAATGATTTTTTTAGGAATAAAAGGCTTGTATTCTGCCTCTCATGTACGGCCGTCCTTATATGTTTTATAGTGTTCTCGTATGGAAGGCTGGCTGTCATGCCGTCCGGTTCGACGGCGGTTTCCGCGGTGCAGCCGGAGCGGGGTGCGATTGTTGACAGAAACGGTCTTCCGCTCGCCGTCCAGACCACATTCTATCATATAGGAGTGAACCTTCCCCAGCTGAACGAGCGCAGCGGCATTAACAGGGGAAACTACAGGGAGAAATTCGCAGCTGACATGGCGGCCGTTCTGGGGATGGATGCGGACGAGGTGATGGACGTGATAAGCGTGCCGGACCGGAAATTTGTCTATCTGAGAAAAAAGGTTGACAAGTCAGTGTATGATGATGTCCGGCGCGTGCTCAGCGATAACGGCTACACTTTTGTGACCATGGACGGAATTCCAGGAAGAATATATCCGAGCCATGCGCTTGCGTCCCAGCTGATAGGTTATATGGGCAGCGACGGCCGCGGACTTGCTGGAATCGAGTATTCCCAGCAGGAGGTCCTTTCTCCTTCCGTGCCTGACAGCAGCGGAAGCGCAGCCGGAAAGAATGTCTTTCTGAGCATAGATGCGAATCTTCAGTACAAGCTGGAGCAGGTGGCGGCGGAGTCGATGGAAAGCACTCAGGCCGAAAGCTTCATGCTTGTGGCGGCGGACTCGCGTACAGGCGAGATTCTGTCCTACATCAGCCTGCCGTCCGCCGATCTCAATGACTACGGTTCCGCTTCCGAGGAGAGCAAGATCGACCGTCCAGCGATGTCCGCGTATGAGCCTGGCTCCGTGTTCAAGATTTTTACGGTCGGAATAGTTCATGACGAGAGGGGAATTTCGCCGAACGACACTTTTCTGTGCGACGGAAGCTACGAGAGGAAAATTCTCGGCGGTGAGACGATAAGAATAAAATGTCTTGACCGTCACGGATGGCTTACTCCGAGGGATGCCCTGAGATTCTCGTGCAATGACGTGATCGGGCAGATAAGCGACAGGATCAGTGATGACGAATTCATCGGAAGAATAAGGCAGCTTGGATTCGGCTCAAGGACGGGAGTTGAGCTTCCGGGGGAGACCACGGGTTCCGTAAAGAGCACCGGGAGCCGGAGCTGGTCAGCAAGATCAAAGCCGACAATCGCAATCGGACAGGAGATAAGCGTCTCCGCCCTCCAGATGGTTCAGGCTGCCACGGCTGTCGCGAACGGGGGAATTCCCGTAAAACTGACATTCATAAACCGGATAACGGACCGGGACGGAACCGTCGTCAGC
The DNA here is from genome assembly GCA_963594605.1 of Bacteroidaceae bacterium. Lineage (GTDB taxonomy): Bacteria > Spirochaetota > Spirochaetia > Treponematales > Treponemataceae > Treponema_D. Next base: position 127,440 of record CAVBEH010000003.1, read on the forward strand.
GAGCATGTTCCGCAGTACAAGGACCGCGTGTTCAGCAAGGCTTCCGCGGATTATGTCCTGAGCTGCATGGAGACGACCGCCCGCACAGGAACCGGTTCCCGCGCGAATCTTACGGATGTGTCGATAGGTGTGAAGACCGGAACCGCACAGATGGCCGACAGCGCCTCCGGGGGATACAGCAGCACCGACTTCCTCTCCAACTGCATCGCGATTTTTCCCGTGAACGAGCCGCAGATAATACTGTACATTGTGATTCAGAAGGCGAAGGGAGAGACTTATGCGGGACGCATTGTCGCTCCGGTGATTGCCCGGGCGGCCGACATAATAATAGATCATCTTGGAATGAGCCGTGGAGGGGCCGCTTCGCTTGAGCATAACGGACTAATAACCATTTCCGGTTCTGGAGAAATCACGGTCGGAGATACGGTTCCTGATTTCTCCGGGCGCTCAAAGAAGGAGCTGCTTCCTCTTCTGGAGCGGCAGGACATAAAGCTCAGCATAAACGGAAGCGGATGGGTGACCTCGCAGAATCCTCCGCCTGGAACTCCGCTGTCCGGGGATACGGTAATTGAACTCAATCTGGAATAAAAATCTGAAGCTTTTTGAGGCCCGTTTTCCGGGGCTTGCCGGTATGTTCCGCGGTGTCACTGAAAAATTCTCCGCGGTCAATGATTCATGTGATTTTCCGTCCCCGGATAACGGACTTTTCGGACAGCTGGCTTCCCTTTGTCCGCACCTTGAATTTCTGTCCGCCAGAAACGGCTCTGTGACTGCCAGGGATGGCGGCGTGCCGCTTCATTCATTATATGATCCTGAGAGGGAAGCCGAGCGGGGAGTCACCGGAAAAAATCCGTCTCCGTCTTCCGCTGTGTTTTTCGGTTTCGGACTCGGTTATCATGCCGCCGCATGGAGCCGTCTTCATCCGTCCGGCCGTCTTGTCCTGGTGGAGCCTGACCCGGCGCGTTTTTTTGCGGCTCTTTCCGTGGTTGACTGGACATCCGTGTTTTCTCTGCGGGATCTTGTCATCGCCGTATCATGCCCGGCGTCATCGGTTCTTGCCCTGATAGAAAATTCCGCCGTTCCCGGTGAGGCTGCCTTTTCCGGTGCCTGTTTCTTTGATTTTCCGCGCTTCACCGTACACTCGGACGGATATTTTTCGGAGCTTCGGATTCTTGCGGCAAGAAACGGGGAGAAGGACCGTATAAACAGAGCTACGCTTGACCGTTTCTCCGGGCTATGGCTCCGGAACAGCAGCCGGAATGCCGCCAGAATTTCGGACTGCCCCGGAATTTCCGGACTTGAAAACCGTTTTCCGCCAGAGATACCGTTTCTCGTAGTGGCGGCCGGACCGTCATTATCCGGAATTCTTCCCCATATCAGGAGTCTTGCCGGGCGGATGATAATTGTATGCGTCGAGACTGCGCTCCGGGCTCTGCTTCATGAAGGCGTTCAGCCGGATTTCATAATAATATCGGATCCGCAGTTCTGGGCCTACAGGCATATAGCCGGTCTTTCCTCTCCTGGGAGCGTTCTTGTCACCGACATATCAGTTGTTCCGGCGGTGTTCCGCTTTGACTGCCGCAAGATAATGCTCTGCCAGTCGGAGTTTCCGGTCGGACGTTTTTTCGGAAGAATTTTTCCGTCTCCCGGAACTCTCGGATCCGGAGGTTCGGTCGCATCGGCGGCCTGGAGCCTTGCGGTATGGTGCGGCGCTGAACGGATTTATCTTGCCGGACTTGACCTGGGATTTCCGGGCGGACAGACCCATGTCAGGGGAAGTGCGGCCGAACAGAGATTCCATTCAGTCTCGTCCCGCGTCTCTCCCGCAGAGAAGTATGCCGTCTCCACGGTGTTCAGCGCGGGGGCGGAGACAGGATACTCCTATGACGGAGGAACACTTCTGACCGACCGACGGATGAGGATGTTCGCATGGTGGTTCGAGAGCCATGTGGCGGCACAGAAGGGCAGGAGCAGAACATTCACCCTATGTCCTGAGGGACTTGCCGTTCCTGGAATACAAACCGCTTCCGTTGACTCTCTTCTTGCTGCCGGCGAGATAACGGAATTCAGACGGAACCGCATAGATTCTCTTATATCGGAATGTGTCCCGTCCGCCTGTCATGACGGATTCATCAAGGCGGCCGCTGAATTCGTGGAATGTGCGGAGAATATCGCAGAAACCGCGGAAGCCGCCGTACGTTCCGGGAATGCGGCCGCGATGGATGATGCCGCGGAGAAGGCACTCGGGTCGCCGCTTTCCGACTCGGCGTCATTCGCCGGAATAACGGGAGAATTCAGGTTCTGTCCTGACGGCGAGAAATCCCGTATGCTTGGCAGACTTTCGGAACACCTGCGGCTCTGTTCGGTGAATATGCGCCTTTCTGTTCCCGGCAGGATATGAACGCTTTTTTATATTTCTTTTTGTTTTTTTTGATGATTTTTCCATTGAAAAAAGTATTTTCAGAAACTATATTTGATAGTGATATTTTCAACATCAAATGAGATTTATCCGCGCTTTTTACAGTCGATTTTCAAGAAAACAGTGAGGTTCGAAAAAATGGATGAAGACGAGAAGATGCAGGAAGGACAGCTTGAATGTAACTATGCGGACAGCCCGCGTGATTCTGATACAATACACCAGCTTCAGAACAGGCTTAACAGGGTTATCGGTCAGTTGAACGGAATCAAGCGCATGGTCGATGACAACCGTAATTGCCGTGATATACTGATTCAGGTGTCTGCCGCAAAGAAGGCGCTTGAGGGGGCAGGATTCATGATTCTTGAGGATTATATGAATTCCTATGTCTCAGAGGAGATAAAGAAAGGCAATGAGACCGTCGCTTCCGAGACGATAGAGATAATGAAGAACCTGAAATAGGTTCTTCATTGTGCGCGGGCCGCAGTCCTTTTTCCGGTGGCTGCGGTCCGTATGTTTTTTTCCGCGCAGCGGTTGTCTTCGGGCGCTTTCCGCGGAATTTTGCGGACAACTTTATCATATCCGCTCAATCTGATATATTAATCCCATGAAAAAATTTGAACTGTTCATGATTGTCCAGCTGGCGGCTTCCGCCCTGTTCACGGTCCTGTCGCTGAGTTTCTCTGCCGATATATCAATGGCCGCCTTTCCGTTGGCGCTTGTTTTCACATCCCTTACGGTGTATTTCTGTTTTTTCAGGATGCTGTGCGCCAGAGACGGAAAATATGTGTCCGTCTCGCTCAAATTCACGCAGTATCTTCCATTCGTGCTGCTTCTTTCCTTTATAATCAGGCGCGCAGGCCGTGACGGAACTCCGTTCTGGTATGATCTGGTGACGGTGATCCTTTGGATTGCCGTTTTCATCAGCTCGCTTTTTACACAACATTCGATGTCCGATAAGAATGCCGCCGGACTTACCGCGGAATGGAAAGTCTGTGCGCCTGAACGCAGGAAGCGTCATGGAGTTCAAAGGATTCTGGCTGAGATCATTGACTGGGCGGATGCGCTTGTACAGGCGGTTTTCACGGTTCTCCTGATACAGATTTTTATCCTTCAGCTCTATGTGATTCCGTCGGAGTCAATGGTTCCTGAATTCCTGATAAAGGACAGAGTCGCCGTCTCCAAGCTGAACTGCGGACCGAAATTTCCGCTGACGGACATAGGGCTTCCTGTACTGACGAAATACCGCCGCGGTGACATCGTCGTACTCCGTAATCCCCATTACACTATGGACAGGAATTCTGAGGTTAAGACTGTCGTGTCGCAGCTCGTGTATATGCTGACATTTATGGCCGTCAACCTGAACACGGATGAAAGCGGCGGGCTCAAGGCTGATCCCCTTGTGAAGAGGATTGCCGGTGTGGGCGGGGAGCAGCTTGTTATGCAGGACGGCGTGCTCTATTCGCGCACGGCGGAATCAGGCGTATTCGCACCGGTCTCCGCGGATGCCGGATATGCCGCCTGGAATCTGAATGATTATCCTGAGCTTGTCCGTGGAGGCAGAATCCAGACGGTTCCTCTTTCTTCCGAGGAATATGACAGGATGATTTCATTTGAGGCTGAGCGCCGTTCGCTTGATCTGAGGAAGGCCGCTGAGGAGGCTGAGATGATAGCCGGTGATTTCGCCGCTCTGTGCTCTTCCGTCCGTACCGGCGGAACATACACTCCCCGGAGAATGTACGTGCATGAACTTTTCAACGGAATTCCCGACAGCATGCTCAGAATGATGTATATGGAGGGCGGAGCTGAATGGTTCGCGGAATTCATGCGCTCCTGGATTTCCGGGGCGGAACTTGAAAGGGATATGTATTCGGAGGCCAACTTCCGGATGAATGTAATGGCGAAGCTGTGTTTCGGCAGACTTGTCCTTTCCTGTGCGGACGCTATTGCCGGCGGGGAGTCAGTTGCTGACTGGGCGGCGGATAGCGGAACGGCATCCCTTTACCGTCAGGCCGAGACAATAAGATGGTATGTGCAGGGGCTTCTTGACGAGCGGAATATGCCTGTTTTTCCGCCTGATGATGATTCCGGAAATCCGCAGTATATTCCGGACGGATGTTATTTTATGATGGGCGACAACAGATTCAACTCTCTTGATCTCCGCCATTCCTATGATCAGCGGCCTGTTTCACTTGCATCCGCGGATCCGCTTTCCGTTGGCTATTATTCGATGATGCAGCCTCAGTATGTAAGCAGCCGGTATATCATCGGAAAGCCGGTGTTCCGGTTCTGGCCGCTTTCGCGTGCCGGGCGTGTGGATTAGTCCCGGCCTGCGGTTGTTGTACGTGCCGGATAATTGTTGTATAATACCGCCGTTTCAGATTCAGTTTTGCGCACCGGAATCCGGTCATGCGCAGCAGGAGATATGACAGATGTGTGATAAAATAGAGTGGAGCGATTCCTATCTTCTTGGAATTCCCGAAATAGACAACCAGCATAAGAAACTGCTGAGGATTGCGGATGAGCTTTATTCAGCGGCCACAGGGACTGGCACAGACCTTGGGATTCAGCTTTCAAAGGTTCTGAAAAACCTTACAGACTATACGGTGTATCATTTTGACAGCGAGGAGAAATTCATGCGCAGTTTCGGCTATCCCGGAGCGGACATGCACAAGACCGCCCATGACAACTTCATTGCGGAGGTGAATTCCAATATAAGCGCGCTTTCCTCCGTGTCCAGAGATGATGCCCTGAGATTCTATAAGTATATGGTTTCATGGGTGGTTAACCATATAGCCAAGGCTGATACCGTGTGGGCAAAATATGTGCTTGCACATCGCGCCAACGGCTGAGCTGCGCTGATCCGATTTCTGTTCTGCTGGAGAAAAATATGATTGACAAATGGGAAATTGTTATAGGCTGCGAGATCCATACCCAGCTTCTTACAAAGACAAAGGCTTTCTGTGCCTGTGAGAACCGCTACGGCGGTATGCCTGATACACGTGTGTGTCCTGTCTGTCTGGGACTTCCCGGAGCCATGCCGCGCATATCGGAGGGATATGTGGAGCTTGGAGCCGTTGCGGGACAGGCATTGAACTGCAGCATCGCAAGATTCACGAAATTCGACCGCAAGCATTATTTTTATCCTGACCTTGCGAAGGGGTATCAGATAACGCAGTATGACATTCCTCTCTGTACGGACGGATATGTTGACCTTCCGTTCTGCCGTTATCCGGAAGACGAGCGTCCGGGCGGAGACAGATGCCGTGACAGGAATTTCCGCGGTGATCCGTGTGTCGTTGACGGGGGTAAATACAGGCGTGTCCGCATAGAACGCATTCATCTTGAGGAGGACGTGGGAAAGTCACTTCACCTTCAGGGCGCCCATTCTTACATAGACTACAACCGCTGCGGAACTCCTCTTATAGAGATTGTCACAAAGCCTGACATGACAAGTCCTGACGAGGCCGCGCTTTTCATGCAGACCGTTCAGGAAATACTCCGGTACGTCAAAGTTACCAGGGGAAATCTTGAGGAAGGAAATATGCGGTGTGACGCGAACATAAACCTCAATGTCTGGGAGGACGGAAAACTCCATCATACCCCGATTTCCGAGATAAAGAACCTGAATTCATTCAAGGCCATAAGGGATGCCTGCACTTATGAGGCCGGCAGACAGCTTGAGGAATTCATGACGGACCGGCAGGAATTCAATCCGGGCTTCAAGGTGACGATGGGTTGGGATGAGAATGAGGGAAAAACCGTTGTCCAGAGAACCAAGAACTCTTTCGTTGACTACAGATTCGTCGTTGAGCCGGACATAAAGCCGTTCACCGTAAGCGATGAGCTTATAGCCAGAGCCGCCGAGTCCGTGGGAGAGCTGCCCGAGGCAAAACGCACGAGATACAGAAAGGAATTCGCTCTCAGCGATTTTGATGTGGAGACGATAACGTCCTACAGGGAGCTTGCGCTGTGGTTCGAGCAGGCCGCATCGCTGTCAAAAAATCCGAAGCGCACGGCCAATCTGATGCTCTCGGAACTTCTTGCCGTTCTGAACGAGAAGAATCAGCTCATCACTGATGTTCCTGTGACTCCCGCGCACATAGCTGAGCTTTCCGATGCGCTTGAGTCAGGGAAGATAACGTCAAAGCAGGGGAAGGAGGTTTTCTCCGTCATGCTTGAGACCGGCCGTATGCCTTCCGCGATAATCAGTGAGCGGGGAATGGAGCAGGTGAGCGATGCAGGCGAGATAGAGAGGCTGGTTCGTGATGTCCTTGAGAAAAATCCGAAGGCGGTCGCCGACTACAAGGGCGGAAAGACGAACGCGGTCGGCTGGCTTATGGGGCAGGTCATGAAGGTTTCACGCGGAAAGGCCAATCCTAAGCAGGCTACGGAAATGCTTTGCAGGATCATTTCGGAAATGTGATTCGAGCCCTATGTCTGGACCTGTCAGCCGGCGGATGACAGGCGTCACTGCTCCTTCATCTGACAACGGCGGCGGATTCCTCTGCGGAGTCCGCCGTTTTTTTTTGTCCGCTCAGGAGTGTCTTGCCATGAACTGAAGAAAATCCGCCTCTGACAGCGGTTTTGAGTAGAAGTAGCCCTGCACCTGATCGCAGTTTATGGACTTGAGGAAGTCGCGCTGGGCCTGGGTCTCAACACCCTCAAAAATTGTCTGCTTGTGCAGGTGTTTGCTCAGCTCGACCAGAATCTCTATGAATTTTTCGGATGACTTGTTCATGGAGCCGTCCTCCGCAGTGGATGAGAGGAGAAAGGCCCTGTCGAATTTGAGGACATCGACCGGAATCGTCGTGAGCATGTTCAGTGACGACTCACCGCTTCCGAAGTCATCCATCGCAACGGTGAATCCCTCCCTGTGAAGACCGTCCGTTATCTCCTGAAGTGTCGTGCTGTTCATCACAGAGCGCTCCAGGATCTCCACTTCGATCAGTTCCGGCGGAATGGAGTATTTTCTGAACAGCTCGACAAAATCGTGTATGAACCTGTCGGGCTTGCTGTGGTTTCTTGACATGTTCAGCGAGATCGGGACAATCCTGTTTCCTGCCGACAGCTGCCTCTGTATGAAGGCGAACACCTCGTTGTAGACGTAGAAATCGAGCTTCTTTATGAATCCGTTCCTCTCGAACAGAGGAATGAACTTGTCAGGTGTCATCAGGCCGAGCTTGCTGTCCTTCCATCTTACAAGAGCCTCCGCACCCACAATCTTGTCCGTGGAAAGCTGGATTTTCGGCTGGTACATGACGAAGAATTCGTGGTTTTCAAGCGCCTTCTCCATGTGGCTTTCTATATACTGCTCCTCGTTTATTTTCTGCAGCAGCCTTGAGTTGTATATGGAATACTGTGTGAGCATGTTGTCTTTTATGGTGCTCTTTGCGAACGAGGCCTGTCCGATCAGCCCCTGAACCGTCGTTTCTCTGTCCGATGCCCGCGACATCAGGAACGAGATTCCGAATTTCGGAAAGAACTGTATGTCGTACTGCTTGACCTCGTCGTTTATCTTCTCAAGATTCTCCTTGAACGTGTTCATAGCCATCCGCACCGATTTTACAGGATAAAGCGCGTAGAAATGGTCGGCATAGCCGCGTCCCGATATTCCGTTGTATGGAGCCGTATATTTCCCGACCATCTTCGCAAAATGGACAATCAGATTGTCGGCCTCCTTCTCGCCGAAATTCTGGTTTATGAATTTGAATCCGCGTATGTCCGCCTCGACAAGCATGAATTTCGACTTGGAATTCCTTTTCAGCAGTTTCTTTGCCTCCTTCTCGAATTTCTGTCTTGTCCAGAGGTTCGTGAGCGGATCATATATGGTCTCAAGCAGCTGCCTTTTCTGGAACGAGTTGAACATGGCTGTCTCTATCACCAGAAGTATTATTATTGCGGCGATTGTAATTCCGAGGGCTATTCTTTTATATCTCTGCTGGGCGTTGTATATCTCGTGGATCTGCGAGATTGGAAGCGATATTCCGACTACCCAGGTGGTGTTCTCCACAGGCATCACCGTGACGTCCACCGGTTCTCCGTCCGTGTTGAGGGACTGGTATGTGCCGAATTTCGTCTTGGACAGTGCGGCTGACGACAGGTGACTGTATGACTGGACAGGAGGGGTATATGACCTCATGAGATAGGCGGGATCCGGATGTGCGATGAAGATTCCGCTGCTGTTCATCATGAACGCATGTCCGTTTCTTCCTATCTGTATGCCGTTTATTGTCTCCTGTATTGTTGACAGCTTTATCGACGCCGACAGAAGACCTTTCAGGTTTCCGCCGTCACCGTAGACAGGACGGGAGACATGGATTATCATCTGTCCGGTTGTCTTTGATATGACAGGATCATCCACGTTCACGATTCTTTCGCCCCTGTTGACAATCGCGTCGAAGTATGCCCTGTCGGACACATCGACCGTGAGACCGTTGTTTATGTATGCGGTTCCGTCAAGATCCGCAAAAAAAACATTCAGGAAGAATTCCGGCATTGACGGAGTCTTTTCCGACAGATGCCGCTGTATCTCTTGCGGCGTGCCTCCGGACATGATTTTGTCGTCCGCGAGAAGATCCAGCGACAGGATGTAGTCCTCTATGCAGAATCGCATCGCCGTCGCGTATCCTTCCGCTATGCGCTCGCAGCTTTCCCTGTACTGTATCTCAGACTGTCTGCGCGCCTTCTCCAGAACCCTGTTCACCAGAATCATGTCGAGCGTTATCACGACAAGCGCTATCAGAAGAGATGATATGAATTTGGCGACGTTGGGATTTATAGAATTTCTGACTTTCATAAACAACCTTTCAGCCATTCTACCATAAAACGCATAAAAGTAAAATTTTTTAACTAAAAATTATGAATTTGTTTACTAAAAACTCATCCGGTAGCAGGTGCGGATTTCTTGCTCCGGGAAATTCCGTTACGGCGTGACTGTTGTCCGAAAATCCTAAAGTCGCGCGCCGCGTTTCCGATAATCAGATGAGGAAATAAGGAATTTGTCACAAGAGGTTTTTATGACGCAAAATGACATTGAGAGGTTCGGAAGGATTCTGGAGGAGGAGGGGAAGGTGCTTGACGATATGTGCGGCGGACAGGCGCTTCTCCGGAAGGCTGTCATGGACAGGGACTGGAGCCGGCTGATGGATGTCACCGCCGCCGTCAACGAGAAATCGGTCATATTCGAGCGCCTCGATGCGGAGCGTGATCTGCTGCAGTCCGGCATGGACAGGGAGACGCTCAGGCCGTATTTCGGAACGCTCGGCGGACTCAGGGCGAAGCTGCTCAGGTGCAGGACCGAGACCCGCGCGTTCGGTGAATATATTGCGGTCACAAAGAATTTCATACAGGGGATAATAGACGAGGCTCTTCCCCAGAGCACGAACAGGACATATACAAAACAGGGATTCGTCCGGCGTCAGCCACAGAGCGTGGTTCTGGACCGGCTTCTGTAACGGAGGAGGAAAAGATGGGATCCACATTTTCTGGCATAGAACTCGGAAAACGCAGCATTATGGCGAATACCGACGCCATAACAACGGCCGGCCACAACATCTCGAATGCCGGCACGGAAGGATATTCACGGCAGCGGGTTCAGATAAAGGAATTCTCGCCGCTCTACAGGCCCGATCTCACAAGGGCAGAACGTCCCGGCATGATAGGTCAGGGTGTTGACGTGCAGAGCGTGAACAGGATCAGGGATGAGCTTCTTGACCGGCGCATAACGGCGCAGGCTAACCAGGAGTCATATTGGGATACAAGAAGCAAGTATTATGTGATGCTGGAGCAGATTTACAACGAGCCGGATGATGTCTCAATCAGATCAAATATGGACAGATTCTGGAGCTCATGGCAGGAGCTTTCTGTCAATCCGGAAAGCCAGGCGGCGAGGCAGGCCGTGGTCACGCGCGGCGAGACGCTGACGGATTCCATCAGGCAGAGATGGGAGGGGCTTGACGGAATCGGAAAGCTGATTGACGGGGACATAGAGGCTACGGTAAGACAGGTGAATGACATCGCCTCCCAGATTGCCTCCGTGAACTCGGAGATTGTGCGCTCCAGGGCTATGGGCGACAGTCCGAACGACCTTCTTGACAGAAGGGATCTTCTTGTGGACCGGCTCTCCAGGCTTGTGAACATAACCACCGACAGCCGCGACAGCGATGAATTCATGGTTCATGTGGACGGACTTGCCCTTGTTCAGGGAGGAATTTCCAGGGAGATAGGATTCGCGCCCAGAAATGACGGCTCAGGCTACAACAAGCTTGTCTGGGCCGACTCCGGAAACGACGCGCATTTTTCGGGAGGAACGCTCGGCGCTCTCGTCGGACTGCGTGATGAGGATGTCCGCGGCGAGATTCAGTCGCTTAACACGATGGCTATGAATTTCGCGGATCTTGTGAACGGCATACACCGCAATGCGCTCGGCGCAAACGGAATCACAGGTCTTGATTTCTTCGTGCAGAGACCTTTTGTCGAGAATGTGAACGGAAATTTCGACAGGGACGGTGACGGCGTGCTTGACACTTCCTATGTGTTCAGAATGTCCGGAACAAATCAGCTTGACAGGGAACAGCAGATCGGACTTGAGGGAGTGATGACGCTTTCTTCGGCCGGAGGAACCGTCTCCGTCGCCTACCGCCATACGGACACCGTCGAGACTGTGATAAACCGGATCAACGACAGCGCAAGCGAGGTTAAGGCCTACCTTGACAGGGACGGCAGGCTCGTTCTCAAGGGTGTCGCCGCTGCAGAATCCTCCGACCCGGATTTCGTCATACGCCATGTGGAGGATGACGGATTCTTCCTGACCGGATATGCAGGAATACTTTCCGGAAGCGGAGCGGACGGTGCCTATGACTTCGCCTCTGCTGACAGCGTGGACCGGCTTGTTCCGGGCTCGCAGTTCGCGGTGGCTCCGGTCGCAAACCCGGCCGCATATATGCAGATAAATCCTGCCGTCAGCAGTGACGTCATGAGCGTGGCGGCGGCCTATCCGGACGCTTCCGGCGCCATGAACGCAGGCGACGGACGGGCTGCTGTTGACATTGCCTCGATAAGGAATTCGCCTGTCATGATAGGAAGGCAGCGTACTTTCGACGATTATTTCGCCGACTCGGTGACGAATGTCGCGCTGAAAGGCGAGCAGGCTGAGACGAATCTGCTCAGCCAGAATTCCATAATGGGAGACCTTCGGAGCATGAGGGATTCTGTCAGCGGCGTCAACATAGACGAGGAGCTTGCCGAGATAATGAAATTCCAGCACGGCTACAATGCCGCGGCCAAATTCATCACGGTATGGGACAACCTGCTTGACACCGTGATAAACAGAATCGGTGTGTGACGGAATAAAATCTGACGGGAGAATGATATGAGAAGAATCAGTTCGCAGATGAACAATATGGACACGCAGGCGAATCTCCGCCTTCAGGAATCAAGGCTCAACAGGGCCGGCAATCAGATCGGAAGCCAGCGCAGAATTCAGCAGCTCCGTGACGATCCTCTCGCTGCCGGACATCTTGTGCGTTATCAGTCGTATCTTTCGCGTGTGAATAATTTCGAGAAGAATGCCAGGACGCTTTCGGAGCAGTTCTCCGTGAGGGAAGGCTATATGAGCGACTCGCTTGAGGTGATGCAGCGCATAAGGGAGCTTGCGGTGACCGGAGCGAACGGAATTTACGGCAGGGACGACATGAGGAACATGGCGGCCGAGGTGGACGAGCTTCTCAAGGCTCTCGTCCAGAATGCGAATGCCGTCGGTCCTGACGGGAATTCCATATTTGCCGGAACGAACACAAGGACAACCGCATTTGATGTCGAGATGGGAAATGTCGAGGGATCCGGTGTCCCGCTGATCCAGTCAGTGAGATACAACGGAAACATAGACGTGAATTCCGTCGAGATAGACGAGAACAAGTATCTTGTGAACGACAATGCCGGAAACCGCACTTTCTGGGCGGAGAACCAGCAGATTTTCGGAGCCAGGGATGCAGGTTCATGGCAGGCCTCGTCCGACGGCGTGATTTCCGTTGACGGCGTCAGGATAAACATATCGGAGGGCGACAATATCTATGCCCTCGTGTCAAAGATAAACGGCAGCGATGCGGCGGTTAAGGCTTCTGTTGATCCTGTGACGAAGAGCCTGAACCTGTCCACAACGGATGCGCGTCAGCTTTGGATTCAGGATGTCGAGGGGAATTCCCTGAACGAGCTCGGCATGGTCAAGGATTCAAGCCAGAAGCCGCCGTACAATCTCGGTGACGGAGTGCGTGTCGCGGGCGGATCGCTGTTTGACGCGGTGATTTCGTTCAGAAATGCACTTCTGTCCGGGGACAGCGAGGCGGTCGGAGGCCGCGTGCTCGGTACGATAGACCAGGGAATCAGCAGCCTTGTCACGAGACTCGCGAAGTCCGGTGCCGAATACGAGCGTGCCAAGCTGAATGTGGAGAGGAATTCAAAGACCGCGCTTGACGTGACTCAGATGATTTCATCTGAAGGCGACCTTGATTTCACCAAGGCCGTGACGGACATGAAGATGCTGGATTATGCGAACCAGGCCACGCTAAGCCAGGCGGGAAAGATGTACAGCAGCACGCTTCTGAACTATATGAGATAGCCTCCGGGAATTTCGTAAGTATGGAGATACAGACAAAGGTCATGGGGACGGTGAATGTTCCCGATACAAATATGCTGACCATTCCGGACGGGCTGTTCGGATTTGAGGAATATACGGAATTCGCGCTGATTGAGTCCGGATGTGTTCCGTTCTACTGGCTTCAGTCTGCCGAGAATGCGGATCTTGCGTTCATAATTGTGGATCCCTTCCTTATATGCCCGGAATACGAGACCGACATAGATGATGACGTTCTCGCAAGAATCGGAATCTCCGCGCCTGAGGATATAGCCGTGATGACGATTGTTACTGTTCCGCGGGACGGTTCTCCTGTGACCGCGAATTTTCAGGGACCTCTGGTGATAAACAGGAGCAACGGAAAATGTATGCAGGTGATTCTGGGCGACAGCCGTTGGACCACTAAGGTCGATATTGCCGCCTCGCTCAAGAGCGGGCGGGGAGAGTGATATGCTGATTCTTTCAAGAAAGGTCGATGAGAAGATAAGAATCGGCGACGAGATAACACTGACAATAATCGATGTGCGTGGAGATCAGGTCAAGATAGGCGTGGAGGCTCCCAGAAACGTTAAGGTGTTCCGGCAGGAGGTGTTCAACGCAATCCAGTCCGAGAATATGGCCGCCGCCGTGGAGCCGGATCAGGCCGGAGCCGCGTTCGGCGAACTTTCGAGGCTGCTCTCAGCTGAATCTTGAGACTATGTTCCTTACAACCTCGACGAGCTCCGTCATTGCTGTCTGCGTAGTATGCGGACCGAAACTGAATCTTACCGCATTTTTCTGAAATTCGGCGCTTACGTGCATAGCCTCAAGCACTGGACGGTTCTGTTTGTGCGTGGAGCAGGCGCTTCCTGTCGATATGCAGAATCCCTCCGCATCCAGCGCGCGCAGCATTACATTGCCAGGAATTCCCCTGAATGCGGCCTGCACGACCCACGGGGAAAACAGATGCCGGTTCTTGGTCTGCATTCTTGATTCCGGAATCACCGTGCATCCCGGAATCCGGGACAGAGCGCTGATGAATCCGTCCGTCGCCCTCTCCTGCCTGCGGAGACGGTTCTCCGCCTCCTGATTTTTTCCGTTCAGGTAATATCTCTCAAGACATAGGGAGAATGCGACCGCGCCGAGGACATTCTCCGTGCCGCTTCTCACGGAACGTTCCTGTCCGCCGCCGCGGAGAAACGGTTCGACCGGTTCCGCAAGGTAGAGAATTCCTGTTCCGCGCGGACCGCATATCTTGTGCGAGCTGAAAGCAGCGCTGTCTATTCCTTTATGAGGAATATCAAGGTGAATTTTTCCGGCCGCCTGGACACAGTCTGTATGGAATTTCGGTCTGCGTCCTCCGCAGGCGGCCTGTGCGACGGCATCGGCAATTTCTGCCACAGGCTGGATTGAGCCTGTCTCGTTGTTCACAGCCATTACGAATACGGCCTTCGTGTCCGTAGTTACGAGCGATGCCGCCGCCTCAGGTGTTATTATTCCCGACCTGTCGGCGGGAATTTCCATCACATTCATTCCGCATTTTTTCAGGGCAGCCGCCTGCTCGCGCACCGCCGGATGCTCCACAGAGCTTATAAGCACGGTTCCACGCCTGGGGCTGTTCAGCAGGGACAGCATCGGAATCTGGTCGCTCTCCGTTCCGCCGGACGTGAAGTATATCTGCTCTGGTTTCACGCCGATGGTCCCCGCCGCTCTCTGTCTTGCGGACTCAAGAAGCTCTGATGCTTTTTTTCCGGTCCTGTGCGCGCTGGACGGATTTCCCCAGGCTTCCGACGTGAGTCTGACCGCCTCCTCAAGTATGTCCATGTCCGCCGGGCTTGTCGCGGCCCAGTCAAAGTAATGTTCTTTTTCCGGATTTCCCATGTCAGTCATCTCAGTACCGAAAGTATGTCATTGTCATCAAATTCTTCTATGAATGTGTCGTTCAGACCTCTCGGGAGAACCAGCCTTATCCTTCCGTTCATGTTTTTCTTGTCCTTGTGCATTACGGCAAGGAGCCTTTCTCCGGCGCCTCCGCCGTTTATCGCCGCAGGAACAGGATCCGTGTTCCAGCCGTATTCGGAAAGGATTCCGAACAGTTCCTTTATGAACGCCTCGCGGCAGTATTCTTTTCTGAAGCTGAGCGCGGCGGCCCGTCCTATCCCCCATGCGACTGCGGCTCCGTGCGTTATTGTGCCGAGTCCGGCGACAGTCTCAAGCGCATGCCCGAATGTGTGTCCGAGATTCAGAAAACGTCTTGTGTCTCTTTCCATAAAATCCTTCTCGACTACGGCGGCCTTTGCCCGGACGCATTTTCTGATGATGGTGTCGAGGATCTCCTTGTCGCGCCTTTTTATCAGATCCGGGCTGTCGCGGAAAATACCGTACAGTTCGCTGTCATAGAGAAGTGCGGTCTTGAATGCCTCAGCAAGTCCGGAGTTATACTGGTTCTCCGGAAGATACTGCACGAATTCCGGATAGTAATGGAGCCGGCCTGCCGGAAAGAATGTTCCCACCATGTTCTTGTAGCTGTCGAAGTCGCAGCCCGTCTTTCCGCCGACGGACGCGTCCACCATCGCGAGGAGCGTTGTCGGAACAAGCATGACGGAGGCTCCGCGTTTGAACAGCGATGCCGCGAAACCCGTTATGTCGCAGATGACGCCTCCTCCGATTCCGACGAACATGTCGTTTCTTGAGAAGCCCGCATCTACCGCCGCGGCCACTATTGTGAGGACGCTTTCCATGGTCTTGTACGGCTCTCCTGAGCCGAGGATGATAAGACAGTCGCCTCCGCGGACTCCGTCATCGAATCCGGCCGTGAATTCCCTCATGCATTCAAGGCTTGCGACCGTCGCGTCCGTCACGAAGAATCTTCTCCGTCCGTCCGCGTGTTCCGTTCCCGGTTCAAGCAGACGCACCGGATCAGGTGTTCCCCCGTTGAATGAAATGTCTGATTTCCCGGCTCCGGCATGAACCGCCGGATAGGTGATCTGAAAACTGTCGTTGGTCATGCGGACAAGTTTAATAATTTTTTGATTCCATAGCAAGTAATTCATCGATGGAGGCGCGCACGCGGGCAGTCTCCCGCTCCAGCATCTTTCCGTAGTCAAGGCTGCCGTTTCCGATCCGCTCGCGCTCGTCCTCCCAGTTCTGAAGTCCGGATATGAACAGGAACCTGAATTCCGGAGCGTCTGCCTTTTCTTTCCAGAGCTGCGCCTCCTGCCAGTAGTAAAGTCCGGCCTGATAGCAGCTGAGTGTCTTCTCCAGGTTCCGCAGATACTCATCCTTCCATGGAGCGTCGTAGAAATATATGCATTTTTTGTCATATATCCGTCCCAGCCTCAGGTGCTGCTCGATGAGCTTGAGGTTCAGGTGCATCTGGAACAGGTATCTGTATTTTTCCCATTCCTTTTCCGTGGTGATTTTTGTCCTTGCGTACATTGGATTCGCGAAGTCGGCGCGTACCGCCTTCTCAAGCCAGTATATGTTCTCCATGCAGTCATCCGGATTCTGCTGGTAGCTCACATGATAGAGCCTGTAGAAGTCCTCCTTGTATTTCACCATATAGGCGTTGAGCTTTGCGGAAGTAAGCGACATGAATACAATCGCCAGAAGAAACTGCGGAAGTGCATGGAATTTTCTGTTCATGCCTTCATTATCGGCGGCGCGGCGTCCGGGATTTACCGTTTTCTGTCCAGCCCGTATTCCCTGACCTTGCTCCACACAGTCTCCGCTATGCTTCCGATGCTTGCTCCGGCATCTATCCTGACGACATTCATCCCTTCGCCTTTCTCCGAGTCCTCGTATCCGGAGATTACTTTCTCGTAAAGGGCGGCGGTTTTCCTCTGGAATTCCGTGTTCTCGTAGATTTCCGGCGTGTTCCCGCGTCCGCTGACTCTTGCCATCGAGATCTCAGGATCAACAGTAAGGTAGAACAGAAGCGACGGAAGCGGAAATCCGGAATTGAGCCTTTCCGGAAGTCCGTCCCCGCAGCTGACCGACTGGTATGCGAGGCTTGAGAACAGGTATCTGTCGCTGATCACGGTGCCGCAGGCTGCCGCCTCAAGGATTCCGCCCTTTCCGTATACGTGCTCGCATCTGTCGGCGGCGAACAGGTATGCGGCTGTCCTCGCGTCCACGCTGAATTCTCCGGCCAGCATCCGTCTGAGAAAAAGTCCTGTGGGACCTGATGTCGGTTCCGCCGTGACAACCGCCCCTCCTTCCCCGAATCGTTCCGAAAGCAGTTTCATCTGTGTCGATGTTCCGGAGCCGTCGATTCCCTCGAATACAATAAAATTTTTCAGCACCATAAAATAACCTGTATATTTAATGAGAATTTTGATAAAATGCGACCTGATGAGAAAGATTGTCTCCGCAGCTGTCAGCTGTACCGTCTTTGCCGTTCTTCTCGCCGTGGCGGTCGCATCCGCTGTTCCTGTCTACCGAAGGTTCATGGACGGAATGGGCGGCCGTACACGGAAGCTTGCGCTTGAGCTGGAGGACAGATCGGGGCTTCATTTCTCATACAGTTCACTGTCGCCGTCCATTCTATCAGCATTGAGCATAAAAGGTATAGAGCTTTCCGACTCTTCCGGAACGCCTGTCATAACAATAAGGCGGACCAGAGTCTCATACAGTCTGAGGGCTGTTGTTTCCGGTGATTTCCGGAATTCCGTCCGGGGAATCTCGGCAGACGGCGTGCGGATTGATATTCCGGGCACGGTCTCCGCCTACCGTCGTCTGACGGGTTCCAGGAGCGGTTTCTCGCTTGAAAAAATCGAGAGGATTGCCGGTCTCATCACATCGGACATATCCCTCAGAAACGTCACTCTCAGTTACGCGAAAGACGGATTTTCTGCCGGCATGTATGTACGGAATGCGGATCTGAGCTGTTCCCGTGACGGAACCATCGGTCTTGGACTTGATTGCCGGACCGAACTGTCTGTGCCCGGACATGACGGAATTATTTCGTGCGGACTGAGTCTTGACGGAACTTTTCTGAGGGGCAGGGAGAATTCGTCTGTCAGGATAGGAATACGTGATCTTACGGACGGAAAATACTCGCTCGCAAAACAGAATTTCCTGGTCACATACAGCGGCGGAATTATCCGTGCCGAGACTGTCCAGTCCGTTGTTCCGATGAGGCTGAGCGCGGAATACAGCACGTCTGATCCGGAACTGAGGCTTTCCGTCAGAGCCGAGAATATAAGCCTGCGGTCGCTGTTCGGCTCCGCCCCGCGCCGCGGAAACGCCGGCCGTCTGTCAGGAATTACGGCGGATCTGTCGGCGGATGCGCGGATCGGTTTGGCACCGTTCTCCGTCAGCTACTCGTCATCCGGAAAACTGCGTGTTCCGGGTACACTTGTCCCCGGCGGAGCCGCCGTGTCCTACTCGGTTTCCGGAGACAGAAACAGCATTGACATCGCGGAACTTTCCGTCAGCGGAGACGATGTGGACGCGTCGCTGTCGGCTTCATGCCGGTTCGCGGACCTGAACATATCAGGATCCGCCGACATACGCAGAATTCTCCTTCCGAACGGAAATCCGCTCTCCGCGGAGCTTTATTTTGATCCAATGGAGAGGGGCTTCATGATGTTCTCGCCGCAGGTCAGTGTCGGCGGCCGGCAGTTTACGGCCCTTCAGCTCACGTTTGCGCCCTCATCCGACTCTTACGACTTCCGTTTCGAGGTGTCCGACTATTCCCATAACTCGGACGGCGGCCCCGGCCGGATAGGGCTGGACGGAAGCTTCATGGACAGGTTCCGTTATGTGCAGACGGGCGTGTCTCTGGACAGCCTCTACCTCGACAGTCTTGTGTCCTCTCTGTCGCTGTTTCTTCCGCCTGATTATTCGGAGAGGATTTCAGTCCTGGCTCCCCAGCTGGACACGTATCTTCTTACCGGAGACGCATATCTTTCCACGGATTTCGTCAACATAACATACAACGTTCCGTACATAATGCTTGCGGATACCGCACATGACGGCCGCGCGCTTCTCCTTTCGGCCTCCGGAAACGGTCAGTCGGTGCAGGTCGAGAGGCTGAATCTTATTCTCGGGGGGTATGCGCTCGATCTGTCAGCCTCGGTTGACAGGATGCCGGGGGAGAAGGAGCTCTTCTTCTCGGCCGACATAACATCGTCCTCCATTCCGTATCATCTGTCCGGAAATATCCTTCCGGGCGCGGTCTCCGTCACCGGTGACTACGGGCTGGATCTTTCAGTCCGCTCGGACGGGAACGGAATCCTGTCCGGCTCCCTGAAATTCAGCAGCCTTCCGCTTTCGGCCGGCAGACTTGTCCTTCTGATGTCGGCCGACACTGAATTGAGGTACTCGCCGCAGCTGGGGCCTGAGGTCACCGTATCAAGGCTTGAGATCGAGGAGACCGGGCTGTTCTATTCCATCAGTCCCCACCTGACACTTTCGGGCACGGTCACCGGTTATGGGGCGCAGTTCGGCTCAATCTCATATTCTGACCTGTATTCTTCCCTTGAGGGCCGCGCTGATCTCGCCGTCAACATGAATTCTGGAGTGTTCAGCTCCGCCGGGCTTGACTTTTCGGTCAGAAGTCCGTTCTCGGACGAGACAATATCAGCGTCTGCCGAAGTGTCAAATCCCGGAGGAACGTCTTTTCCGCTTAAATCCGCGGCTGATTTCATGTACGTGAACGCGCGCATTCAGACAGGGAATTTCAGCCTGAACCGGTTCACGTCCGTCCGCAATGACAGCAACGTCCTTTCCGCCGCCGTGGAAATTTCAGGGCCCGTCGCGGATCCTTTCGTCTCCGTGAACGTGGACCGGGCGTCGGTGGTGATGTCAGGCGAGCTTATGACGGTGAGGGGCACAGGATTTATGGAGGACAGGACTGTTTCCGTCCCGTCGCTTGACTTTTCGTACAGGAACATCGGCGTGAGGGCTGATTCCGCCGAGTTCTCGCTTGACTCGATGACCGGAAAAATATCGCTCTCCGTGGCCGCGGAATTCGCCGGAAAGACCATATCCCTTCCGCTGGACCTTACCGTTACGGATTCTGTTCCGGGCGGCGGAGCTGTGCCTGACTCATTCACCGCTGTCCTGTCGTCTGCGGGAGTTTCGGGAACGCTTGTAAGGAATTCCTCTCCGTTCTCTCTTACGGCGGTAAAGGGCGGAGACACCGTGTCTGTTTTCTCCTCCGGAAATTCCGGGTTCTACGGTTCGTTTTCAGCCGGCGGAAGCCTCTATGCGTCAATGTCCTCGGATGCGCTTTCGTTTGAGGCCGCCGGTTCAGTGTCTGCCGGACGGCTTGACGTTGATGTAGGCGGAATAGCGGCGGATCTGCGCAGGATTTTCTCCGCGGTGGATCTTGACAGGATCATCTCCGTAAAGGGAGGAACCGTTTCAGGCTCGCTGAACATCGGCGGAACTGCGGACGAGCCTGATTTTTCGGGTCATCTGGATGTCTCGTCGCCGGCCATTGTGCTGCCGGCTCTTGTTCCCGCGGGAATTTCGGGGAATTCGGCCGGCGTGGATTTTCTTCACAACGAGATAAGGGTGAATGACGCTGTATGGTATGTCAAGAATTCAAGACGTGTCAGGCTTGCCGCTTCCGTATTCCTTAACAAGTGGAGAATTGATCATGTCGAGGCATCAGTCCGCTCGTTCAGGAACGAACTTTTTCCGGCCGTGATAAGAAGCGGAACCGTTGCCATTGACGGAGACGTGAACTGTTCGCTTGATGTTTATTACGGCGACGGGATTCTTGAGGTTGGAGGCGACGTGTTCGCCGAGAATGTTGACATGAAATCCTCCATCACGCGGATGGGAGGACAGGAGCATCCGCGGTCCAGGTATTCCGTTCTTGCGGATCTTAAAGTGAGGCTCGGAACCCATGTGATTCTGAATCTGGATCCGCTTTTGAGGTGCGTGTTTGTCCCGGATACGGACTTCCGGTTCAAGATGGATCAGACCGCGCAGGAATTCGTTATAGACGGAAACCTGAGGCTCAAATCAGGTGACATCTCGTATCTGAACAGGAGCTTCTACATAAAGGAGGGAGACATAAAATTCTCTCCGGATGACATATTCAATCCGGTGATAACGGTCCGGGCAGAGACAAGGGAAAAGGATGACGGCGGGCAGACGGTGAGAATAATCCTTTCCGCGGAGAACCAGCGGCTTCTGGACTTCCGTCCGCGTTTCTCGTCTGTTCCGGCGAAGTCCGAGAACGAGATAAGGAACCTGCTGGGGCAGATCGCGCTCGCCGATTCGGAGAGCGTCGGAGGATTCATCTTCGCCGCGAGCGATTATGCGCTGCAGTCCACTGTCGTGCGCGGAGTGGAAAACAAGTTGCGTGATTTGCTTAATTTTGATATATTGTCCCTGCGTACTAATATTCTGCAGAACACGCTGAACATGGGTATGTCGGGAAGTTTTGGAAGCGGGAAGATAACGGTCGGTAACTTTCTGGACAATTCGACTGTTTATATAGGAAAATACTTCGGAAGTGCGCTGTATGTCGATGCAATGCTTCATCTTTCTTACGATAAGGAAATAAATGATCTGACGAAGCCCGGAGCTCTGATGTTCCAGCCGGAATTCGGCTTTGAGCTTGAGTCTCCCTTTGCCAATATACGCTGGAGCATGGCTCCGGATATAAATGCCATGCTGAACGGAATGTATGTTCCGTCGGCCTCGCTTTCGCTTTCCTGGAAGTTTTCATTCTAAGACATGGGCATCTTTGGAACGGTGTCTCTATAGGAGTTTTTATGTGTTCGTTTCGACGTTTCGTGGCCGCAGCGCTTGTCCTGCTGGCAGCCGCCTTTTCTGCCGCCGCACAGGACAGTGAGGGCGAGTGGTACTGGAACAGGCCTGTGGCGGAGATAGAATTCGAGGGACTTAAAAACGTCAGGAAGTCCGAGCTTTCGGGAATAACAAGCTCGTTCATCGGAAGGGATTTTACAGAGGATATGTATAATGACCTTCTTGACAGGCTTTATGCGCTTGACCTTTTTGACGAGATAAATCCTTATGCAAAACATTCACCTAAGGATGAGCAGAAGGTTCTTCTTGTGTTCCAGGTCGCCGAGAGGCCTGTAATCAGGGCCGTGAATTTTTCCGGAAACAGGAAAATCAGGAACGGTGAGCTCAGGGATCTTGTCAAGGTCAAGACCAGCGATATTTTCGTCGAAAGCAAGGTTCTCATGGACGAGCGCACAATCCGCGATCATTATCTCCAGAAGGGCTACACATCCTCTAAGGTCACCCACAGGACGGAGGAGACTGACGGCGGTGTCGAGGTCACGTTCGTCATAACAGAAGGCTCGAACACCGTCATAACCGGAATTCATTTCAGCGGGAACACCGTCGCCTCCGAGCGCATTCTCAAGGGCAAGCTGCAGCTCAAGGAGGCCGGTTTCCTGAAGGACGGCGCATTTCAGAATTCGACGCTGGAGCTTGACAGACAGACGCTTGTGAGCTGGTACAGGGAGCGCGGGTATGTTGACGCGGCGGTGCTGGACGTCAGGATAGATTCGTCCTTCAATGATGCGAAACAACGCGAGGAGCTTGACCTGACTTTTGTCATTCAGGAGGGCGCGCAGTATACTTACACAGGTCTCACTGTTTCCGGAAACGAGGTCTTCTCCTCTGAGAGGCTTCTGTCGCTGATGAAGCTCCAGCCCGGATCGGTTTTCAACAGCGTGAAATTTCAGGAGGGACTCGGCGCGATCACCGGGCTTTACTATGAGAACGGATATATGTCCAATGAATTTTATCCGACTCCCGTCAAGGATACTGAGCGCAGGGAAATATCATATCATCTTACTGTCGTCGAGAATGTCCGTTCCCATATCGAGAACGTGATAATAAAGGGAAATTCCAGGACAAAGGACTACGTCATAAGACGTGAGATTCCGCTTGAGTCCGGAGATGTGTTCTCCCGTGACAAGGTTATGAACGGACTGAGAAATCTGTATAACCTCCAGTATTTCTCGAACATAATTCCGGAGCCGCAGGGCGGATCCGAGCCGAACCTTGTTGATCTTGTCGTGTCCGTGGAGGAGCAGTCAACGATGTCGCTTCAGTTCGGACTCACATTCTCCGGCATAACCGATCCCGATGCGATTCCCATATCGCTTTACGGAAAGCTTGAGAATTCAAACCTCTTCGGTGAGGGCAAGTCGCTTTCCTTATCCACAACAATATCAAATACGGAGCAGTCGGTCGATTTCACCTATGCGCAGAGCTGGATAGGAAACCTCCCTGTCTCATTCAGCCAGTCCCTGTCTCTTTCCCATACCCATGCCGCTGTCAGGCGCAACGCATGGCTTCCGGATCTTTCGCTTGATCAGAATTACTATTACATGGATTATGACGGATGGTCGGCCAGCCTGGGCTCCGCGCTCTCAAGAAGATGGACTCCTGACTATGCGATCCTGACCCTTGCCGGCGGACTGACGAATTCGCTGACAAACTACCAGTATGACGAGACGCTTTACACTCCTACCGACCTTGGAATATCGCTTTTCGCGAACAGATGGGGACTTGTGAATTCAGTATGGACAAGCTTCTCTGTGGACAACCGCGACATAAACTATGATCCGACGAAGGGATGGTTCGCAAGCGAGCGTCTCGCCTGGTACGGGCTTATTCCGGGGCTGGAGAAGGAATTTTTCCTGAAAAGCGACTTCAAGCTGGAGGGCTATCTGAAGCTGCTTGACATAAATGTTACCGAGAAATGGGCTCTCAGGATGGTGCTTGCCGGCTACACCGGATTCACCGCGATTTTCCCGGCCACAACAGATTCCACAGTAAGCGATTCCAACAGGGTTTATGTTGACGGAATGTTCAACGGAAGGGGATGGACCGAGGCTTACAGGGATCCGAAAGCCAGGGGACTGGCGATGCTCAGCAGCAGGCTGGAGCTCCGTGTTCCGATCGTCCCTAACATAATAGGTGTGGACGGATTCTGGGATGCGGTGGCGGTGAAGGGGTCTGCCGGAGAGATGTTCTCGTCGCTTGAGCTTGGCGACTTCTATTTCAGTTTCGGTCCGGGAATCCGCTTCCTTGTTCCGCAGTTCCCGCTGCATTTGCTTTTCGCGTTCAGATACAGGTTCGAGGACAATCACCTGAAATGGGCGGACGCTCCGTTCCAGTTCGTGCTTTCGTTCAACATAGTGAACCGCTGACGCCGCCTTTCCGCAGCTTATGGTTTTACGGAACCGTAAAAGCGTCTGATTCAGTGATGTCCGTATGGATATGCCCTGGTCAGGCTGTCATATTATGGAGTTTTTGAGGATATTTTTATGAGAAGAAGCAGAATTATTATGGCCGCGTTTTTTGCCGCGGTTATGGTTTCAGGAGGGCTTTCCGCCCAGCAGCAGATAACAAAATTCGGTGTTGTCGATACGGCTAAGGTGTACAATGCGTATTTCAGGAATTCGGCGCCTGTGCGCAACTACGAGAAGAAGAAGTCGGAATTCCAGAGCGAGATAAACAAGCGGACGGACGAGCTGCGCCAGCTACAGCAGAAAAAACTTGACTACGAGAAGAACGGCAACGATACTGCCGCGCTGAAAACCGAAACCGAGATAACGAAGAAGAAGGATTATCTGACCGAATATACGAATGCGAAGAACGTGGAGCTTGAGTCCATGCAGAGAGCTCTCCAGTCTTCAGATGAATTCTACGGAAAGCTTTACAGCACGCTTGCCAGAATCGCCGAGGGCGGCGGCTACAGCATGATTCTCAGTCTCCAGGATTCAAATTCGATTCTCTGGTACAGCTCATCCGTGGACATAACGGATCAGGTCATCTCCGATCTGGGACTGTGATGGAGCAGGAGGATAAGCAGCTTACGCCGATGATGCGCCAGTATGAGTCGGTTAAGGCGCAGTACAGAAATGAGGTCCTGTTTTTCAGGCTCGGTGATTTTTATGAGATGTTCAATGAAGATGCGGTTCTTGTCTCAAGGCTGCTGAACCTGACGCTTACGCACCGTGCCGGCCAGCCGATGTGCGGAATTCCGTATCATGCCGCGAAAGTATACATAGCAAGGCTTCTCCGGCTTGGCAGAAAAATTGTTATATGCGAGCAGGTCGGGGAGATTCCCCGCGGAGGCAAGGGAATCACTGAGCGCAAGGTGGTCGAGGTGATTACGCCCGGAACGGCTGTTGAGGCCGAGTATCTTGACGGAAACAGCGCGAGCTACCTTGCCGCAATGTCATTCTCCGGAAAAAGGGCCGGATTCGCATATATAGATGTCACTACCGGCAGGTTCCGCGCCACATCGTGGCCTCTTTCTTCCATGTCCGAGAATTTCTCAAAGGAAACAGGCCGTGTCTCCCCCCGCGAATTCCTTCTGCCGGAATCGCTCAGGAGAAACAGCGGAATTCAGGATATACTGCAGGCCTGCGACGGAATCTCCGTGTCCTATTATCCTGACTGGAATTTCTCCGCCGCCGCTTCCTTTGAGAGGCTGACATCGCAGTTCGGAACGGCCAGTCTCAGGGCATTCTCGCTTGAGCCTGACTCGCCTGAGGTGCCGCCGGCAGGATTCCTTCTGGACTATCTGGAGAAGACTACGAACACAGGAATTCCGCATGTGTCCGCCATCGATGTGTATCATGACAGCGACTTTCTGATAATCGATGACTCTTCCCGCCGCAATCTTGAGATAACCGAGAATCTGCGTGACGGAACCCCGAAATATTCCCTTCTTGAATGTGTCGATTTCACAAGGACGGCGATGGGAAGCAGGCTTCTGCGTACCTGGCTTCTTTTTCCTCTCAAGAATCTTTCGGAAATAAGAGAAAGGCAGGACCGCATAGCTGTTTTCATGTCGGACAGGAGAATGCTTGATACGGCGCGCGGAATGTTGGGCCGGATTCTTGACATCGAGAGGCTTGCGTCAAGAATCGCCATGGAAAGGGCGCATCCGAAGGATCTTCAGGCTCTCAGGGCGAGTCTTGAGGTGTGGATCTCTCTGAAAAGGGAGCTCCCGCCGTCCGGTTTCGCGTTCACCGATTCGGCGCCGGCATTCGACATAATCAACCTGATAAATGACTCCATAAAGGATGATCCTCCGACGTCAATCACGGACGGAGGTATAATAAAGGACGGATGGTCCGCCGGGCTTGATCACTGGCGGGAAATTCACGACAACTTCAGCAGAATTCTGTCCGAGTATGAGGCCGAGGAGCGTAAGAAGACTGGAATTCAGACTCTCAAAATAAAGTACACGAATGCGGCCGGATATTTCATAGAGGTGAGCAAGGGCAAGCTGTCCTCCGTTCCGCCGCATTTCATAATGAGACGGGCTCTTGTGAACGGTGACAGGTATACTACGGCGAGGCTGCAGGAGCTTGAGCAGGAACTGAATGATTCCGTGTCGAAAATTCTGGAGCTGGAGAGGGATCTGTATGTGGAAGTCCGTTCCAGACTCTCAAAGGACATCAGCTATATGCTGCTTACCGCCGGGGAAATCGCGGAGACGGATGTGCTGGCTTCCTTCGCACATGCCGCCTCAGTCCACAGATGGGTGCGTCCGGTCATGGAGAATTCAGGAATTTTCGAGGTGAGGGCGGGCAGACATCCTGTCGTGGAGAACCATATCGCGGCCGGAGAATTTGTTCCGAATGACACGCTGCTGGCGTCAGGCGAGGACGGAATTCCGTCGTTCGATCTTATCACCGGACCGAACATGGCCGGAAAAAGCACATATCTCAGGCAGAATGCGCTGATTGCCCTTCTTGCACAGACTGGTTCCTGTGTTCCTGCGGAAAGCGCGAGAATAGGTCTTGCCGACAGAATTTTCTGCCGTGTCGGAGCATCGGACAATCTTGCGCGGGGGGAGTCCACTTTTCTTGTGGAGATGACGGAGACCGCGAACATCCTCCATTCGGCGACTGTCTCCTCAATCGTGATAATGGATGAGGTCGGCCGCGGAACCTCCACCGAGGACGGTCTGGCGATTGCCTGGGCCGTATCGGAATATCTGCTTGACACGGTAAAATGCCGCACTCTCTTCGCCACGCATTACCATGAGCTTACGCGTATGGAGCACGGTTCTGTCAGGATGCTCTGCATGGATGTCGCGGAAAGGGACGGCGGGGTTGTGTTCCTGAGGAAGATAAAGGAAGGGGTCACGGAAAATTCCTACGGTGTCCATGTGGCGCGGCTTGCCGGAGTGCCGAAATCCGTCGTTGACCGTGCGGACGAGATCCTTTCCCATATACAGGCCGTGCCGGGACCGGAAACTGAAATTCCTGCTCCTGTCCGGACGGAGAGCGCGCATCCGGGACTTTTCAGTGACGAGGAGATGGTTCTGTCCGAAATTCTCTCATCTGAACCCGATTCCATGACTCCGCTGGAGGCGCTCGGACTGATCGCCCGGTGGAAAAAAGAGCTTTCCGGCAGATAAACTGTTTGCAAATAACGTTTCATCGTGCTAAACTGTTGGACGGATATTCTATGAGTCTTGATTTTTCACTTATCCTTAATAAGATTACATCACCGGTTCTTGTCGTGGAGGCTGTGCGTAACAGTGACGGTGTTCCCGCCGACTTCAAGATAGTTTTTGCAAATGACGCTTTCCGTGATATATGCGGTTCCATAGTCGGGTCGGCGACCTTCTGGTCCGAATTCAGAAGCGCGGTCAAGTCGGGAATTCCTTATTTTGAGATGGCAAAATCCGTTCTTGCGGGACAGAAGACAGGTGACGTCACATATTTCTCTCCCGAGCGCAAGTCCTGGTACAAAGTTGACATGACATCAAAGGATGATTTTGTCATAGTGACTTTTGTTGATGTGACTTCGGAAAAGCGGTATGCGCGCAGACTCAAGGAGTCGGTTTTCAAGGACAATCTTACAGGACTGCCGAACCGCACCTGTTTTTCGGACACGCTCGACATGATTCTTGACACGAGCCGCTATTACAACAAGAAGGCCGGGCTTCTCGTGATCGACATAGACGACATGAAGAACATAAACGACTCGCTCGGCGGCGATGCGGGAGATGACGTTATAAGGCACGTGGCGGATGTCCTGCGCCGTTTTGAGAGGGACGACATAAAGGTGTTCCGGTACGGTGACGATGAATTCGCGCTTGTCATGTCCAACCTTGAGTCGGTGGACACAATCGCGAACATTGCGGATGCGGTCTTCGAGGCATTCCAGATGGAGCATATATCCGTGTCCGGAGGAATTTCGGTCTGCCCGGATCATTCGGAGCAGAAGAACGAGCTGATACGTTTTGCGGATATGGCGATTCATCATGTGAAGAAGCACGGAAAAAACAGCTTCTCGTTCTTTGAGCCGGACATGCAGAGGGTGTTCATAAGGCAGCTCACACTGCACAACAAGATGAATTCCGCCGTCACCGAGAACAGTTTCCGCCTGTTCTACCAGCCCCAGTTCGACATCCAGAGCGGAAAGCTCCGCGGATTCGAGGCTCTTATCCGCTGGCACGACGATGATCTGGGGGATGTGTCTCCGGGCGTGTTCATTCCGGCGGCGGAGGAATCGGGGCTGATTATCTCGATCGGTGACTGGGTGATGGACACGGCGCTCTCCACGCTGAAGAAGTGGCAGACTGACTTCGGATTTGACGGGATAATGTCAGTGAACGTTTCTCCGCTCCAGCTTAGGCAGGAGAATTTCATCTATGACGTGGCCACGGCTGTCGCTAAGCACGGAATAGATCCTAAATTCCTTGAGATTGAGATAACGGAGGGAGTGATGATAAGCAATTTCAGGACAGCCATAGACAAGCTCAACTCCATAAAGGACATGGGGCTCAGAATCTCGCTGGATGATTTCGGAACCGGGTATTCCTCACTGAACTATCTTCAGCTTCTTCCGCTGAACACGCTCAAAATTGACAAGTCGTTCATAACCGGAATAACCGAGAACAACGGCATTCAGGCGAACATCACAAGCTCCATAATATCGATGGTCCAGAAAATGGGACTTGAGACGATAGCCGAGGGAGTCGAATATCCGGCGCAGCTCTCTCTGCTCAAGAAATTCAACTGCAATGTCGTCCAGGGGTTTCTCCGCGGAAAGCCGATGCCGGAGGAGCTGTGTGACCTGTATCTTTCCGGAAATTCATCCGTCCTTCTTACGAACTGAGGCCGCGCTTCGCTATGACAGGAAAACCGCTTTGCGCCGCCATCATGCTTGTCCTTTCACTTCCGGTTCATGCAGGCGGGATCCGCTTCGGGTTCCGTCACAGAAAGGGCGACTCGTCATCATACATCTCTTCCGTCAGGGAGAAAGTCTTCTGCAACGGTGTCCTTCACCATGAGGCGGAGATAATAAACAGGATCGCCTCGTCCGTGAAATCTGTCGATGAGGACGGAAGCGCGGTGATTGAGGCGTCTTACATGACGACAGAGAATTCCGTCGTGACGGGATATTCCCGGAGTCTGGCCTGGGTCGAGAACACGACAAGCATATTCATCAGGGCACGGTCTGGCGAGATGACGGTTTCAGACTCCATGACCATGCCCACCGTCAGAAATGTCCCGGTTTTTCCGGACAGGGAGCTTCTTCCTGGAGACACATGGACGGCCGCAGGAAAGGAGGTTCATGACCTCCGCGCATCATTCGGAATGGACTCGCTCCTTGTGATTCCGTTCACGGCGTCATACCGGTATGCGGGCCGGGTGAAGCATGTGGACTCCGAGTTTGATCTGATAGAGGTGGGCTATGATTTTTATACCGGCGGATCCGGCAGAAAGGACGGCGCGCCGGACATGTTCTCCGCCGCATCAGGATATTCACGCCAGAATCTTTACTGGGACAGCGCCCGCGGAATTCTTGACCACTATGACGAGGAATTCCTCATAAAAATCGCGGATATACGCGGCAATGTCTATGAATTCACGGGAACGGCGGGCGCTGAGGTGACCGAATTCGTCCCTGTGAATAATGACGATACTGTCCGCTCAGTCCGTGAGTCTGTAGACAGGCTCGCCCTGACCGGTGTTTCCGTGATCCGCGGAGACAGGGGACTGACAATCAGCCTTGACAACATAAAGTTCCGCCCTGATTCGGCCGTGCTTGAGGAGTCCGAGAAAGACAAGCTCCGTGCCCTCGCGGGAATTCTGTCCGGCTTTCCGAACGATCTTCTTGTGACCGGACACTGCGCCGACCGCGGAACGGAGGCCGCCCGCCTTAAGCTTTCGGAACGGAGGGCTGAGGCTGTGGCATCGTTCCTTGAGTCGCTCGGTGTCAGGGACGGCTATCATATATTCACCCAGGGAAAAGGATCCTCCGAGCCGGCCGCGCCGAATGACACGGAAGCCGGACGAAGCAGAAACCGCAGGGTGGAGATTACCGTTCTTGACTGAAGCGGAGTATTTTTTTAGGATATTTCATAAAATCCGTTTTCCGTCTCTATATTCATTGTATGGATGATTTTCCTCTTGCTCAGACTGCAGAAACAGACGATCCGGTCGCCTCTGCCGCCCTCAGATATTTCGGTGTCGGCTGCCTCTTTCCATGGCAGCGCATGGTCATATCAAATATTCTTGACGCGTGGCGCTCACGGACGGCCTTCGCCGCGGAGGGAGACGATGATACGGACTCCTTCTGCTGCGGCCGTCAGATTGTGATTCTTCCGACTGGAGCCGGAAAGTCACTTTGCTTTCAGGTTCCGTCACTTTTTCTTGACGGACCGACACTCGCCGTCTATCCGCTGCTGGCGCTTATGGCGGATCAGAAGAGACGCCTTGATGAACGCGGCATAAGATGCGCTGTGTTCCGCGGAGGCCAGAGCCGTGATGAGCGTGAGATGAATTTCTCGGCAGTAAGAAACGGTGCGCCGCTCATCATCGTGAACCCGGAGATACTCCGCGACGGCAAGGTCGCCGGATTTCTTGCGGAATGCGGTATCGCCCATGCAGCTGTTGACGAGGCGCACTGTGTCTGCGAATGGGGCGATACGTTCAGACCTGCATATCTGGAGCTCGGCGGACTGATAGGCCGTCTGAATCCGCCGGTAGTCACCGCATTCACCGCCACTGCCTCCGGAACTGTCCTGTCGCGCATATCATCTGTACTTTTCGGCGGTGCGGCTCATGTCGTCAGGGGCGGGGGAGACAGGCCGAACATACATTATTCGGTGGTACGTGCCTCCGTAAAGCAGAAGGCGGTTCTGCGCCTAGCTGCCGTGGAATGCCGCCCGATGCTGGTTTTCTGCGGTACACGGCGCCGCGCGGAGGAAATGGCCAGGGAGCTGAATGAATTCTTCGGAGATTTCCGCGCGAAATTCTACCATGCCGCTCTTGAGCGTGCCGAAAAGGAGCGCGTCGAGAACTGGTTCATGGAAAGCGCTGACGGAATCCTGTGTTCGACCTGCGCATACGGCATGGGTGTGGACAAGAAAAATATACGCACTGTTGTGCATATCGCCGTGCCGGACTCGGTCGAGGCCTATGCGCAGGAGTCCGGAAGGGCTGGCAGGGACGGTCTGCCCGCAAAGGCGATTCTTGTCTGGAGCCTGCGTGACGGAACGGAATCTTCCCGTCTTCCTGAGAATTCCAGAAAGTCCGCGATGTCGAGATTCGCGCAGGACGGAAAATGCCGGCGCGGAATACTGCTGGATTCTCTGGGGGCGGCGCAGGAAGTCTGCTGCGGTTGCGATGTCTGTGACGGAAATCCGGAAAACAGCGGATTTGCTGCGGACTGGGAGATGGCGCTCTCGATGATTCGGCACGGAAAGAGGTTCTGGACCGGGCAGGAATTCCGCGGCGCGTTCGGCAGGAGAATGAGGTCTGAATCCTTGTGCAGATACGGAAGGAATATCTGGACATCGGCGGACACGGATGAGGTCGTTTCCCAGCTGCGGGAAGCGGGCAGGATACGGGTCTGCGGACATCCGTGGAAGGGCAGGATTACGCTCCGCTGACAGAGTTTTTCCGTATGCCCGGAGATTGAAGATGTCTCCTTTTAATTCTATAATATACGTCATGAATGTCGTTATCGAGAATGAATTTCTCAGGGCTGAGATAAGTTCCCTGGGAGCAGAGATTCACCGTCTGACAAGAAAGTCAGATTCATCGGAGATTATATGGAACGGAGATCCGTCCGTCTGGAAGAACCACGCGCCGGTACTTTTTCCGTTTATAGCCAGATGCCTAGGCGGATATTTCGTCATAGACGGCAAGAGAAGGGAATTCATCAGAAACCACGGCTTTTTCCGCGACTCCGAGACGGAGCTTGTCCGTTCCGACGCTGTGTCCGCCGAGTTCAGGCTCCGTGAGAATCCCGGAACGATGGAGAAATTCCCGTACAGTTTTTCGGTTACCGTAGCTTATACCCTGTCGGAGCGTAGTCTCGGATGGAAAATAACGGTCTCAAACACCGGCGGCCGGCCGTTCCGCTTTTCGGTCGGAACCCATGCCGCCTTCAGCTGCCCGCGCGGGACGGATCCTGCCGGAACGGAGAATTCATGCTACCGTATTGAATTTGAGAAGAGGGAGCCGCTGGTCTCCGTGGTCTGTACGCCGGAAGGCTATCTTGCCGCTGATGAGGAGGGATGTTCTCCTGTGACCGCACCTTACGGTGAGCCGGAGCCCGGAATAATTCCGCTTGACGGGCATGGATTCGGAAACGGCCATCTCTTCACCGCATTTTCGTCTGACTGGGTCGGGCTTAGAAATATGCTCGACGGCAGCCTTGTCAGGATTTCTACAAGAGGATTTCCGTACTGCATGATATGGCAGAATATGGGAAAGCCGGAATTTGTGTGCCTTGAGCCGTGGTACGGACTTCCGGATGCGGAGAACACCGACCATGACTGGAACAAAAAGCCCGGAATGATAGATCTGGAGCCTGGCTGTGAATTCACCAGCATACAGGACATCCATGTCGGCTGAGGGGATGGGGCTGCCGCAAATGAGAGTCTTCTGCTCTGATGACGGAACTCCTCCCGGATTCACCGTCTGCGGCAAGCTTTTGAGCGCGGACGGCTTTCTCCATTCGAGGCGCGTTCTGGACGAGAATGTGCTGATACTGGTGACGGAAGGATGCCTTCATGTTTCCGCCGGAGAAAGCCGGTTCTCCGTTTCCGCCGGAGAATTCGTCATCCTGCGTGCGGGCGAGGAGCATTTCGGGTGGCGGAAATCATCCGGAAGGCTGGAGTATATGTGGGTCCATTTCCGTCTTGATTTTCATGCTGTCTTCCGCGGTGCCGCGGATGGTGCAGGCTCCCACCTGTATGCCGTTCCTGAGTTCGGCGGAGGCGCATTCACCGGGCGCGCCTCGCTGCTTTTCAACCAGCTGCTTGACTTTTATATGGAGGATTCGTTCAGCATTGCGGAATGTTCATTCTCGCTCGGTGTTCTGCTGATGGAGATAAGCCGCCGCTGCTCAGGCTCCGGACAGGTGGAACTCCATCCGGCGGTCTACTCCGCCTGCTCCTGGATAAGGGCGAACTATCCGCGCAGATTCTCTGTCTCCGAGCTTGCCCGTGAGGTCGCACTGCAGCCGGCTTATCTGTCTACCCTGTTCCGCCGTCAGACCGGTTTTCCGATAAAGCAGTACACCATGAGGATACGTCTTGAGGCGGCCAAAAGGCTTCTGGCCTGCCGCGGCCTTTCAGTAAAGGAAGTGTCCTGTTCCTGCGGTTTTGACGACGAGAAATATTTCATGAAAATATTCAGGGAACATGAGGGGATGACTCCGGGAATGTACAGGAGCGCATTCTTCCGGAAGAACATCAACTGATGTCCTGTCATTTTCTATGGAAATACACGGTGTAACATTCATCGGTGATCTCGTACAACGGGATGAACGTGAAATTCCTCTGCTGGTTTCTTGTCGTGTATGAGCTCTGCTTCCATGAGAACGAGCTGTATATGTGCTCGCACTGCGGTTTGAGCATCCCGGCCGGATTGCGGACATCGAATGAAAGCGCGGTGTCTGCGTCAGTGAGTCCCGCCAGAACAACGGGACCTTCCATGAACGCATACATGGAGCTGTCTCCGGGAAGCTCCACGGCCCTGATTTCGGGGATAAATGTAATCCTCAGCTCATCACCGTCACCGAGCGGTCCGGTCGTCATGAATCCGCTTCCGCAGGAGAGTCCGGCCGGATGGCCGTTGAGCGTCACCTCCGGTTTTTCTGTCCAGGCTGGAATTCTGAGCCTGAGACGCCTTTTTTCTCCGTTTCCGCTCCTCACCGTAAATTTCAGCTGCCATCTTGATGTCTGTGACCGTTCGGTCTGCTCGAAGAAGGACTGCGTGTCGTAGAATTTCATGTCAACGGTCTGCTCGATGCAGAATTTACCGTCCGTGTATGTGGATGGAATGTACTGGCTTACGATGATGTCGTCTCCGTCCTCGTGCCAGATGATGGACGGATATAGCGTCTGTGCCTGTACCATGGTTCCGTGGCAGCACCAGAAGTCGTTTGTCCTTGTTCCCCATTTTTTTCGGCTTCCGGCGGCAAGCGGAAGAAAATAGGCCGGTGTCCCTGTGTGTCTGTTCTGCTGTGCCAGAAATCCGTTGTATAGGTTCAGCTCTATGTAGTCCCCGTATGAACTGTCTCCGGTAATTCTGAAAAGGTAGTCGGCGAGTCTTACAAGATTGTATACGGTACAGAATTCCTGATCCCTGTCCGACAGGAAATTTCCGAACATTTCCGGAGGAATCCAGAATTCACCGGCATTGCTTCCGCCTGTGCAGAAATATCCGCGTTCCGTCACCGCCTTTTTCCAGAAAGCCAGAGCGGTGTCGAGCCACTTTTTATCCCCTGTGACCTCATACATCCTGCATGCTCCATGGGCGAGGGGAACGGAGGCGTTGCAGTGCGTGTTTGTGAGGCAGTCCCTGTCCGCCGCCAGCTCGCTGAATGTCCATTCTCCGCTGTAGGCACCGGCAAGATCAAGGTACTTTTTTTCTCCTGTCTTTCCGTAAAGGGCTGCCCATATCTCAAGCATACCGCCCTGTTCCCCGCGGTATACCGCTTCCGGGCATCGTTCTTTTTCCTGTGCGACCCATTCGGTGTACCAGTCAGCCTGTCTGCCGAGAATTTCCGCAGCTTTCGTGTTTCCTGCATATATCCAGGCATGGAAGAGTCCCATCATGGTTTTGTGCATGGTGTACTGCGGTGACCATACATATTTCGTCCCCTCCAGCATCCTGAAATATTTTTCCGGAATGGAACCTGCCCATTTTCCGCCGTTCATCTCCTGGCAGAGGGCAAGCCCGTCAACTATCAGATCCAGTTTCGCCTTGAGTTCCATGTCTCCGTATACGGAGACGGACATTGCCGCCGCGGACATCCAGTGTCCCAGAAAATGTCCTCTGAGCTGGCATGAAGTGGATTCCCACCCGAAATGCATGTCTGATTCCGCAGGCGAACCTATTATTCCCGCCGAGTCAAGAGGAATTCCCGCCTCAAGATAGAAATTCTGCAGAAGATTGCGGTTCTTGAGGGACATGAGATACTCCCTGTTAACCTGTTCCCTTTCCCTGAATATTCCCGGAAGAAGCCTGACCTTTCCGGCCTTTACTGATGACGGCATTCTGAGCCTCCTGTTGTGCTGTTTATGTCGATTATAGATGTATTTTTGCGTTCTGTGGGTGGAGAAACACATGAAATTGGTGGATTTTTTATTGTTGTTTCTGCGCTATGGGCCGGAACCGTGCGGAGACTGAAAAGCCTCCCGCTAGGGGAGGCTTTCATGATAAAGGGCCGCGTTGCGTCAGCGTCCGCAGCACTGCTTGTATTTCTTTCCGCTTCCGCATGGACACGGATCGTTTCTGCCGACCTTCGGCATTGTCCGTCTTACGGTGACGGACGAGCCCTGAGTGCGCTGCTGCATGGCACCGGCTGCGGCCTGTCTTCTTGATGCGTCTCCGCTGAATGCGGCCGCGGCATCACGTCTGGTGTCACCGTCTGCGAATGATGCGGACGACTCGGAATGGCTCGCATTCAGCTGCCGTTTCTGCGCCTCAAGCATCTGCCTTCTTCTTTCAGCGGCTTCCGGTGAGAGCTGGACCTTCACCTTGAACACACGTGACATCACTGTGTTCCTTATTGAGTCCAGCATCTCGTAGAAGATGTTGAATCCGTCAATCTTGTATTCGGTGAGCGGGTTTTTGGAGCCGTAGGCGCGCAGACTGACAGCCTCCCTTAGTCCCTCAAGAGCCTCAAGCTGATCAAGCCATTTCCTGTCTATGACCTGGACATACTGATACCGGATGAACATATTGAAATTATCCTTTCCGGCAAGCGTCTCCTTTTCGGTGATGTCGTTCTGGAGAACCGATATGGCCGCATCCCTTGAGAGTCTGTCCGGCGGGAGCTGGAATCCGAACGTGTTCCTCATCTGCTC
The DNA here is from genome assembly GCA_963594605.1 of Bacteroidaceae bacterium. Classification (GTDB taxonomy): domain Bacteria; phylum Spirochaetota; class Spirochaetia; order Treponematales; family Treponemataceae; genus Treponema_D. Next base: position 163,785 of record CAVBEH010000003.1, read on the forward strand.
ATTCAGATCCGCAGTCGGCTGGCTGTCGTTCCTGTTGTGTTTCCTCGCATCCTCGTAGGCTTCGAACATGGACTCGATCTCGTCCCTCGCATTGTTCATTACCCTTGCGGAAAGATTTCCGTCGCCCAGAATCTCGTCCCTCTGCTCGTAGATGACAGTCCTCTGCTCGTTCAGAACATCGTCGTAGTCAAGCAGGTGCTTTCTTATCTCGAAGTTCCTGTCCTCGACCTTCTGCTGGGCTTTCATTATTCCCTTGTTCAGCCACGGGTGATCAATCGGTTCTCCCGGCTGCATTCCGATGCGCCTCATCATAACCTTCATCCGTTCGCCGCCGAAAAGCCGCATGAGGTCGTCATCCATGGATATGAAGAATTTGCTGCGTCCGGGATCTCCCTGCCGTCCTGAGCGTCCGCGAAGCTGGTTGTCTATTCGCCGCGACTCGTGTCTCTCCGAGCCGATCACATAAAGTCCGCCGGCATTCCTTACCTCTTCGTAGTCCTTTTTCCACAGCTCTTTTTCCGTCGCCAGGGCAGCCGCATACTGCTCTGCCGATGCGTTTGTTCCGGCCCTTTTTCTGGCGCGGAATTCCGGGTTGCCTCCGAGCTTTATGTCGGTTCCGCGGCCGGCCATGTTCGTGGCTATCGTGACGGCGCCTTTGGCTCCGGCCTCGGCTATTATGAGCGCCTCACGCGCATGGTTCTTTGCGTTCAGAACCTCATGCCTTATTCCCTTGCGTGTGAGGAGGGCGGAAAGGTGCTCAGACTTTTCGACGGACACCGTTCCTACAAGAACAGGCTGTCCTTTCGCATGGGCCGCCGCTATTTCCTTGGTTATGGCCTCCCATTTGTCCGCCTCGTTGAGGTAGACCTCATCATTCTCGTCGATTCTTGCCACAGGCTTGTTCGTCGGAATCGCAACGACATCGAGGCTGTATATTTTGTTGAATTCAACGGCCTCGGTCGCTGCCGTACCTGTCATTCCGGAAAGCTTGTCGTACATGCGGAAAAAATTCTGGAACGTGATCGTCGCCATAGTCCTGTTGCGCTGGGCTATGCGGATATGCTCCTTCGCCTCTATCGCCTGATGCAGACCGTCGGAATAGCGTCTTCCCTCAAGGACACGTCCCGTGAATTCATCGACAATCTGAACCTGACCGTCCCTGACTATGTAGTCCACGTCGTTGTGGAAAAGCCTGTGGGCGCGCAGCGCCTGGGTGAAATAGTGCGCATATTCAAAGTTCTCCTCGTCCACAAGAGATCCTTTGATCAGATTGTGCTGGTGGAGTATGGCATCTATATGGTTCATTCCCTGATCGGTGAAGGATACTCGCTTTGACTTCTCGTCTATCGTGTAGTCGCCCTTGATTTTTTTCCTTTCCTCAGGCTCCATCATCGTCTCGTCCGGATATTCGCCGGTTTTTGGATCCTTCTCCACCTCCACAAGCTCGTCAACGTATTTGTCCACCTCGTGGTATTTGTATGTGTCGTCCTCTCCCGCACCGGATATGATCAGCGGAGTTCTCGCCTCGTCTATGAGAATCGAGTCTATCTCGTCCACAATGCAGTAGTTGAATCCGCGCTGGACTTTCCGGCTCAGGTCTATCTGCATGTTGTCGCGCAGGTAGTCAAAGCCGAATTCGTTGTTCGTTCCGTATGTGATGTCACATGCGTAGGCCGCCCGGCGCGCATCGTTGTCCATGTCCGAGAGAATGGCTCCGACGGTCTGTCCGAGATATTCGAATATCGGACGCATAGTGTCCGCATCGCGTCCGGCCAGATAATCGTTCACCGTGACTATGTGGACTCCCTTTCCTGTAAGGCTGTTTAGATAGGCGGGGGCTACGGCCACAAGAGTCTTTCCTTCTCCTGTCTTCATCTCCGTTATGCGGCCTGAGTGCAGTACGATGGAGCCCATCACCTGAACGTCGAACGCGCGCTCGCCGCGTATCCGGAACGCGGCCTCCCTGACAAGCGCGAATGCCTCCGGAAGTATGTCATCCAGCGCAGCCCCGTTTTTGAGCTGCTCCTTGAATCTTTTTGTCTGTTCTGGGAATTCCTCCGGTCTTAGTGATTTTGCCCACTCTTCCTTCCCGTTTACTTTTGCAAGAACCGGTTTCAGCGCCTTCACATCGCGCTCGTTCTGGGAGCCGAATATGAGGGTAAGAATTTTATCCAACATTTCTGATTTCCTTATGTCTGGTTTCCGTGGAAGTTATACTTTCCGCATATCATAAATAATACGATATTTATGCCGCAATTGACAAGCACTAAATGAAACTTTATTCTTATGCGGATGTACAAAAGAAAACCGGCTTTTTTTCTTCTGATTATATTGTTTTTTTCCGCCGCGATTCCGACAGGCTGTGTCCGTTCCGATGCTGTGGAGGCTATCCGTGAGGAGAGGCTGTTCCATCTGGAATACGGAAATTTCGACGGACAGCTCGGCGTGTCCGATCTGAATTCAATAGGAAAGGTCAGAATCGGACTTGCGATGCGCGACGGATTCTTCTATATAGTTGACGGCGAGGCGGGAAAAGTGATGGAGCTGAATTCCTACGGAGATCTCCTGTCGCTGTTCTATAATGATGATTCCCTCTCCGACCGGCTTATATCAGCATCATCCCGTCCTGCTTCCGAGGTCAGGCAGGAAATATCATATCCGTTCATATATCCGGGAATGATTGCCGCGGATTCGAGAAAATGCATCTATGCCGTATGCTCGATACCGAGGGACAGGCAGGAGCGCAGCGACGACAGCCGGGTTCTTTACGGACAGACGGTTCTGCGTTTCTCGCGCGACGGCAGCTCCGCGGATTACATCGGACAGCAGGGGCCGGGCGGAACTCCGTTCCCCTTTGTCAGGAACATATATATCACCGCGGCGGACGAGCTTGTCGTGGTATGCATGACCATGGACGGATTTACGGTGTTCTGGTTCGCGCCTGACGGATTCCTGAAATACATGATTCCTGTGGATTCGGAGACTGTTCCTGATATAGGTGACGGATCTTCATTCGTGGCTGTTGAGAATGTGATTCCGGATCCTTCATCATACACTGTCTATGTCAAGGCGGATTATTATTCCTCCTATATAGATGAGGAGTCCAGAGTCCAGTCGGGAATAAACTATATCCAGACAATGCTGTATCCACTGTCCGTCGAGACCGGAATATACGACGCTCCTGTATCGGTTCCGCCTTATGAGGAGTCGGTTGTTGCGGACTACAGCCGGCTTATATACCGGATGCCCTATGATTTTCTCGGTGTTACGGAGAACGGCTGGAAATTCTTCATAATAAAGACTGATGACGGATTCAACATAGAGATGATCCAGAACGAGAACCAGCGGATTCTGAGGCGTCAGTTCAAGGTTAATCACAGGAATGTCGTGTACAGCTCGATTTCGCTTTCTCAGGGCGGAATCATCACGGCGCTGTATCTTGATCAGAATGAGGCCGATGTCGTCTGGTACAGGACGGACAGGCTGATAGATGCGATTCTTAAGTCCTGACGGAGATTTGCCATGAGTTTTGATGGAGCTGATGAGGGACATCCGGACGGAGATGACGGAGAGTTCCGTTTTCTTTACAGCAGGGAGCACAGGCTCAGTCATGCGCCGGAGATAGTCCGCGACTACTACAACGGCGGAGGTCCGCGGCCTGTCAGGGGAATCAGAATTCTCTTCGCCTCAAGAACCAACAGGATAATGCTGCTGACGCTTGTCGCATTCACGGTGATCGCCTGGATTACAGGAACCGCTCCGGACGGCTCGGAGAAGGTATGTGCCGGCGTGACATACAGGCTTGAGGCTTTCCGTTTTGAGGAGGAGGTGTTCGTCTCGCTTGACATTTCCGGCGGCAGGGACGGCGGAGAGCCTGTGGCGGTCTCCGCCGATGTTTCCGTTCTTGATGCGGACGGGAACGCTGTCGATGTCAGGCATTTTGATGAAATTTACGGCTTTACCGGAAGAATCCTGCGGACAAAATTCACGGACTATGATATAATCTCCGTTACGGCGCTGGTTTCAGCGGGCGGTGAGGAATTTCTCCTTTCCTCCGGAATCAGATGAACGGCGGAGTTTTCGCGTTTAATGTTCCGCACTGTTCTCATTCATTTTTGATGGAGGCTGAAAGTGCTTCAGTTTTATTTTCTTTCCATATTATTCAATCTTGCGGCCGGAATTTTTCTGGTCTGGGGAAAGGGAACGGCGGTCGCCCGGTCCGTTGTCGCCGCTGATGGCGGTGAGACCGCTGCTGGTCAGGAAAGCCAGGATCCGGCCGCTTCCGGTGAGGAGCGGACGGCTGACGGAACAGACGGCGCTCCGGATACAGGAAGTGCCTGCCCTGAATTCTTCCGCGGCAGGACATTCAGGCTTGTGCTTGGAATCCTGACCGCTCTTACCGGCGTCATGAAGCTGCTTTCTGTCGTACGTACCGATGTTCCGGTCGTGGGGGATCTCATTCCGGCCTTGGCCGGTCTTGCAGGAGGATTCTGCATTCTTCTTGATTATTATGTGTCCGAGAGTACGGAGAAGCTTCCCCTTCCGGCATGGATCTCATGTGTCTTTGTCCGTAATTCACGGTACATCGGATATTTCTGTCTGTGTGCGGCCGTGCTTCATTTCGTCTTTCCTGACGTGATTTTTCTCTGATTCCCTCGGCGGCAGTTTATGGCAAAAGAATCGGTCGCGTGCATCGCATTTGAGAACGGAAAAATTTTTGTGGCCAGAAGAATTCAGTCCGGCGACATGGGCGGCAGATGGGAATTCCCCGGAGGAAAGGTCGAGCCGGGCGAGATTCCGGAAGATGCGGCCGTCCGGGAGATCCGCGAGGAATTCGGCTGCGAGGTGTCCGTCACCGGTATGATGGCGGAAGGTCATTTTGTCCACCGCGGCGAGGATGCGACTCTCCATGTGGTCAGGATAAAATTCAGCGGCGCCGGAATTCCTCCGGAATTCACCCTTCCTGAGCATACCTCATATATGTGGACGGATCCGTATTCCATACCTTCGATGGATTTTGTGGACTCGGACATGGCCGTATATCCTGCCGTAATGAAAAGCCTCGGACTGGAGCTGAGATGAAAAGAATTCTGTCCGTTCTGTTTATTTTCCCGTTGGTCTTTGCGTCCGTCTCCTGTGACAGAAGGGGTACGGAGATTGAATTCGACACGGAATATCCTCTCGCGCTTGCCCCTGACGTATCATGGGCTGTGGTGACCGATCCGTATATATCTTACAAGGAGTCTCCTCACTGGGATGCTTCCAACACCGGACATTGCCGCCGCGGAGAGATTCTGAGAGTACTCGGAAATTCACTTGCCCCGGACGGGACGGAATGGTATCTGTTCGGGGACGGATGGCTTCCTTCGTCCGGAATTTCCGTCTACAGCAACAGGTACAAGGCGGCCGGCGCTGCGGCCCTGTACGCCGGAGAATGATATGGCTCTCATAATAGCGGAAATCGGAACATCTCACGGAGGCTCGGAGGAGAAGGCGGCGGAGCTTGTTGACGCGGCCGTGGAAGCCGGTGCCGATGCCGTGAAATTCCAGTGGGTCTATGCCGATGAGATTCTTCATCCGGACACGGGATTTGTCAGTCTTCCTTCGGGAAATATTCCTCTTTACAACCGCTTCCGGCAGCTTGAGAAGAGCGCGGACTTCTACGCCTCTATGTGCCGCTATGTAAGATCCAGTGGAAGAAAGTTCATCTGCTCGCCGTTCGGCAAAAGGAGCCTGACGGAACTTCTGGATCTTGAGCCTGATGCTGTCAAGATTGCGTCTCCTGAGCTGAACCATATTGAGATGCTGAAAATTCTTGCAGGAAGGCGCACGGAATCTGCCGTTCCGGTCATACTTTCATCGGGCGTTTCAAGGCTGGCGGACATCGAGACTGCGCTCGGAATTCTCGGAACGGAGAATGTCTCTCTCCTTCACTGCATAACCTGTTATCCCGCACCGGAGGAGGAATACAACCTTCGGCTTATAGGGAATCTGGGGGCGGTTTTCGGTGTGGAGACAGGAGTCAGCGACCACAGCCTCGATCCGGTTCTTGTGCCGTGCCTTTCCGTGGCCTGCGGCGGTACGGTCATCGAAAAGCATATAACGCTGAGCCGCAGGACTTCCGGTCTTGATGATCCGGTCGCCCTTGAGCCGGAGCAGTTTGCGCTGATGGTCCATGAGGTCCGCCAGTGCGAGGCCGTGCTGCGGCATTTCGGATCAGATGAGGGAAGGCGGGTCATCCGCACGCAGCTTTCTGAGCAGTTCGGGGCGGGTAGAGTTGATTCCGTTATCGGGGACGGGGTGAAGAGGCTTGCTCCTTCCGAGAGAATGAACTACGGGCGGACAAACCGTTCGCTTCACTATATGAGAACCATGCATGCCGGTGACAGAATTTCTGCCGGTGATATAGCCATCCTGCGTACGGAGAAAATCCTCTCTCCTGGAATAAGTCCCGAATTCGCCGGATTTCTGGAAGGAAAGGCTCTTGTCCGTGATGTCGTGACCGGTGCCGGCGTCAGTCTTGACGACTTTATCAGCTGACGGATTCCCACCGGAGCTATTGCGGCAGTTTTCCGCCGGAATCCGTGTTCCTGAACACGTTTTTCATGAACCAGTAGAATCCGCTGCGGATTGCGGTCGCGTCGTGATCAGCTCCGATGACCTCAAACCAGGTGTGTCGGGTGCCGTTTTGTGTCAGTATGTCGTGATATGATCTGGGAAATGAGCCCACCACCGAATCGTTTGTTCCGCAGCAGAGCATCAGCAGGTACGGCTCCTCCTGTCCGCCGCTGAATTTCAGCGAGTTTCCGTCCGTCATGCCCCTGTGGACCATCGCCCAGTCCCTTGCGGGCACAAGTCCGGGAGCCGGAGCGATCGCTCCGGTGTAGCCGAACAGGTCTGGTCTTTTTATACCTATGTACAGCGACTCGCGTCCGCCCATGGAGAATCCGCAAACCGCGGTGTTCTCCCGTCCTTTTTTCACGGAATAGTTCGCCCCGATGAAAGGCATTATGTCGTTGACAAGCTCGTTTATGAAGTTGTCGTATGGGGCGATGTCCTCTTCCTTGAACCCGGGCTTACGCTTCGGATTCTCCGTCGCATACATGTCTCCGAACACCATGATGACCTCCGGCGCATCGCCGTCAGCGGCCATGTTCGCCGTTATCTCCGCAAAGCGGTTGTTCACGTCGTTGATCATGCAGTATTCGTCGCCGAAAATTCCGTGCTGAAAATATATGACAGGGTATTCCTTCGTGCCGTCGTATGATGGCGGAAGAAGAAGTGAAAGTCCGCGCTCCGTTCCGCAGGTGTCAGAATGATAGGTCACGTGCTGAGGAATTCCATACCGGATGCCGCTTCTCCTTTCCTTTACGCTTGCCGGACAGTCCGGTGCGTATCCTCCTTCAATGAATTCTCTTGATGTGACCATCTTTTCCTCCGTGTGCGCGGTCTTGTCCGTCGCACATCCTGTTAACATTACCGCTGCGGCGGCCGCCGCGAATGCCGCTGTTCTCATGACGTTCATTCTATGCATATCGGACGCGGAAAATCAATGAATCCGTTATGGGGAATTTTCCTTAAAGTCAGGAATTCCACCGTCCGCTCCGTGATTGAAGCCGCGGCGGAATTTCAATATAATGCACTTCATGAATGAGAAGATAGTCATACGCGGGGCGCGGGAGCACAATCTGAAAAATGTCGATGTGGAGCTTCCGAGAAACAGGCTTGTCGTCATATCCGGACTTTCCGGATCCGGAAAAAGCTCGCTTGCGTTTGACACGCTGTTCGCCGAAGGCCAGCGCAGATATATGGAGAGCCTTTCCTCCTATGCCAGACAGTTTCTTGGCAGAATGGACAAACCTGATGTGGATCTTATAGAGGGGCTTTCTCCTGCGATTTCGATAGAGCAGAAGTCTACGAACAAGAATCCGCGGTCCACTGTCGGAACGATAACGGAGATATACGATTACTACAGGCTGCTGTTCGCGCGCGCAGGACATCCCCATTGTCCTGTCTGCGGACGAGAGATCCGTGAGCAGAGCGTGGATCAGATTGTCGGCTCGGTGATGTCATGGCCTGACGGAACCAGAATTCAGATTCTGGCTCCCGTCGTTAAGGGAAAGAAGGGCGAGCATCAGAAAGTCCTTGAGGATGCGGAAAAAAGCGGTTTTGTGCGCGCCAGAATTGACGGCGTTATGGCGAGCCTTGAGGACAAGGTGAGGCTTGACAAGCAGAAAAAGCATACGGTTGAGATTGTCGTGGACAGGATCGTCAAGGGACCAGATCAGCGGACCCGTATCGCGGGCAGCGTCGAGACCGCTTTGAAAGCTGCCGACGGTGTCGTGCTCATAACAAGGCGGACTGATTCCGGCGAGGACGAGGTGTTTTTCTCCCAGAAGAACGCCTGTCCGGACTGCGGGATTTCCGTTCCGGAGCTTCAGCCGCGGCTTTTCTCGTTCAACAATCCGTTCGGAGCCTGTCCCGAATGTACCGGCCTCGGTGAGAAGATGGAATTCGACATGAGCCTGATTGTTCCCGACGGATCAAAATCATACAATGAGCACGGAATCCTTCCATATAATCCCACATCGGCATGGAACACATGCCGGATTAAGGCTGTGGCGGACAGCTACGGCTTCTCGCTTGACACGCCGATAGACTCGCTGACGGAGGAGCAGAAATCCGTGCTTTTCCACGGTTCAGACAGGATTCTCCACTGGATTTACAGGAAGCAGAGCGGAACCGGAATGTCCGAGTACAATCAGCCCTGGAACGGAATCCTCGGCGATCTCAGGCGCCGTTATGTGGAGGCCTGGGGCGATCAGATGAAGGTGAGCCTGGAGAAATTCATGGCGCACCGTGTATGCTCCTCCTGCAGCGGCAGAAGGCTCAGGCAGGAGGCCCTTGGCGTCACCGTCGGCGGAAAGAACATATACGAGCTGTCGTCGCTTTCCGTTACTGATGCGATTGAATTCTTCGATAAGCTTGAGCTCTCCGATTCCGAGGAGAAAATCGCATCACAGATTCTGAAGGAGATAAAATCGCGCCTGTCCTTTCTGCGGAATGTGGGACTTGACTACCTTACCATGGAGCGCGCCGCCGAGACGCTTTCGGGCGGAGAGGCACAGCGTATAAGGCTTGCCACCCAGATAGGCTCAAGTCTTACAGGCGTGATGTATATTCTTGACGAGCCTTCCATAGGACTCCATCAGCGCGACAACGAGAGGCTGATAGACACGCTGACCGCTCTACGGGATCACGGCAACACCGTAGTCGTCGTGGAGCATGACGAGCAGACGCTCAGGACAGCCGACTACATAATCGACATGGGCCCCGGAGCCGGAGTGAACGGCGGAAGGGTCGTTGCGGCCGGAACTCCGGAACAGATAATGCAGGTGGAAGAGAGCCTTACGGGACAGTATCTTTCCGGCGCCCTGTCTATGGAGATTCCTTCGTCGCGCAGGACAGGAAACGGAAAGAAGCTGACCGTCCGCGGTGTGACCGAGCATAATCTGAAGAACATAACCGCCGAATTTCCGCTCGGAACCTTCACGTGCATAACAGGAGTGTCCGGTTCCGGAAAATCTACCCTTATGTCCGATGTGCTGTATCCGGCCGTGAGCAATGCTGTGATGAGGACAAAATATCCGGCGGGAAAATATGAGTCGCTTGAGGGGCTTGACGCGCTGGACAAGGTTATAAACATAGACCAGAGCCCCATCGGAAGGACTCCGCGCTCGAATCCCGCGACTTATGTCGGGGTTTTCAACTCGATCCGCGATCTTTTCGCCTCTCTGCCGGAAGCCAGGGCAAGGGGCTATCAGAAGGGACGCTTCAGCTTCAATGTGAAGGGCGGCCGCTGCGAGAACTGCCAGGGTGCCGGGGAGAACGTCATAGAGATGAATTTTCTTCCGGACGTCTATATCCAGTGCGAGGTCTGCGGAGGAAAGCGGTTCAACAGGGAGACGCTTGAGGTTACTTACAGGGGAAAGAACATAAATGATGTGCTTGACATGACGATAGACGAGGGCTGCGAATTCTTCGCCCCGATTCCCCATATAGCGCGGAAACTTGAGACACTGAAGTCGGTTGGTCTTGGCTACATAAAGCTTGGACAGTCCGCGCTTACGCTTTCGGGCGGAGAGGCTCAGCGGGTGAAGCTCGCCAACGAGCTTGCCCGCGTCTCCACGGGAAGAACTCTATATATAATGGACGAGCCTACGACGGGACTTCATTTCGCGGATGTCAAGCAGCTGATGGAGGTTATCAGAAGGCTCGTGGATCAGGGGAATTCCGTCCTGATGATTGAGCATAATCTTGATGTCATCTGTCAGGCAGACTACATTATAGATCTCGGACCGGAAGGTGGACTCCGCGGCGGAGAAATCATCGCATCGGGCACACCGGAGGAGGTTGCACGTTCCGGGATGTCATATACAGGACGTTTTGTCCGCGAGATGCTGGAGCGCAATGCCAGGGCCGGCCTCTGATATGAACGGACGGAGGAATTTCCGCAGACTCAGGCCTGTTCTGTTGTTTGCCGCGTCGCTTGCGCTCTGCTCCGGGCTTTCCGTCCATGCGCAGAATCCGTCCGCGGAGGTGACCACCATAACGATAACGCGCGCCAGACGGACCGACTACAGGAAGGACAGCGCGACAGGAAACGACACGATTGTACTTGACGGGGATGTGGAGGTTTCTGTCAGCAGGGGAGAGTCCTCGTCCGTTATAAGCGCGGACAGCGTCACCTATGACAGAAAGACGGAGATGCTCCATGCCCGTGGAAATGTGTCCATAGAGACATCCGGAGGCGGGGACGGAACCGACAGAACCTATGCGGATTCCCTGCTTATGAACACGTCCACCATGGAGGGAATTTTCGATGACGGAAGGGTCGTGCAGACACAGTCCGACGCGCTCTCGCTGCCTTCAGGCTCCACGCTGATTGTCTTCTCGGATATTTTCGGAAAGAGCGAGTCCAACACGATAGCGTTCAGAAACAGCAGCCTGACGTTCTGCGACGATGAGAATCCCCACTGGCGGATTGATGCGGGCCGCACCTGGCTTCTTCCCGGAGGGGAATTCGCGTTTCTGAACGCGCTGCTTTATGTGGGCAGCGTTCCTGTCCTTTATTTTCCGGCCTTCTATTATCCTAAGGATGAGCTTGTCTTCAATCCGGTTTTCGGATATAAAAGCCGGCGCGGTTATTTCATACAGACCACTACATATCTCTACGGCCGCAAGCCGCTTGACACATCCTCCGCGTCATCCGCCTCATCATCCGCGTCATCCGCCTCATCATCCTCGGCTGACACCTCATCCTCGTCATCGGCTTCCGATTCGCTCAAGTCCCTTTACAACTTCATGCGCCCGACTGTCCTCAAGGAGCAGGAACTGCAGGGACTTGTCCTCCATAATCTCGATGCGGACTATCAGGGAAACACGACGGACTACATAAAGGTGATGGCTGACTGGTACTCGAATCTGGGCGCGATGGCCGGAATATCCGCGAATTTCCAGCCGCAGTCATCTCCAGTCACAAGCCTCAGCCTGGATCTCCAGCTTGGGTTCAGCACGACGGTGTTCTCCTCCTCAGGAAAATATTCTCCGGTGTCACCGTCGGGAAAAATCTACTGGGACAGGTCGAATTTCCTCGGTCTGGAGCTTCCTTTCCGTTATGCGCTTGATGCCGGATTCACGATGACGAAACCTTTCCGTCTCTCGCTGTCGCTTCCTCTTTATTCGGATCCCTACTATTCCTATGATTTCAGGGACCGTTCCGAATATATGGACTGGATCTCCTTCCTGATGGACGGAACCAGGGACGACAGCGAGACAGAGACCGTCAGCGAGATCTCGTCGTTCATCTGGCAGCTGACCACGTCGTATTCGGCTGTTCTTCCCGCCTTCATCAAGCCTTATGTGTCGTCCCTGTCGCTGAACCAGAAGACATCCGTGAACATATCATCCGTCCAGACAGGAAGCTCTGAGCTCAGGGCCATGGATGAGGCGTCCGGAGGTGACGGATGGACCTCATACACGCCGCTCAGGAAATTCTATTATCCTTCACAGGTGACACCGCTCAATCTCTCGATGTCCGTCTCGGGAACCGTGTTCCAGTGGCCTCCCGCATCATCATCCGCCGGAAAAAGCACCGCGGCGTCCTCCTCCGCGCTTAACAGGCCGGATGTTCTCAAGCCGGAGAGCCAGCTGGAGAAGGAGCGTGCCGAGGCCGAAAAAAAGGACGTGAAAGAGACGGATGAGACCGCCGGCAATGAGCAGGCTGAGACTGAAACTCCGGATGAGGCCGCTGTTACTGTGATGCCTGTCCTTCCGGAGCTTGCTTTCACGCCGTCCTCCTCCGCTGTTCCTTCGGGGCTGACATACAAGCTCGGATATTCCTTCGCGCCGAATTTCACATCTCAGCTGGCGTATTCATCGTCAAACTTAAAGGAACCTTCGGATTTCAGGTGGGAGAATGCGCGCTCGTTCATGTATACGCTCAAAATTCCCGCCTCCGTCACAAGCGCGCTGAACTACGGGGGGGAATTCTTCTCCATGTCGAACAGAATCGCCTGGGATCCGGTTTTCCAGAGGCATCCCTTCATCTCCACTGACGGGAGCACAGGCGGATATTCGGAGTCCGCCAGAAAATCGCTCATAAGGACGGACTACAGCGCGGAGAGCCGGAACCTGACGAACACGAATTCAGTGGGAATCAGGCCTTTTTTCTATGTCGGACCTTTCAGGGACACGCGCGTCGTGTGGAATTCCACGCTCAAGCTGTTCAGACGGAAATTCATCGGAGATGCGGATAATCCTGAATGGGAGAACCTTCCGCTCGACTGGGAGGACAGCGACAGCGTTACGGTGAATTCAATTGATGTGGTTCTGGCGGCCTCGCAGCGCGAGGGAAAATTCAGCCAGTCGCTGACCTTCTCGACCTATCTTCCGCCGCAGCTCAGGACATACAGCGCGTCCCTGAATCTTGTGTTCCCATATACGACGTTCACTGTCTCAGCCGGACTTGAGCAGAAGAGTAAAACCGACGGAGCGATGAAGAAGAAGCCGCTGCAGCAGTCGATGAGCGTGTCGCTTTTCGGCTCGTCGCTGAAATTCACTGAGTCCTACAACTACAACCTCGAGGACGGCTACCATGACAGTCTGAAGCTGGCGCTCTCCTGGAAGTCACTGCAGCTGGCCTATACGATGTCCTATACCTACGGATATGACTTTGACACGCTTTCCGGATGGAACATCAGGAGCGGAATGGAGTTCCTTCCGTACTCGCTCTCGTTCTCGTTCGCTCCATCGGCGAAGACTTACTATGCATGGTTCAACAGACTGTCCGTCGCTCCCGGACTGAACACCGGAATCGTCGCCGATCTTATAAGACCGACAAACAGCTACTTCATTTTCTCTCCGTCGCTTTCGTTCAGGCTGAATGAATTCCTGACTCTCACTTTCTCCTCCACGTCCAGGAATTCGGTCGTGTACCGCTATTTCGGGCGCGAGATAGACATTCCGGGCGAGAAGAATCTGTTCGCCGACCTTCTGAATTCCTTCCGGTTTGACGACGAGAACCTGCGGAAGGCATCCGGCTTCAAGCTTAAGTCTCTGAAATTCGAGATGACGCATGAGCTGCACGACTGGAAATTCAACATGTCGCTCAAGATAGAGCCCAGGCTCCTGACCGAAGGCGGGGTGAAGCGGTATGACTTCAATCCTTACATGACGGTGGGAATCGTCTGGAATCCCATGGAGAGCATGAAGACGCAGATTGTGGATGATTATGGAACATGGAAGCTTAACCCGTAGAAAAATCATGTTGAATATTCTTGTCTCTGCTGATAAAATCGGATGATGTGAGGGGATTTTGATTACGGACACAGAATTCACTATAGTTGTTCCCGACAGCGGCATGATGACGGCTGTCTGCGGAACGAATGACGGAAATCTCAGGCTGATGGAGGATTACCTCGGTGTTCCTGTCTTCACCAGGGGAAACGAGATTTCCGTCAACTCCGCGGATCCCGAAATCCGCAGAAAATTCCGCTTTATAATCGACAGGACAATAGATGAGATCAGGGACGGCGGCGACAACGGAGAGGATATTGTTCTGTCCGTTCTTAACACCGGAAGATGTGCGGCTGCCGCGGATATGTCGGTCGTGGTTCCCGGAGGACTGAGACGCATATATCCGAGGTCGGACAGGCAGGCCGAGTACATATATCTCATGCGCACGAAGGATGTCGTGTTCTGCACCGGTTCCGCCGGAAGCGGCAAGACTTTCCTTGCCGTGGCCGAAGCGCTGCGTCTGCTTCTTACCCGCACCGTCGGAAAGATTGTCATAACACGTCCTGCGGTTGAGGCAGGCGAGAACCTGGGTTTCCTTCCCGGAGATCTGGAGCAGAAGACTGATCCGTATCTGCGTCCGCTCAGGGATGCCATGGAATTCGTGCTTTCTCCGGAAACCGTGAGAAGACTGTTTGAGTCGGGTGCGGTGGAGACGGCTCCGCTGGCATACATGAGGGGCCGCACTCTGGACAATTCCGTCATCATTCTGGACGAGGCCCAGAACACTACCCGCGGGCAGATGAAGATGTTCCTGACCCGTATGGGCGGGAATTCAAAGGTCTTTATAACCGGAGATACGACCCAGACCGACCTTCCGAGAGGAACGGTGTCAGGTCTTGGGGATTCGATTGAAATTCTGCATAATATCGGAGAAATCGGTTTTATGGAACTTACGGCTGAGGATGTGGTCCGCAGCCGGATTGTCAGAAAAATTATCGGGGCTTATGAGAATGAAGAGTAATTCCGAACGGAGAAATGTTTTTGCTGAGTATGCCGGATACGCGGCTGATTATGTGAGGCGGTGCTACAGGTTTCTGATTCTTTTTGCGGCGGGATTTGCCGCCGTCTCCGCTGTGAATTTCCTGAGCATAAGCACGACGCAGTCCGTGGCCGCATTCGCCATAGGGGACTTTGAGATCGGCCAGATTGCTGACAGGACGATAACCGCGGAGAAGACGCTTCCTCCTGATGACATGATGCCGGTCGCCGTGGAGAAGGGCGAACGGATAATCAGGAAAGGCTTTCCCGTCACGGAAGAAAGCTATATGAAGCTTCAGAAGATGGCCGCCTCACCGGTCTACATCGACTACAGGGCGTTCTCGAACAACGAGCTGTATCTGTTCCTTGTCGCGGTGCTGTGGTATCTGCTGTTCTCGTTCATTCCCTGGAACCGGAGGATACTGCTCAGGGAGCCTGTGCTTCATGTCGTCATGTTCATGATCGTGTACTCGGTCACGGTTTTCGGCGGTAAGATCCATTTTTTCTCGAATCCGTATTCGGTGTGCATGATTATACCTGCGGTGCTGTGCGTGATGCTTGTGACGGTCATGTACGGGCAGATGTCGGCCGTTCTGCTCTCATTCGTGATGTCGCTAGGAATACTGTCGGCTTCCGGGTGGGAGCTTGTTCCGTTCCTGCATACGCTGACAACGACTTTTGCGGCCGTGGCTGTCGTGCGGAAAGTTGAGAAGAGGATGGATCTTGTCGTCACGTCGATAATAACCGCACTGCTTGGGGCCGTAGTCCTTCTTTTTATGGCTGTCGTGTTCAACGAGCCTTTTGTAGGAACAGGAAAATGCTTTGCGGGCGCCGCGGCTAACGGATTCATTTCCGGAATTCTTGCACTGGGACTTCTGACTCCGCTTGAGCTGCTGATGAATACGGCATCTGTCTTCAGGCTTATGGATCTGAGCGACCTGAACAATCCGCTTATGAAGAAGATGCTTGTGATGGCCAGCGGCACATACAACCATTCAATGATGGTGGCTCAGCTTGCGGAGAGCGCCTGCCGGGAGATAGGTGCGAATGCGCTTCTGGCAAGGGTCGGCGCGTATTATCACGACATAGGAAAAATAGATCAGAGCGAGTATTTTGTGGAGAACCAGCGCGGAGAGAACAAGCATGATGACATAAATCCGTCACTTTCCGTTTCAGTCATACGCAGCCATGTGAAGCGCGGTGTGGAGAAGGCCCATCAGATGCGTTTTCCGCAGCAGATTGTGGACATAATAGCGGAACATCATGGAAACAGCGTGATAGCCTATTTCTACAACGAGGCAAAGGAGAAGGATCCTTCGGTGACTCCTGAGTCATTCTCCTACAGCGGAACTCCTCCGACTACAAGGGAATCCGCGGTGGTAATGCTTGCGGATACGGTTGAGGCCGCATGCCGGACACTCGGAAACCCTTCCGTCTCAAGGCTTGAGAAATTCATCCAGACGCTCATAACGGGAAAAATCGAGCACGGTCAGCTTGACAACTGTGACCTCACGTTCAGGGATATTTCAAGGATAAAGGAGGCCTTCGTGCAGGTTCTGGCCGGCTACTACCACAGCCGCATAGAGTATCCTGATCAGACCGATCCGTCCGAACAGAAGAAGGCTCCGCCGGAAGGAGCAAAGGCTGACAGAAATGAGAAATAGAATTTATGTGTCCGTTCAGGATGGAATGGATGTGCCGGCCTGGATTGAGAATGTCTCTCCGTTCATGGAGAAGGCGGCCGGAGCGCTTGGGCTTGACGGCGAGGAGATTTCCGTTATGTTCTGCGGGGATTCCCTCATAAGAGATCTGAATTCACGGTTCAGGCAGATTGATTCCGCGACTGATGTGCTCTCTTTTGAGGACGGAGGAACCTACGCCGATGAGGAGGGAAACTGGCGCTGCATGGGTGATATAGTTATAAGCCTTGAAACTTTGCCTGTAAATTCCGAATATTTTGACGAAAATAAAGACAGTGAGCTGAAGAGGCTTCTTGTCCACGGACTGCTGCACCTGAACGGAATGGATCACGGAGACGAGCATATAGAGAAGAACCGGGCACCTGATTCGGAGATGCTTGTGCTGCAGGAGAATATGCTGGAAAATCTGAGGAACGATAAAATCATATTATGAGTATTTTTGGAAACTGGAAGAAAAAGGAACAGGATCATGAGGCTCCTGCGGACTCGGCGCGGCAGGAAATGCTGAATGAGGAGAAGCAGGATATGATACAGGGGGTCGAGGATCTGTCAACGACATCCGTAAAGGAGGTGATGATACCGAGAATTGATGTGGATTTCATCGAGTCGGACATCACGGGGGATGAGCTGATCAGCAGGATAATCTCCAGCGGGCACTCACGTTTTCCTGTATATGAGAATTCAATCGACAATGTCACGGGAGTCCTTTATGTGAAGGATCTTCTGCGGTATGTGTACGAGCATCAGGAGTTTGATCTTCAGAAGATAATAAGGAAGGCATATTTTGTTCCTGAGTCAAAGCGCATAGATTCCCTGCTCCGTGAATTCAAGAGGCATCATCTTCATATCGCGGTGGCGATTGACGAGTACGGCGGAGTGTCGGGCATAGTCACCATGGAGGATATAATAGAAGAGATTGTCGGTGACATTCAGGATGAATTTGACAAGGAGCGGGAGGATATTCTCGTCATCGGGGAGAACGTCTGGTTATGTGACGCGCGTGTCAATCTTGACGAGCTGAACGACAGCATAGGAGCGGTTTTTCCGGATGAGGATTATGACTCGCTGGGAGGATTCGTCTTTGATTTGTTCGGAAAGATTCCGGCAAAATATGAGAAGGTTTCGTGGAACGGATATGATTTCATCGTTCAGGACGTGGAGGGTCACAGAATAAACATGATAAAAGTCATAAGGACCGCTCCCGCCGGGGATTCGGGCAGTGATGTGGAATAGAAGATTTTATTTGGTTCCGGTGCTTGCGGCGTTTATGACCTGCACCGTATATGCGCAGGACCGTGATGTCCTTGCGGTGGATCTGTACGGGCAGGGTGTCGCGCAGCAGCGGAACGGAAACTGGCATCTGGCTCTCCAGGATTTCATGGAGGTTGTGGACCGGAATCCGGCTTTCTCGGATGCCTGGCTCAGAATGGCGGAATGTTCCTGCCGTCTGGGAGAATATGACCTTGCGCTAGAATATGTTTCCGGAGCGGAGAAATACGACGGAACGGATCCGTCGGTCAGAAACATGAAGGGCAACATTCTCCTCGCTCTCGGAAGAACGGATGAGGCCTCGCAGATATTCAACGGAGTACTGTCATCCTATCCGAACAATGTGGATGCCCGCTTCGGTCTTGCGGAGATAGAGCTTTATGGAGGAAAATTCTCCGGCGCGGAGCAGCAGTACAAGGAGGCGCTCAGACGTCAGCCCAACAACAGGCGTGCCCTTCTGTCGCTGGCGGTTCTCTGCTCTGAGACCGGACGTACAGGCGAGTCTGACAGATATATGCAGCGTGCGCTTTCGCTGTATTCCGGAGATCCCGACGTGCATCATCTTGCCGCCGTCGTTTCCGCGATGAAGGGTGATTATGCCGCCGCCGAGAAATATAGCCGGATAGAGGTGGAGCTTGCCGGTGATTCCGATCCGGCATACGAATTCCTGGCGCTGATACTGTTCAGGCGCAGGCAGTATTCCGATGTCATCGATATATGCGATTTTCTTACGTCCAGAACTCCGGAAAATTCTGCGGCATGGTATATGAAGGGGCTTTCCCTGCGCAAGCTCGGTGATCCGGAAGGTGCGGTTGATGTATGGTCTTCCGGTCTTGCCGTGAATCCCCGTGACGAGATGATGCGCAGCGCGATGGAGATGGAAATCCGCAGGAATTTTCCGCTTGAGGACACGCGCCGTTCCGACTGGGCCTCATTCCATCTTGACAATGCGCGCCAGTATTCCGCAGGCTATGACGGTGCCGGAGCCGTCTATGAGTATCAGAGGGCGCTGCTTCTTGATCCGACAAACATTCCGGCAAGACTTGAGTATGCCGGAATTCTTGAGCTGAACGGAATGTACGAGCTTTATCTTGAGCAGCTCAATTTCATAAAGACAAGGACGGATATGTCTTCGCTTTCCGCGGAACGGCAGACCGCCCTGAACGACACGGTTGAGGCATACACGTCGCTTCTGTCCGGTTCTCTTGCGGCCAGGTGGAACATCGATCCGTTCTACCTGGACAAGACAAGGTGGCGGATTGCCGTGTTCTATGAGGACGGAACAAAGAGCTTTATTCATGCCGACTCCGACAGGCTTGCCGCAGAGTCCGCGGCGGATGTGTTCTCCGGTGTCGCCGTTACATCCGTAAAGACACAGGTGAATCCGGTGTCTGGCTTCGGTGAGGCGTTCAGAAATGCGAGGGCCGGAAAATTCGACTATTTTGTGACTGTTTCTCTCAGCGAGGGAGAACATGATCTTACTCTTGATGCCGTCATGTATTCCGGAAGAACCGGTACGGAGATTTACAGGGACTCGTTCTACGGAACCGGAAACAACCGTTTCTCCTCCGTTCTGCGCCGGTTCAGGAGCGCGGTGCTGGGAAAACTCAGCGTCCGTGGAAAAATCCTCGCGAGAAGCGGAAAACGTGTTCTTGTGGATCTGGGAAAATCCGAGAATGTCGTCAGCGGCAGCGAATTCCGTGTCGTGCGGAAGGATGCTGTCAGAACCGCCGACACGGATGCCGGACTCTATTACAGGGATTCGGATGTGGTGGGAACATTCACTGTGACGGAAGCCGGTGAGGAGGTCTCCGAGGGGGTTCTCTCTGATCTCGGTTTCTATGACAAGGTCAATCCGGGGGACGAGGTCGTTCTTGTCTCCGTGCCCGACAGCAATTCCGGGGAAGATGTGAATCCGGTGGACACGGTTCCTGCGGCGGATGCGGACGGAAATCCTGTCACAGACGGAACCTCACTGATCTCGGAGATAAAGAATGCGGTCGAGAGGCCGGCGATAATCGATATTCTCAGAAACATACACTGAGAGGCCACGGATGCGGCTTGGAATTCTGCTTCCGGTGCTTGTTTCTCCGCTGTTTCTGCTCTCATGCTCAAACAGCCAGTCACCGGTCGTCACATATACGGACTCCTCCACTGTCAGAAATGCTGTCTCCGAGATGGAGTCAGGAACGGTATGGAGCCGTGAGATAGAGGGGAACAGGCTCTCCGCCTCCATAGACAGAAATCCTCTTGTGGATGCTGGAATTCAGCTGGAGCCTACCGTCCTGAATGTGGTTTCCCCTTCGGACAGACCTGTCTATCCGTCTCTCGACGGTTTCGGAGATCTTGATGTCTCTTCGCTTGATGCGGCGGCCTCGGCCGTGACGGACAGCTTCTGCTCGGCGATTGCTTCATGGGACACCGGAAAAATCGCAGGTCTTGTCGCGGCGGACTGCATGTTCACGTCGGTTTTCTTTCTTTCCGACCTGGAGTCCGGTTGGAAGCTTCATTTCGGTACGGAATTTCCCGCCGCCCGGGGCATTTCCGGGGAAAATCCGCCGGTTTCCCGGATTTTCGGTTCCTGGATAAAGGGTAAACCTGATCCGGGCAACGGAATTCTCAGGATTCCGGTCAGACTTTTCGGAAAGGACGGATATGCCGATGTCTCGCTTTATCTTGACTGCGTAAATGAATATAAAATCTGCCGGATAGCAATTGACGGCTGGGAGAATCTTTATGGAGAAAAATGAGCTTACGGGAATAGAGCGTGATCTTGTCGTCCAGTATCTTGTTGACGGGAATGTGCCTGTCACCCTTACTCCATCCGGACAGTCCGAACCTGACGGAATACATGCTGTTCCGTCGGCAGTCTTTCCGGTCGCGATTTCCCCTGATGAGATGAGGGTCGGGAAGGACGGACACATCCTTCTTGAGAATCCGCCCCGGTCCGTGTCTTCATTTCCTCCGGGCAAAGTCAGGGTCGAATTCTATTTCAACAGGGTCGGTCTCTGTTTTGATTCGGATGTCAGGAATACCGTCGGCGGACTGGTCCTGAAAATTCCTGATACAATAGGCCGCATAAAGGACGCTCCGTCCCGTCAGATATATGATTTTACGGCTATGCTGTATTTTGACTGCCGCACGAAGCATGACATAAGGTCGGTATGCGTTCCATGGGACGGAATTCAGCTGTTTTCCCGTCCTGTATGGAGAACCATTCCTCTTGAGCGTCAGCAGGAGGCCAAGAAAATTCTTGAGGAATTCGTGGCTCAGGCGCGGACGGAGGGGAATGCGGGAAACGGACTTCATCTGATTCCCGTATGCAATTATCTGACATCCGGCGGCCATGTCATGGAATCAGTCCAGGACAGGATTCAGCCGCTTTCCATACTTTATGTGGATCATCTCAGGATTGTCCTCGGAGCCGGCCGTCAGAATTTCAGCCTCATGCAGGGGGACGAGTATGCGCTGAAGATGTCTTTCTCGATGAAGTCAGGTCCTGTCTCGTCCAGGGACATTTTCCTTACCTGTACGGTGAACCGGATTTTTGCCGGTCCGGACAGCGGAAAATACTGTGCGGACTGCGTATATACAGCGCTTCAGGAGGAGGATCTCAGATTCCTGTACGAGAAGGCTACGAAAACCCTTCTCGGGTGATTTATGCGGACGCTCCGGAGCCTTTATCCTGCCGCCGTATTCCCGTATACGGAAAAAGACTTCGCATATAGAATTTTTTATCACAATGTGTCATAATGTCAGGCAAACGAAATCTTGAAGGGGTAACGGAATGTATAAACCAGTTGATCCAAAAGCCGATTTTCCGGAGCAGGAGGAGAGCGTTCTTGAATTCTGGCAGAAGAATGATATTTTCAGAAAGTCTGTGAGTCAGCGCGAGGGCGCGGAGGACTTTGTTTTTTATGACGGACCTCCTTTCGCTACGGGGCTTCCCCATTTCGGACATTTCATTCCGTCCACAATAAAGGACATCATTCCTCGTTACCAGACCATGAAGGGCAGGAAGGTCGAGAGGCGTTTCGGCTGGGACTGCCACGGGCTTCCTGTCGAGAATCTGATTGAGAAGGAGCTGGGAATAAATTCCAAGCACGAGATTGAGGCCTTCGGAATCGACAGATTCAACGAGAAATGCCGCGACTCCGTTCTCCGCTATACCGCCGAATGGCGCAAGACCATAACCCGCATGGGACGTTGGGTTGACTTTGACCATGACTACAAGACCATGGAGCCTGACTACATGGAGTCAATCTGGTGGGTTGCCAAGTCGCTTTGGGACAAGGGCCTGATTTATGAGGGAAAATACATACTTCCGTACTGTCCGCGATGTTCCACCGTCCTCTCCACGCATGAGCTTGCTCAGGGCTATAAGGACGTTCAGGATCAGACCGTTACAGTCCGTTTCAAGATAACATCGGCTCCTGATCCGCTCGGAGATCCGGACATAGCTGACGGAAGGACATATTTCATCGCCTGGACGACAACTCCGTGGACGCTTCCGTCAAACCTCGGTCTCTGCATGGGACCTGACATTGACTACGTGAAAATTCTTGACAGGGAATCCGGCGACTTCTATATATTCGCGGAGGCGAGGCTTTCCGCATACTACAAAAATCCTGATGACTACGAGATTGTCTACCGCAGAAAAGGTTCGGAATTTGTCGGCGTGCGCTACGAGCCGCTTTTCCCTTATTTCGCGAAGCTCGCTGATCCGGCGGAATGTGAGCGCATCACGGGAATAAAATGTGAGGAAGGCGCATTCCGTATGTTCAATGCGGCCTATGTCTCCACGGAGGACGGAACCGGAATCGTACATATCGCTCCGGCTTTCGGCGAGGAGGACAACAAGGTTTTCCGCGGAACAGGAGTTCCGGACGTCGAGCCGATTGACGCCGAGTGCAAATTCACCTCCGAAGTGCCTGACTATCAGGGACGTTTCGTAAAAGACTGCGACTGGGACATCATGGCGCGGCTGAAGAGCGAGGGAAAACTTGTGAAGCGCGACACCGTAGTCCACTCGTATCCGCACTGCTGGAGATGCGGCTCTCCTCTGATTTACCGTGGAATCGGCTCCTGGTTCGTAAAGGTCGCGGATTATCATGATGTTCTTCTGAAGGCGAATTCGCAGATAAAATGGCAGCCGGCGCATATAAAGGAAGGCCGTTTCGGAAAATGGCTCGCCGGTGCGCGTGACTGGGCTGTAAGCCGCAACCGCTACTGGGGAAATCCCATTCCGATCTGGCGTTGTGACAGTCCTGACTGCAGGCACACGCTGTGCGTCGGATCCCGTGAGGAGCTTAAGGTGCTGAGCGGAGTCTATCCGGATGACCTCCACAAGCAGTTCGTCGATAAGATAACGTTCACCTGTCCTGAGTGCGGAAAGGGTACTATGCATAGAATTCCTGAGGTATTCGACTGCTGGTTCGAGTCCGGCTCGATGCCCTATGCCCAGCAGCATTATCCGTTCGAGAACAAGGAATATTTTGAGAGGCATTTTCCTGCGGACTTCATCTCCGAAGGTCTTGACCAGACGCGCGGATGGTTCTACACGCTTACGGTTCTTGCGGCACAGCTTTTTGACAAGCCCGCATTCAGGAACTGCATCGTGAACGGAATAGTTCTTGCCGAGGACGGGCGCAAGATGTCCAAGTCCCTCCGCAACTTCACCGATCCTGTGGAGGCCATAAACAAATTCGGAGCCGATGCAATCCGCCTTTTTCTGATGCATTCCGCAGTCGTCCGTGCTGACGAGATACGGTATTCGGATGCGGGAGTTCGCGAGGTTCTCAAGTCGATCATAATTCCGTGGTGGAATTCATACTCCTTCTTCGTCACTTATGCGAACATCGACGGCATCACTCCGGACGGCCGTTATTTTGACGGAAGAAAGCCCTCCAATCCTCTTGACGCATGGCTTCTCTCAATAACCCAGAGCCTTGTGGAGGAGGTCTCTTCATCACTGGATTCCTATGACCTTTCGGGAGCTATTGACCCTATCGTGAAATTCATCGACGAGCTGAACAACTGGTACATCCGCCGCTCACGCCGCCGTTTCTGGAAATCCGAGAATGACAGCGACAAGACGGAGGCCTACGAGTCGCTTTACATCGCGCTCAAGACGCTTGCTCTGGTCGCCGCTCCGTTCGTTCCGTTCATAACCGAGGAGATGTGGCAGAATCTGAGAAACGGGGACGACAGGGAATCCGTCCACCTCTGTGACTATCCGGTTTCCGTCGCCGCATGGAAGGATTCTGAACTTGAATTCAAGATGGCGACGGTTCAGAAGGCGGTCTCGATGGGACACAGCCTGAGAAACCAGTTCAACCTCAAGAACCGGCAGCCGCTCGCCGGAGTTGCGCTTGTCACAAGAAATCCTGATGAGAAGAAGGTTCTCGCCGAGATGGAGGACTGCATCCGCGAGGAGCTTAACGTGAAGAAGGTCGAATTCCATGACCGTGAGGACGAGCTTGTTGAATATAAGGCGAAAGCGAATTTCCGTGTTCTGGGAAAGGAGCTGGGACCGCTTATGAAGAAGGCGGCGGACATTATCGCTACATTGGGACAGGAGCAGATTCAGTCATTGCTTGACGGGAACTCCCTGACCGTTGATGTCGGCGGAAACTCTGTGGAGCTTGACTCGGATAAAGTTCTTGTGGAGCGTTTTGAAAAGGACGGGCTTAAAGTCCTGAATGACGGAACTCTGACGGTCGGTCTTGATTCAAGAATAACCGATTCGCTTAAGAAGGAAGGCTATGTCCGCGACCTTATCCGCGGAATCCAGAACAGGCGCAAGGAGACGGGACTTAACGTAACCGACAGGATAAAACTTTCTGTTTCGGGTGATGATATGCTGAGACAGTCGTTTGATATGTTCAGGGATTTTATCGCCGCGGAAACTCTCGCTGACAGCATCAGCTGGCCGGACAGCATGGATTCCGGTATTGAGGTTGAGGCTGATGACAGGACCTGGAGAATTTCACTTGAGAAGGCGTAGTGCGGCGGAATGGTGCGCGGCGCTGCTGCTGTGCCTTCTTCTGTCAGCATGTGCCTCGGTGCCGGCTTCAGAATCCGTGCCGCTTCCGGCTCTTCTTGACGGTGACAGTCTGCTGTATGCCGCATTTCCGGCTGATGCGGACAGGTTACTGATGGCGGAGATTGTGGCGGCGGTTGTTCCCGGACTTGCGCCCTCTCATGCGGCATCCGTGGCTGAAAGGATTGATGTCGTATACATAGGATTTGGCCAGTCCTCCGGAACTGAAGGCTTTCAGCTGGCGGCATCCGCATCTGTTCCCGAATGGATTGTTCCGGGGATGTTTTCCGGGAAAAACGGCTGGAAACGTTCGGTTTTTAAGACTCATGGAGGACGTGCGGTCTCCGTCTATTCCGGTTATGGAACGGAGATTTCGTTTCCTGACTCAAGGACTGTCTGTGCAGGACGGAATGCCGCGGCGATGGCTGCCATGTATGCGGAGCTTTCAGCTGGCTCCGGAGTCTCGGCCGGAGAAACTGCCTTTTCGGATGAAAGTTGGCTTTCAGGTGCGCCGTCGGCGGGGGAGATCCGTTTTGAGTCTGTAAGACCTCGGCAGCTTCTTTCCGCTTTCGGCATGGAACGGATTGCCGGGTATATTTCAGAGGCAAGAGGCTCGCTTGGAAAGACCGGTACAGATGGAGTTTATGGGCTTTCGGTTTTTATCGGATTCATGGATGGGAAATTTCTCCGTGCGGGGAGAAGCATTATCATGTTGGCTCTCGGACTGCCGGATGACTGTGTCAAGGTTACCGGTTCTGACGGTCTTGAGATTACGGGCATAAGAGTAAGAAGGGAGCAGCTGCTTGAATATATGCGGCGGTGACTTATATAAAAAGTCTGTTCTGCGGGCTTTTGTTGGAGGAAACAGATGGCGGATGACAAGATTGTGCTTAAGGCCGAGGATCTTGACGGCTACCTTACGGAAGATGATATAAAGGATCTCCGCAGGTTGGACAGGATGTACAGCGAGACGATGGATTATTTCAGTTCGTCTCCGGTTGACAAGGCCGGAATAATAAACTGCTATGACCGCATGGGGCATGCCATGCAGGAGATTTGTGCGGAGCATCCGCAGATAAAGGTTTTCTCCTTTGTTACGGAGGAGGGAGCCCATGCCGAGGCTTCGCGTGTGATAAGCAAGCTCCGTGATGTGAACACCGACCATCAGGAATTCATATATTACAGCCAGAGGGCGTATGAGATGCTTTTCAGGATGGCTTATACGGACGGTCATTCCGAAAAGAAGAATCATATAATAGTAAAGACGCCTGTCACTTTTCCGGTTCAGAACTATGCTGTGCATAAGATTCCGGACATCGACTGTGAGATTGAAAATACGGTTATGTGCGTCATGCTGCGTGGAGCACTGCTTCCAAGTATGATAATCTCCAAGGAGATCCAGGAATACTCTTCGCACGGATATATAACTCCGTTCGCGCTTTTCAAGATAAGCCGGAATGATTCCAAGGGTGAGTCCGACATGGAATATATCCTTGATCTGAAGAAATCATTCTTTGATCTTCAGCAGCTTGACGGAAAGGATCTGATATTCGCGGATCCGATGAATGCCACCGGCGGTTCTCTGGTGACTGTCGTGAAATACATTCAGAGTCAGGGAATCCGTCCCCGTTCAATCAGTTTTTTCAATACAATATCCACATTGAAGGGAAGCATCCGTGTGACACGCGCGCTTGAGAACTGCACATGTTATACGCTTTGGCTCGATCCGGTGATGAACAGCAAGGCGTACATAATGCCCGGCCTTGGAGATGCGGGGGACAGGCTGAACGGCTGCGACACGAAGGAGGCTCCCCGCAATATAATACAGCTGATAGCGGATTACGGAAGCAATATTTCAGGTCTGTACAGATCCCAGCTGTATGAGATAGAGAAGGTTGTCCTTGGCTGAAACAGGTCATGGCCGCGGCTTGTTTTTTGCCGCCGTATTGTCCGCGGTTCTTTCCGTCTCCTGCGGATCGGTTCCTCTCATGCTGCCGGGCGGAAAGACGGCCGTAGTCGGCAATATTTATTCCGAATACCTGAATATAGGCGACATATATTTCTCTCTGGAGAAATATGACAGGGCGGCGGCCTGCTATGAGCTTGCCCTTGACGGCAGAAACAATTATTGGGGAACATACTACAAGTTGGCCAGATCACGTGCGATGAATTCCGAGTGGGACAAGGCGGGGCGGATGTATGATCGGCTGCTCGAAAGGGATCCGGACAACATGACGCTCCTCTCGTCCAAGGCTTATATATCAGCGATGTCCGGAGATACTGCCGGGGCCGCGGAGATATACTCATCGCTTGTCTCACGGCAGCCGGAAAGTTCCGAATATCTGGAGGACTACATAGCCGTGCTTCTCCTGGACGGTGATCTGGAGGGGGTCGAGGCTCCTCTTGCTGTGCTGAGGCGGGATTTTCCTGACAGTGCCAATATACGGAAATTCGACTCGCAGGTTTCGGCGATAGTAGAGGAGCGGAAAAAGGAGGCGGACGCTTCCTTGCCTCAGACTTCTCCGGAGCCGGATTCTTCAGTATCATCATATCCTACGGAATCATAATTCTCATAAAACAGTAAAATTATACCGCCACGGAAGGCGTTTGTGTGCTATAATGTTGTCCATGAGTACACATATAGGCGCGCCTTCGGGCGCAGTTGCGGAGACAGTTCTGCTTCCCGGTGATCCGCTCCGGGCTAAATTCATAGCGGAGAATTTCCTCGACGACGCGGAATGCTACAACGAGGTCAGGGGAATGCTCGGTTTTACGGGAACATACAAGGGACGGAAGATTTCCGTCCAGGGAACGGGAATGGGGCAGCCGTCCCTGTCCATATATGTTCATGAGCTTTTCTCCGATTACGGTGTGATGAACGCGATCAGAATCGGAACATGTGGAGCAGTGGGGGAGAGCACAAGGCTGAGGGACATAATAATCGCCAATGCCGCCTGTTCCGACTCGTCCCTGCAGAGCCAGAGGTTCGGAGGACTTCATTTCGCCCCGGCCGCGGATTTTTTCCTGCTTGACACCGCATGGCACACGTCAGTAGATCTGGGGATAAAGACAGTCGTCGCTCCATGCGCATCCAGCGACAGGTTCTACGATGACAATCAGAACTGGAAGCTGTGGAGAAAATACGGTGTTGCCGGAATAGAGATGGAGAGCGCCGAGCTTTATACTCTTGCCGCTGAATTCGGAAGAAGGGCGCTGTCAGTCCTGACTGTCAGCGACAATATCGCGACGGGGGAGGAATGTTCCGCGGAGGAGCGTCAGACATCATTCCGAGACATGATGAGGCTGGCGCTTGAGACTGCCGTAAGAATATGACGGCAGTGTGATGTCCAATAGAAGTTTAAGCTCTGGAGGTCATTGAGCTTGCCGGAATGACCAGGCTCAATAAATGCGGCGGTTTCGGCAGGCTCCGCCGCCGTATTTCCAGCTTCCAAAACTGTATTTCTATATCTCCATGTTCATGACGTGGCGGACTTCATTCAGTGTTTTTATTCCTATTTCCCTGGCTTTTGCGGCTCCGTCCAGAAGAACTTTCCTTATATAGTCCGGATTCTTCTCAAGCCGTTTCCTTGACTCCCTCATCGGCCTCAGCTTCTCGTTCAGGGCCTCGGTAAGGAGTTTCTTGAGTGCGCCGCCGCCGCCGTCACCTATTCTTTCCGCTATGTCCTGCGGATTTTCTCCCGTGCATAGGGAGATCAGCAGTAGAAGGTTCGACACTTCAGGTCTGTTCTCCGGATCGTATGTTATGTGCCTGTCTCCGTCGGTCTTAGCCTTTTTTATCGCCGCCGCTGTCTCGTCCTCTGAAGCCGACAGCATGACCGCATTTCCCCGGCTCTTGCTCATCTTCTGGCTTCCGTCAAGTCCCAGTATTATCGGTGAGCTGCTGAGAAGGGCCTGCGGCTCCGGAAAGACAGGCTCCTGTCCGTGACAGAATTTCTCGTTGAACCGCCTTGCTATCGTGCGGGTCATCTCCAGGTGCGGAAGCTGATCCTTCCCGACGGGAACGATGTTTCCCTTGCAGAAAAGAATGTCACAGGCCTGATGTACCGGATATGTGTACATTCCTGCGTTTACGTTTTTCAGTCCGGCCGAATTTATCTCCTCCTTTACAGTAGGATTTCTGCTCAGCTCGGAATTCGAGACCAGCGTGAGGAACGGGAGCATCAGCTGGTTGCATTCCGGCACGTAGCTGTGGGGATATATGATTATGTCATGAACAGCCGGATCCAGTCCCAGAGCAAGATAGTCCGTTGCCAGCTGCTTCGTATTCTGGCTTATCTCCTGGTATGCGTCGTGATCCGTGAGAACCTGATAATCGGCGATCAGAATCATAAGGGGAACTCCCTTTTCTGCCAGCCTCACCCTGTTCTGCAGCGATCCGAAATAATGTCCTATATGCAGACGGCCTGTGGGTCTGTCTCCGGTCAGAGCCCTGAACTGCTTCGGGTTCTTCTCGATGGCCGCCTCAATCTTCCTGCTTTTTTCCACTGCGGTACCGTAGCTTCCGCTGATGTCTGAATATTCAATCTCGTTCATATTGGTCTTCCTGTATTTTCCCCCTGAGGAGTGATTTGTCACCGAATACTACCACAACGTAGTCTTTTTTTAAAGAGACGGCGTCCGGTTCTGGTGTGTTCAGTTGAATTCGTACCACTGGCTGTCGTTCGTCAGGTACCAGTTTGCCTGAAGTTTTGAGCCTGATGATGATGCCCAGGATATGCTTCCGTCCCTGTTTAGTATCGCGGTCCTGTTACCGCTCTGAGAGACTTTCACCGGCATCGCGGCGGTTCTGTCGTAGCTGAATCTTTTTTTTGTGCCCAGGTTGTACACATATACCTTGTTCTTGCCAATGTTTGTATACAGCTGCTGTTTGTACAGATATGTGAACGCATCAGGATCCTCATCCGAGAATTTCAGCAGGTTCGAGACCTGGTTTGTCTTCGTGTTGAGGGAATATACATAGGTGTTCCTGAACTTGTCGTCCGACTGGACGTTTATTCCGTAGATTATGGTTCCGTCCGTGCTCAGTCCGTAAGCCACATTTCCCTTCATCTGCAGCGGAACGGTCTCCATTGTCTGTATGTCCACGCTCACCATAGGCGTGAGCGGATTTGATGCGGCGGACTTGGCTATGTAGATCCTGCCGTTCTCCGCCAGTATCGCATCCTGAATTCCCGTTCCGGAATAAATCTGCCTCATGGTTCCGTCTTTCATGTCAAACAGACTGACAGTGCTGTTCGCCTCTATTTCTATGAGAAAATCGCTGCCGCCGTATGATGCCGGCCGGAGCGTCTGAAGATTTGCCGCAGGCCTGAACAGAACGGACTTGGTCTTTGTTTCCGTGTCCATGCTGACAACTGGGGCTCTTGATGCCTTTGTCCAGAGAATCAGTTTGTCCGGACGTGATATTATCTGTGTCTGCCCGTCGGTCTCCGCTATTCTGTCCACCACTCCTGTATCATAGGACGACTTGTAGACGGAACCGCCGGTTAGAAAATAGAAGTCCTTGTCCGCCGGAGCCATATCGAGAATTCTGGCATACATGTTTTCCGTTATCTTCTCAAGTGATGCAGTTACGGATGACTGATCCGTCTCTGTCCGGTACAGGGAGCCGTCTCCTCCGCCGAGCAGCAGCCAGGAACGGATCATCCTTCCGGATGTTATTGCCGCTGTTCCCCTCGGTCCCCTGATGGTTCTGATTGTCCTCGGATTTGCGACGGTCCTGCCGTCCGCCGCTTCTATTGTCCTGAATTCATATCCGCTTCTTCCGTCGTACTCAAGATAGTATAGGTTCTTCTCGTATTCGGATGACAGAATGATCGGATTGGACGCAGGGACGGATGCGACCGCCTCTCCCTTGTACGCATTGATTATATATATTTTACTGTCCTTCACGCCTGCGATAAAACGGTTGTCGCAGAAGGTGACCGTCTGTTCAAGTCCCTGCACAATCTTGAATTTCTGTTTCATCGCGCCGGTCTGCATGTCAAAATACGACAGCGCGCCGGCAGGTGAATACATTACGCATGTTTTTTCCGTGTCGCTCGTCTGTATGTAGCTGACGATTCCCGTGTTCTGCCTGATCCTGTCAACCGTTGTCCAGTTCGATGTCCTTATGAATACCGCCCCGTCAACAGTGGCCGTTCCCGCCATGAGGTAGGAGCCTTTTGCGGAGAAGGCAAGGGATGTTATGGAATCTGAGAATTTCTTCATGAATTTGCGTCTTAGCGTCTTCCATTCCCAGACCGTTATCTTGTTCACGGAGCCGCCGTCAGTCTCATAGGCCGCTATGTAGTTTCCGTCCGGAGAACAGGCGATCAGTTTTATTCCCATATCCGATATCTGATAATGCTCGCCCTGATTGTCCTCCGTCCATTTTATCAGAAAACCGTCATTTCCCGCCGTAATATAGGACATTTCCGGGTCATCTCTGCGCATCGATTCCCTTATTGCAGTCACCGCATACTGATGGGGCTGCATGGAGATATGCGACTGCGCGGCGAGCAACGTTGATGCCGAGAATACGGCCGCAATGAGTGTCCTTTTCATTTTCCTGCTCCTGTACTTATAAAATAGGATATGTCGCCGGCGAGTCCTGTTATGAACAACGCCGCGATAAAGGCCAGTCCGATGAACTGTATGTAATACATGAATTTCGGATTCATTTTTTTTCTGAATACGGTTTCTGCCACCGCCGCAAGAATAAGACCTCCGTCAAGCACGGGAACCGGAAGCAGATTCATTATGAAGAGCGACAGGCTTATCACAGCCATCAGGCTGAGCATTCCCGCAAGCCCCTGCCTGAATCCTTCCGAAAATCCCTGCTGTACGGCGGTGCCAAGTATGTCCGTGACTCTGGCCGGACCCGACACTGCATTTTTCAGCTCAACGCCCCTGAAAAGAATTCCTATGCTCTTTACAGTCATTGCGGCAGTCTCCGCTGATTCAGATAGACCCGCAGCTAGACAGCCCGGAAATCCCCTGCGTTCTGATTCCATTTCCAACGGTTCGGACGTGTCGGCGGCAACTCCGATTCTTCCTGTTCCGCTGTCCTTGTCCAGCATGGAATGCACATAAAAGGTCATAAGCGCTCCGTTCCTGTCAACCGTTATCTCAATGTTCTCATCGGGACGGACCGAGACTTGTCTTATCACCGCAGAGAAGTCGTCCGTAGCGTATCCGTTGATTTCCGTTATCCTGTCGCCGGTTCTTATTCCAGCCAGAGCCGCGGGACTTTCCGTTCCCTCCGGAATAAGAATCTTGTTGGAATAGGTCCAGTAGGTGTAGCCTGTGAAAGATATTACGGAATATGCAAGAACCGCAAAAATGAAGTTGAAAAGCGGTCCCGCGAATCCTATCGCGGCGCGCTTCATCGGATGAATTCCGTACAGTGAGTCACCGTCCGCCTCTATGTACGGAAGTTTTTCCTCAAGCGCTCTTGAGAAGTCTTTCTCGCCTTTCATTCCGCAGTATCCTCCGAGGGGAAAAAGCGAGATTCTGTAGTCCGTTCCTTTTATTGACCTGTGCAAAAGGACCGGTCCGAACCCTATCGAAAATGACTCGACCTTCACGCCGAAAATTCTTGCGGCAAGAAAGTGTCCTGTCTCATGGAAAAGTATAAGGAAGAAAAGGCATAGAATTCCGTACAGCCATTTCATCCTATCAGTTCCTCCGCCATTTTTCTTGCGGTTATGTCGGTTTCCGCCACTTCATCAAAATCGGATGCGGCTCCGGTCCAGTCAGAGGAAAGCACGGATTCCACGGTCTCCGCTATCGCAGTGAATTTTATCCGTCTGTCAAGAAAAGCCTGAACCGCAATCTCGTTGGCGGCGTTGAATGCCACAGGATATTTTCCGCCTTTTCTTACAGTTCCGAACGCAAGCTCCAGCATCGGAAAATCATCCATACGTGGTCTGTGGAATGACATTGTCGTGTCCATCAGGTCGAAAGGTTTCATGTATGTCTTCCTGTTTTCAGGCCATCTGAGCGCGCTTATAATCGGATGTCTCATGTCCGGATCTGAAATCTGTGCATAGAGCATACCGTCATTTGTCCGCACCAGCGAGTGAACCAGACTCTGCGGATGGACGGCCACCCCGATTTTTTCAGCGGGCAGGCTGAACAGATTCGCCGCCTCTATGACCTCAAGACCTTTGTTCGCCAGGGTCGCGGAGTCTACCGTTATTTTCCGTCCCATTTTCCATGTCGGATGTTTCAGCGCCTGCTCCACTGTCACTGACTCAAGCTGCTCCTTTGTGAATGTCCTGAATGGACCTCCGCTTGCAGTTATGATTATTTCCGATATGTTGTCTGAGCCGATTTTTTCGGACAGGCAGAATACCGCGGAATGCTCAGAATCAACAGGAAGAATTTTTACTCCGGTTCTTGCCGCGAGACGCATCACCAGCGGTCCCGCCATTACAATGGTCTCCTTGTTCGCGAGAGCGAGAGGAATTCCGTTCTCAAGCACTGTTACTGACGGCCTGAGTCCGGCGGCACCGGCGATGCCGTTCACTACTATGTCCGGTTTTGTGATTTCCATGAAGTCCTGCAGAGAGACGGCATCTTCTGACGAGGTGAGCAGGGCGGGGCAGCCGAATTCCGCTGAATATTTTTCCAGTGCGTCCGCACTTGTATGCGCCTGAATTCCGCACAGACGGAATTCGTCCGGAGTGTTTCTGATTATATCAAGTGTGTTTGTTCCGATTGAGCCTGTGCAGCCTAAAACCAAGACCCTTTTCATATTTCTGTTCCTGATTCAGTTCTGATATTAGAAATAAAGGAAATGTATGCAGACATAATATACCGGAGCCGCCGCGACCAGAGAGTCGATGGAATCAAGCACTCCTCCGCGTCCCGGAATCATTTTTCCGCTGTCCTTGCAGTTTGCGGATCGCTTGAATACCGATTCTATCAGGTCTCCTGTTATTCCTGTCACGGATGTCATAAATCCGAGAAGAATGATTCTCCATACCCTGCCTGTAAAAATTTCCGGAAAGATATACCATGCAAGAATTCCGCAGAGGACCGATGCCGCTGTTCCTCCCGCAAATCCGGCGATGCTCTTGTTCGGACTTGCGGCGACAATTCCGCGGTTGCCTTTTCCGAACAGGTTTCCGAAAAGCCATGCCGCGGAGTCGCACATGAAAACGAACAGAAAATACATCGCGATGAAATATACGGAATTATCAAGGACTGTCATCCTTGATATGAATGTGATCAGCAGTCCGCAGTAGAATACAACCAGAACTGAAAGCGCGATTCTTTTCAGGGAGTCCTCGAAAGTCTTCCGGGTAAGGGTTTCATATCCCATCATGAATATTACGGTCAGCACGAAGATCCACGGTACAATCTCAAGCGAGAGTCCGAGTATCGCGAATATGTATGAAAGGAGGGGAAGGGCGGATGTCAGGGCGATGAGAAGTCCCTTCGGCATCAGTCTGAATCCGGCGCAGGTCAGCATGTCGTGGAATTCATTGCAGCCGAACGCAGAGAAAGCCACTATCATAAGGTTCAACGGAAGATGATTGTACATATCAAGAAAAACAACGGCCAGAACAACCGGAATTCCTATGAAGAATGTCATAAGTCTCTGTGCTGTCTTATTCATTTTTGGCTCCCGTTATTTCTGTACAGACTGATTTCTCCGCTCCGAACCTTCTGTTTCTACGCTTATATTCTTCTATATTATTTATGAATTCTTCCGGCGAATAGTCGGGCCAGAGTGTTCCTGTGTATATGTGCTCCGCATACGGAATATGCCACAGAAGATAATTGCTGAGTCTGAATTCTCCGCCTGTCCGTATCAGCAGATCCACATCAGGATAATCCGGTATGTCAAGAAAAGCGCTGAAAATATCTTCCGTGAGGGATTCAGCGGGAATTCCCGAGCTGATGGCTTTTCTGACTCCACGCAGAATCTCGTCCCTGCCGCCGTAGTTTATTGCAAGATTCAGCGTCAGACCGTCGAATTCAGCGGTGGACTCTTCCGCGGCTTTTATGTCGTGCAGAACCTGAGTGGGGAGACCGTCCGGATTTCCTATGTGCCTGACCCTGATTCCATTTTTGCGGTAGAAGTCTAATTCCGCCACAAGATGAGTGTGTATCAGGTTCATCAGAAATCCCACCTCATCCTGAGCCCGTCTCCAGTTTTCTGTAGAAAACACATAAAGGGTAACGCATTTTATCCCAAGATCCGCGGCAGTCCGTACTATCGTCTTGGCAGTTTTGAGTCCTTCCTTATGTCCTGCGGTGCGTGACAAATTCCGCCTGGTAGCCCATCTTCCGTTGCCGTCCATTGTTATAGCCACGTGGACAGGAAGAGATTTCTTGTCCGGATCCATCAGTTCTGAAGAATTTCCTTTTCCTTTGATTCGTATATCTTGTTTATTTCTTCTATAAATTTATCCGTCAGCTTCTGAAGTTTCTCGGTCTCCTGTTTGAGCCCGTCCTCGGTGAGTTCGCCGGCTTTCTGCTGTTTCTTAAGCTCATCATTTCCGTCACGGCGTATATTGCGTATCGCAGTTCTTGAATTCTCCGCGATGCCCTTTGTCTGTTTTACAAGTTCCTTTCTGCGGTCAGCGGTCAGCGGCGGAATTGATATGCGTATCACTTTTCCGTCATTTGACGGGTTCAGTCCCAGATCCGCTACCTGAATCGCCTTTTCTATTTCGCTGATGAGGGATTTGTCGAACGGCTGTATTATCACGGACCTTGCTTCAGGAATGGACACAGTAGCTACCTGATTCAGCGGCGATTTTGTGCCGTAGTAGTCGACGCGGACCTTGTCGAAAATAGCCGCGCTTGCGCGTCCGGTTCTTATTGAATTCAATGATTCCCTGAGCGCAGAAATTGTTTTTTCCATACGTGTTTCTGATGATTCAGCCATTTTTTTGTCTCCAATAAAAGTAATTGTCGTGTTTCTGCTGTAAAAGAATCCGCACCCTCCGCTGGTGGAGAGTGCGGATAGAATTTAAGTCTACTGTTTTCCTAGAACAAAAAGGACAATCCGTCCGAAATCAAGTTTCGCACCGGCCTCTTTGCCGATTTCGGCAAGCTTGGCTGATACGGTTTTCTTGTCATCCTTGACGAACATCTGATCCTCAAAGCAGATTTCTGCAAGGTGCTTCTTTATCTTGCCCTGAAGAATTCCGGCCCTGACATTCTCAGGTTTTGACGCCATCTTCTCGTCCTGATCCATCTGTGCCTTGAATATTTCCGTCTGCTCGTCAATATATGACTGCGGAACATCTTTCTGAGAGATGTAAGCAGGTGTGAATGCCACCATATGGAGACAGCAGTCATACGCGAACTGTTTTACGATGTCGGCATCGGATCCGTTTACGACTACTACGGCACCGGTCTTTTTGTCGCTGTGAACATAAGATGCTCCGGCTGAACCTGCCGGAACATCAATCACCTCAACGCGGCTTACGTTCATGTTCTCACGGATTTTCACCGCAAGTTCCTTTATCAGATCCTGATGTTCCTGTTCCACCTTTGTGTAGCCTTTTTCGATGGTCACATCAAGCATTTTCTCGCCGAGAGCAACAAAATCAACGTTGTTTGCAACGAAGTCCGTCTCGCATGTCATTTCCACCGCAACGATTCTGTTTCCGTCGCGGCGGATAAAGAGTCTGCCCTCCGCAGTGGCGCGGTCGGAACGTTTCGCAACTGCCGCAAGGCCTTTTTCCTTGAGCAGCTTCTCCGCCTCCGCAATATCTCCGTTGCAATCTGTAAGGGCTTTCTTACATTCCATCATTCCGGCTCCGGTTTTCTCGCGCAGAGCCTTAACATCAGCAGCTGTGATTGCCATAATCAGTCCTTGTAAATTTTATCTTCGTCAATGAGGCTGTCCCTTTCATCGGCCTCAGCGTCTTCTTCTTTTATTTCTGTCGGCTGGTAGTTTGAGTAGTCAACAATCTCCTCGTCCTCATTTTTGACGGCGGCGTCGGTCTGAATTCCCTCATCGTCATCGTTGAGAGACTCAAGAATCTTGAGACCGGTCTCATTGTCCGCCTCGATGACCGCATTTGCTATGATTGAGGTGAAAAGAGAAATCGCACGGATCGCATCATCATTTCCCGGAATGGGGAAGTCGATTCCCTCCGGATTGCAGTTTGTGTCCACAACGGCAATGATCGGAATTCCCATGCGGCGCGCCTCTGCTACGGCAATCTGTTCCTTGTGTGTGTCTATGATGAAAATGGCGCCGGGCAGCTCCTTCATCTCCTTGATTCCGCCGAGATTTTTCTCAAGCTTTGCCTTTTCCTTCTGGAGGGCGGA
This sequence comes from Bacteroidaceae bacterium, assembly GCA_963594605.1. GTDB lineage: Bacteria > Spirochaetota > Spirochaetia > Treponematales > Treponemataceae > Treponema_D. The sequence continues at coordinate 200,934 of CAVBEH010000003.1, forward strand.
AACTTCTTTTTTCGTGAGATTGTCGAAAGTTCCGTCAATCTCCATTTTCTCTATCTTTTTGAGTCTCTGAAGTGATTTTTTGATTGTGGAGAAGTTTGTGAGCATACCGCCAAGCCAGCGGTTGTTCACGTAGAACATTCCGCAGCGTTCCGCCTCTTTCTGTACGGCCTGCTGCGCCTGTTTTTTTGTTCCTACAAAAAGAACTGATTTTCCTGCTGACGTAACCTTCCGGACTTCCTCATATCCGTCCTTTATGGCCGCAATCGTCTTCTGCAGGTCTATGATATGAATTCCATTACGTTCCGCGAATATGTATTTTTTCATACGCGGATCCCAACGCTTCACCTGATGGCCGAAATGTACTCCGGACTCAAGCAGGTTCTTCATGGTTACTACTGCCATGACATGCTCCTTCACCGGTGTCCTGTGCGGACACCCCGTACTCTGTTTCTCGATGCGGAATTTCCGCACGGAAGATCGTTGTTCCGGCAAAGCCTACGGCCGTCCGGAAAACGGCGGGCATCCTCATTTCAGAATGGAATAACCCTGCTCCTTGAGAATATCATAAAGCTCAAATATAGGCAAGCCGATTACACAGCTGCAGGAGCCCTCTATCCGCTCTATGAAACATGATGCGAGGCTCTGGATTCTGTATCCTCCGGCGGCTCCGTGCCATTCTCCGGTGTTCACGTACCAGTCAATCTCCTCGTCGCTCATTCTTGAGAATGTGACCTCGGTTTTGCATTTTCTTGTTGATGTCGTCTTTTTTCTGCCGTTATAAAGGACGAGGGACGTCATCACCGTGTGTCTGCCGCCGCTGAATCTCCTCAGGAATTCTGAGGCCTGATCCTGATCTTCCGGCTTTCCGTATATATGTCCATCATGCAGGATAACGGTATCGGCTCCGAGTATCCATGGTATTTCCTGGTTTTCGGGCAGCGAGTGAAGCACCGCAAGCACTTTTTCCCTTGCCAGCAGTTCCGGCACATCATCATTTTCTATTGCGGAGGAGAATGTCTCATCTATGCTTGGCATTATGACCTGAAAAGGGATTCCCAGCATCCTGAGAATTTCCTGCCGCCTTGGAGAGGATGATGCTAATATAATCGGTTCCATAAATAATTCCTGTTCGCTTGACAATCGGAGCGATAATGTTTAATGTAATTCCGGTACGAGAGATTAGCTCATCTGGATAGAGCGTCGGCCTCCGGAGCCGAAGGCGGTGGGTTCGAATCCCATATCTCTCATCAGAATTCTATGGGGGCCATTCAAAAGAGTTTGACCCGCCTGTTATAACCGCAAACAAAAAAGCTGTCATTTATATGACAGCTTTTTTGTTTTTATTCGGATTTTTCTGATTCCGCGCTGCTGTTCTGGCCGGATGACTTGTCCTTTGATGAGCCGCCGGATGAGGACAGGGTTTTAAGAAGTTTGTATGCTCTCTGCCTTACAGGTGTGACATAATGGTAGTCGGTCGCAATGCGTGCGGCCGTGTCGATCATTGTCTTCTTGTTCTCTGTTGAGTCAGCCAGCGCCTCGAAAGCGTCGAGGACCTCGTGGGCAAGGCTGCTTGTGGGATTCAGAACCTGATTTCTCCTGTTTGCGAATGCTATTGCCTCTACGACCTCATCATTGTCGTTTATTCCTATCTGCCCGAGAGATTTTACTGCCGCCGCTATGACCATCGGCTCATTGTCGGCTACGGCTATGGATACGAGCGTGTTTTTTGAGTGTTCAGTCGGAACCTGAGCAAGCATGAGACATGCCTGTCTGCGGATTTCAGGGAAATTGTTCATCACGCGTCCCTTTGTTCGGGACTCGTTTGTCAGTCCTTCGCCGGCAAGCCTGTCAAGAGCCTGGATAATCTCGTCTGATGTGTTTCCGTCATCTATGGCCGACTGCAGATACTGGAGCGCGACAAGCTTGTTGTCGTATTCATCTGATGTCGCCAGGCTCGTTATTATGTCCGCGTCCACATCGTTCAGATATTCGTTCTCGACAGATGTCTCTGTCTCCCTGCTGCTCTTGTTCTGCGAGGCCTTCTCCTGTGCGAACAGTGAAGCTCCTGCTGCGACAAGCAGCGCTGCCTTTAAATATCTGCCTGTTTTCATAAAAATCCTCCTGATGGGGAAGTGTTGACTTCCTCGATATGTTGCTGTTTTATGCAAATACAGTTCAAAAGTATAAATCATACCTTTCAAAAAATCAACAACCGTGCTGCCCGTCAATATCCGGCTCAGTCTATTTCCGGAAGCCGGACAAACCATCTGCCGTCCTTTTTGGTGAAATAGTAGTAGATGACCACCGATTTGTCGTCCTTGACCTGCACCGCCTTTATGTTTGTCTTTGATATATAACGTATCTCATCTACCTGACTCCGCTTCCTGGACGGTATGAACACATATCTGAAATAGTCATCTATGCTGCCGAGCCTTACGGTCTTGTTCGGCAGCTTTTTCTGCGCCTTGTTCAGATTCACCGGATTTGAATAGTATTTCAGGGATTCCGGAGCTATGAATTCCTTCCATCTGATTACGTCACGCTTTTCCATTATGTCGGACAGTTCTCTTATTATTTCAAGGATTCTGGCCTTGTCGTCCGTAAATTCCTCTTTTGTCACTGACTCCTCGGTCTCCATGTTGTCTATGGAACGGAGATATTCCTGTTCGGTCTCGTCAGCCTGCGGCTCTTCTTCGGGAACAGGTTCCTGATGCTCCTCTTCCGTCAGGGGAATTTCTTCCGGAGTTCCGGAAATGTCCGCCGGAATAATCTGCGGCTCCGGTGCTGCATCTTCCTCCGTCTCAGGTTCCGGTTCCGCCACCACCGGCTGCTCCTGCGCCGGTGGTGGCGGAATGACAGCCGGCTCCGGCGGTATTACGTCAGCAAAGTCTGTCGTTCCGCAGCCGGACAGTGCAGCCGAAAGTATTATGCACATATATATATTGGTGTTTCTCTTCTTCATGTCGGGATTCTACATCTATTGTCTGATTTCGTCAAATAAGATAATATGCAGCCATGGTTAAGGCTGTATTCGCAGGGTCGTTCGATCCTCCAACGAACGGGCATCTGGATATAATCCAGCGTGCCAGCGAGATTTTTGACTGCATAGATGTCGTGATTGCGGTCAATCCGCGCAAGAACTATCTCTTCTCGGAGGAGGAGCGTCTGTCGATGATGAGCAGTCTGGTTTCTGACTACAGGAATGTCGAGCTCCATATATGCAGGGAGATAATCGTAAACTATGCAAAAAGGGTGGGAGCCAAGGTTCTTGTACGCGGCATAAGGACCGTTAATGATTTTTCCTATGAATTCGACCTTGCGCTGATGAACCAGTCTCTGAATTCGGACATAGAGACGCTGTTCCTTCCGACCAAGGAGCGGTATTTCACTGTCAAGTCCAGCTCGATAAAGGAGCTTGCGCAGTTCGGCGGTGACATAAGCCGCATGGTTCCCCCTGTCGTCGCCTCTGCACTTGCCGGAAAATACGCTGAAAGACGAGCCTGATTTCTGCGCGTGGGCAGGAGATTTTAAAATGACAAAATTCAAAAAAATGTTTGACAAAATACTGTTTTTAGTTATAATGAGTTGACACTTTGAGGTGAACTGTTGTATTATACTTTCATTATTCAAGATCATATATAGTGAGGTTATATACATGGCAGTACCTAGATCGAAAACATCAAAGGCCGTTACGAAAAGACGCCAGAGTATTAACATGAGACTGACAGCCCCGCAGCTTGTTGAATGCGGCAACTGCGGAAACCTTGTACAGTCACATCATGTCTGCCCTAAATGCGGATTCTACCGCGGACGTCAGGTTATCACACCGGAAACGAAAGGCTGAGTCTTAGGAGTAAAAGATGGACGAATTGTTTGAGAAAATCCAGAAGCTGATTGCTGAGAAACTGGAGATTGATGAGAGCAAGATCACTTTGGATTCTTCTTTCAGAAATGATCTCGGGGCTGACAGTCTCGATACTTATGAGCTGGTCTATGCGATTGAAGAGGAGCTCGGAGTAAGTATTCCTGATGAAAAGGCGAATGAATTTGAGACTGTTCGTGATGCCTATGATTTCATAAAATCAGAGCAGGGAAAATAACGGCATTTTTTTGCTGAACGGAAAGTACAGGTTGATGAAACTTGTACTTTTTTTTTGTTTAAATTATATTTCTTTCCATGAAATCAGATCTTACGGCGCACCGTGCGGCCGAGCTCGGAAAATTCTGTACGGATGTCGGAATAAAATTCAGAAACATTGAGCTTCTGGATCAGGCTTTTCATCACCGCTCGTGTTCCAACGAGCATCCTGGAATGAAGAACAACGAGAGGCTTGAATTTCTCGGAGATTCGGTTCTCGGCATGGTCACGGCCTCTTACCTGTACAGAAGACTTGAAAGTCCGGAAGGTGAGCTGGCAAAGATAAAGTCCGCAGTCGTTTCGGAGAAGGCGCTTGCTCCTGTCGCTCTGAGGCTTGGAATGGACAGGCTTCTTGTGCTGGGACACGGGGAGGAGATGACGGGCGGAAGGCGCAAGCCTGCGATTCTTGCGGACTGCATGGAGGCGGTCATAGGCGCGTACTATCTTGACTCCGGCTATCATAATGCGGAGGTGTATGTCCTCTCATTCATCAGTGGTGAGGTGGAGAATGTTCTGAACGGCGGGATGAAGGACTACAAGACGAGACTTCAGGAATTCTATCAGAAGGAAAGCAGGACTTTTCCTGTATATGAGCTTGTAGGCCGCAGCGGACCAGACCACAACCAGACTTTCCGTGTGGTGGTCCGTCTCGGCGACAGGACTTTCGGACCGGCGGAAGGCAGGAGCAAGAAGGATGCGGAGCAGAATGCCGCAAGAATGGCGATGGATTCCCTTTCAGGCTGAGGGGTTTTGCCATTACGTGTTTTATCTGGTATGATCCATGCCGATGAGTAACGAAAAATCCAAGAGACAGAAAAAACTCCGGCTGGCTGCGGCGGGAATCGCGGTAGTGCTTGCGGCCGGCGGACTTACCGTAATATCCGAGGTCTGCGGTCTTTTCCGTAAGCTTGACTACCGTATGTATGACACCCTGCTCGCCGCAAGGAAGGAGCCGGAACTTTCCGACAGGATCGTGCTTCTTGCTGTGGATGACGCCTCGATCGAGGCGCTGGGCGAGTGGCCATGGTCAAGGGATATTCTGGGAGATGCGCTTGTCCGGCTCAAGGAGATGGATGCGCTTTCCGCAGTGTTCGATATTGAATATATATCACCGTCAAGAAAAGGAGTTTCTCCGTCAGCCTCGGATGAAATCAGATACAGAATAGAGGAGGATGGTAATCTGCTCTCGTCGCTGCTCGGCCAGATGTCGGATGCCGTTTCCGGAGGAATGTACACGCCGGCCGAGCTTCCGGCCCTCACCGAAGATGTTATAAATTCATATCTGATGCCCTCGCTTTCCGGTCTTTATGAATTCATATCGGAGAGCATATACCGTGACAATGATGACTATTTCGCACGTGCGGTTCAGTTTTTCGGGAACACTTGGCTGACGGTGAACAACCGGAATCTCGGTTATGCGCTGACCGACGCCGACAGAAACTACGTGGAGAGGCGCTTTTTCCTGGATAATGTCACTGACGCGAAATCGCTTGTTCCGGAAGGCAACAGGTTCACCTCCGCCGGATTGTATGACGGAATGGACTCCGGCTTCACTCCGGCGCTTCATTCCATAATATCACGTGCGGCCGGCGCCGGGTTCACGAATTCCGTGGTCGATAGTGACGGTGTCCGCCGCCGCATGGAGCTGCTGTATGAGCATGACGGACGGTATCTGGGACAGCTTGTGTTCGCTCCGTTCATTTCCTCATGCGGAGTGTCCGGGCTTACAAGAGCCGGAGACTCGCTTGTTCTTCATGATGCGCGGATTCCTGGAACGGACCGTATCTCGGACATTGAGATTCCGCTGGACCGCCATGGCAGGATGCTGATAAACTGGCGGCACGGACAGCTTGACGCGTTTCCCGTGGTTTCAGTGATACGTCTTCTGCTGCTTGATCAGGCCGAGGCGAACATAGGAATTCTTGTTTCTGACATAGCCGGGCGTTCCGGGTACCTTATGGACGGCGGCGGCGTTTCTTCCGCGATTGCTGATGATGCGGTCAGACTGGAATCTCTGCTTGCCGGTGCGGAACACATGAAATCCTCGCTGCTTGAGAAATGCACCGGATTCGGACCGGACGGAATAGCCGCGGACGGAATAGCTCCTGACGGATATTCCGGATATTTCTCCTTGCGCAGGGAGTTCATCTCGGCGCTGGACGCATTCGTGGAGTCGTACTGCGGAAGAGAATATGAGGGGGAACTTGCCGCATTGTGCGCGGGTGCGGCGGAGATTCTCGGCGAGGGTTCAGCCGAACAGCTGCTGTCGGATCTTACGGAATCGCTTTCATCTCTGGAGGAGGAATTTTCATTTTATATGGAAGAGAATTCCTCGTTGTCGGATCTCTTCCGGGGAAAATTCTGCATCGTCGGAAACACCGCCACGTCAACCACCGATATAGGTGCCGTTCCGTTCAGCAGACAGTATCCGAACGTCGGAATTCATGCCAACCTTCTGAACACTCTGCTTACAGGAGATTTCATCGGAACCGTCCCGTGGTACTGCAGCTTCATTCCTGCTTTCATCCTGATGCTGCTGGCCGTTCTGCTTTCCGGAAAATCCGTCCTGGTGCAGAATTCCGCCGGTGCCGCTGTTACGGCTGCCGCCATCCTGATTCCCGCGCTTGTCTTCATGTCGGGCGGATTCTTCATTCCGTTCACGGGAACGGCGTTTTTTGCGGTGATCACATACACCGTATCTGTGTTCATGCGATTTCTGACCGTATCAGGCGAGAAAAAATTCCTCAAACAGGCGTTCGCCGCATATCTTTCAAGGGATGTCGTCAACCAGATTATCGAGAATCCTGACCGTCTGCGCCTCGGAGGTGAGAAAAAACGCATGACCGCCCTGTTCACGGACATAAAGGGCTTCTCGTCGTTCAGCGAGCTGGTTACGCCGGAGAAGCTCGTATCCGTCCTGAACGACTATCTGAGCGTGCTGAGCGACAGAATTCTTGAGCACGGCGGAACTATAGACAAGTACATCGGGGACGCGATCGTGTCGTTTTTCGGCGCTCCCGTCGAATATGAGGATCATGCGTACCGGGCCTGCGTCTCCGCGATAGAGATGAAGCGGATCGAGGATGAATTCAACAGGACCGGACTTGGTGACGGCACGATTCCCCGTGAGCTGCGGACCAGAATAGGCATAAATACCGGAGATATGGTCGTCGGGAACATGGGCACTTCGATGAAGAAGAACTACACTGTCATGGGGAACGACGTGAATCTTGCAAGCCGACTTGAGGGGGTGAACAAGGTTTACGGCACATGGATCACGGTGTCGGAGAGCACATGGAAGGAGGCCGACTCAGGGGTGCACAAAGGGGAACTTGTCGCGAAAAGGCTGGACAGGGTCCGCGTGGTCGGAATAAACAGGCCTGTCCAGCTGTACAGCCTGGCCGGATTCAGAAAGGATATGACTCCGGCTGAGCTTGAGGAGACTGATATTTTCCACGCCGCCCTTGACCTTTATCTGGGACATGAGTTTGAGGCCGCCGGACGTATGTTCAGACGTGCCGCAGCCGTATCACCGGATCCCGCTGCGGAAGTGTTCGCGGCCAGGTGCGGAAAATTCGCAAGGGACGGGATTCCCGACGGATGGGACGGTGTCGTCAATATGACATCGAAATAGGAGACTTTCTGAGATGAATATAGGACTGGAATTTCTTCTCAATGGCGTAAACCGTCGCCTGCGTTGCGCCGTAACAGCCGCCGCGCTCATATTCTCCGCCTGTTCATTTGATCAGCCGCTTCAGGGGCGCTTCTCGACGGACGTGCTGAAAGATGTGTCCTCCGGCGACACCGTTTATCTTGTGAAGTTCAACAGGACCGGAGCCGATGTCGCTGCCGAGGACACGGGTTATGTCGTGTCCTGGACTGCCGGCCGTAATGCGGCGGAACAGGACCGCAGCGGCGGAAGCCTTCTTCCGGACTGCCTCTCCGGAGGCGACACTGTTCCTCCGTTCGTGCGCGGATTCTACGCGGGGTTGCCTTATGCCGCCAGCCCGTCAAGGAGCACGGCACGGTCTGCCGGCAGCAGTCCTGATTCCTCCGGCGGCTGTGTTTTTCATATCCAGGCTGACGGAGGAGCCACATCTGACATCAATGCCGTGTTGAAGTCCGCCGGAAAGCGGTGCAATGTGTGGTATTTCCGGGGTGATGACGAGCCCGTGATTCCGGACAGTGATTTTTATGCGCTCGCATCAAAATTCGACATGATATATGGACCTGAGACCGATCTTCTGTGTTCTCCATTGTATGAAAATGCGTCCGCCGAATTCATAACGCCTTCGGACAAGATCGACATACTCGTTTACGACATATACGGAGACGGTGAGGACGGCAGTGTGGTGGGATATTTTTACCCGGCCGATATGTATGGACATGATTTTCTTCCGGACGGCACCGTATCGAACGGTAGGGAGATGATTTATGTTGACTCCTGGTTTCTGTCGGACAGTCCCAAGACGGTTTATATGACGCTGGTTCATGAATTCGCGCATATTTTGACCTTCGTGTCAAAATATGTGACAGGAGACGAGAAGGAGCCTTTTCCTGTCTGGTATATGGAGATGATAGCGATGACCGTCGAGGATGCGTTCCAGAATTTTCTCTCCGTGGAGGACTCTTTCTCTCCAAAGGCGCGCCTCCCGCTGTTCAATGCGATGTACAGCTATGGCTTCACAAAATGGAGGGAGGATGAATTCACCGCTGTATCATATTCAAATGCCTATGCGTTCGGCGCATATCTGGCCAGAAACTACGGAGGAACGGCGCTAGTCAGGGAGATTGCCGGAAACAGGGGCATGGGAGCCGCATCGGTTGTGGCGGCTCTTGAGACGTTGGGGCACAGCTTGTCATTCCGTGAGGTTTGCGACAGGTTTGTATATGTGATTCTCAATCCGGCTATGTCGGATCCTCTTGTTCCGTCGCTCAACCGCGTAAGCGCCGCCGCCGGAGAGAAGCTCCGTTTTGACAGTATAGACCTGCGTGACTTTCCCATCCGCTTGTCCGACGGGAGCATCTTGAGCGGACCGGCCGTGTTCCGACCGGGAATCTCCGGAAGGACTGACATAGGTGAAGGTGGATTCTCCGTCCATAGAATAGGAACCGGAGCCGGCAGGATAAGGGTGTCAAAAGGTGTGGACGGAATAGATTTCAGATATGTGTCAGGAAATGAGATTCAAGTTCCCGTCTCCTGACACAAAATTGCCGTCCTCGGACTTAACCGGGACGGCAATTTTGTGCGGATTTCTCTTAGAGGAACATGACTATTATCTTCGCCGCAAGAACCACCGAGACAAGGGCGAACGGATATGTGGCCGCGTATGCGCTTGACACCTCGTCAGTTCCGGCCGTCGCGATCAGCGTTCCAAGCGCCGGAGTTGATGTCATTCCGCCGGTTATCGAACCGAGATTGTTCAGAATGCTGAGCTTGAACACATAGCGTGCTATTATATAGCCTACTATCATCGGCATGAGAGTCATCAGCGCACCGTACAGGAAGTAAGACATTCTTACATTCTCGACGAAATTCACGCCGCCCGGGACTCCTGCGCCTATGAGAAAGAGGGCCAGTCCCAGCTCACGCATGAAATTCAGTGTCTCCTTCTTGACACGGCAGTCGAACGGTCCGATATGGGCGAAGTGACCGACGATGAGACCTCCTATGAGGGTTCCTCCGGAATTTCCGAGCGAGAAATTTATTCCTGGAATCTTGAGCGCTCCTATTACACATCCGAGTGCGACGGCCAGAAAGAACGGGAAGAAACTGAACGGATCAAGCTCGATCAGTTTTCCCTTGGGCTGCGGTACGGTCACCGTGTTTGCGGCATGGAAGTTCTCCACCTCCTTCCTCATGTCCACTTTCAGGATTTTCGGCATCAGCTGCACGAAGAATACAACTCCGAGCACGCCGAAAAGATATGCGATTCCGTAGCCCGCCACAACCTGATCCGGATTTTCCGCTACTTCCTTTGCGGCGCTGAGTCCGGGTGTGCTGGTGAGTCCGCCGGTAAGGAGTCCGACGGCCATCTCCTTTGTGAGGTTTCCGTCGAGAAGAACGCATACGACCGCCGTGACAGCACCTATGGCTATGACGATTACACCGATCACGATGTATGCAAGAGTCTTTCTGTTGAAGCTCCGGAAGAATTTGGGACCGGCGATGAGTCCTACGGCGGTTACGAACAGCGCCGTTCCTATATTTGACACTATTCCGAAGTGATCCTTTATGGATGCGCTGTAAAGGGTGATGGTCTTTTCTCCGATCGAGAAAGACGGTACGGCGTGTACAAGAATTCCGTAAAGCAGGGCGATGAGCAGGACTCCGGCTGTTCCGAGTTCTATGCCCTTGACTTTCAGTCCGCCGATCATATAGCCGAGCGCACCGATGGCGAACACGACAAAAACAAAAGAGAGCGCCGATGAGCATACTCCCGCAAGATAAGAAATCATTTTTTACCTCAGAAAATACGAATGCCGTGAATACCGCCGCTTTATACGGCTGGTTTCACGGTCAGATACATTTTATTTTGTTGCTCCGGGAATCGCCTTCTCGAATTCCTTGTTTCCGTGTGTGTAAGTCGGAAGGATTTTCGGGGAAACAACGTCGGATTTTATTCCGGCCGCATCCCGTTCCTTTTCAAACGCCTTCACGTGGTCAAGGTTCATTTTTGAAGTGTCGGAAAGCTGGATATCCTTGAACATTTTTCCGGCTTCGATTCCTGCCTCACGTCCGAACACGACAACGTCAAGCAGGGAGTTTCCCATCAGGCGGTTTGTTCCGTGAACGCCGCCGGAAGCCTCTCCCGCTACAAGAAGATTTGATACGTTTGTGTGGCAGGTCTTGTCAATCTCGACGCCGCCGTTCTGGTAGTGGAGCGTAGGGTAGACAAGGATCGGCTCCTTGCGGATGTCGATTCCGTACTTGATGAACATATTGTACATCGCAGGAATTGACTTGAGGATTGTTCCTTCTCCGTGGATCATCTCAATCATCGGAGTGTCGAGCCAGACAGCGTCCTGAACCTCGTTGTGGACTCCGCGTCCGTTGCGCACTTCCTTGATGATTCCGGAAGCGTTCACGTCGCGTGTCTCAAGCGGATGAATGTAAACCTCGCCGTTCTTGTTTATAAGCTTCGCGCCGAGAGAGCGAACTTTCTCTGTAACGAGCTTTCCGAGAATCTGTGTCGGGTATGCGGCTCCTGTCGGGTGGTACTGCAGTGAGTCCTGATACAGAAGTTTTGCGCCGGCTCTGTATGCGATTACAAGACCGTCAGCTGTCGCTCCGTAGTGGTTAGATGTAGGGAAGCCCTGGTAGTGCATACGTCCGGCTCCTCCTGTCGCGATGATCACAACCTTTGCCTTTGCGATTCTGATCTCATTTGTCTCGACGTTCATGAGAACCGCGCCGCAGGCGTTTCCCTTGTCGTCCTTGATGATTTCGATTGCGGCTGTAAAGTCAACGACAGTGATTTTGTCCGGGCGGTTGAGAACCTCGTCGCGGAGCGTGCGCATGATTTCAGCTCCAGAATAGTCCTTGCAGGCGTGCATTCTCTTGCGGCTTGTTCCGCCTCCGTGTGTCGTAACCATCGTGCCGTCGGCTTCCTTGTCGAATTCAACGCCGAGGTCGTTCAGCCATTTGATTACGGAAGGAGCCTTGTTTACAAGAGTGTATACAAGCTCAGGCTTTCCGTCGAAGTGTCCGCCGCCGAATGCGTCAAGATAGTGCTGGGCAGGGGAATCGTTGGGCTTGTCCGCCGCCTGGATTCCGCCTTCCGCCATCATTGTGTTGGCGTCTCCGATGCGGAGCTTTGTGGCAAGAAGAACTTTTGCTCCTGCCTCGCTTGCCATGATTGCGGCCGATGTTCCGGCTCCGCCTCCGCCTATTACAAGAACGTCAGTCTCGTAGTCAACGTGGGCAAGGTCGATGTGCTCCGGCTCGATGCGCGGTTTCGCCTGAAGCATTGCCGCAAGTTCAATAGGGGCTTTCTGTCCCTTGTTCGGTCCGATTTTAAGCTCCTCGAACTGGCTTGCGATGCGGTCCGGATGATATTCCTTCAGAAGCTGATCCTTTTCGTCAGCAGTGAGACGCGCATGTTCGAATTTAAGGTTTTCTTCACGTTTTGCAGCTACAATTTTGGCTGCTTCGTCCAATTCGTTTCCGTACATATAATTCTCCCTGGCACCAAGGAAGGTGCGTCAGTTGTGGTTTTATTTCTCGATTTCGCGTGTGTTGTAGAGCTCTTTGATTTCCGCCAACGGCTTTTTCATCAGGTTCTGGATAAGCTCCTCGCATTTTCCCTCGTTGATTTCGTTAACGCGGTCGATGAGGTGCTGGCTCTGCGGCTGGATGTACTTTCCGTTCAGGCGGCGGGCAAGCTCTGCGACCTGAGGATGGCTGATTCCGGCCGGACATCTTGACGAGCAGCATCCGCACATTACGCAGTCAAACGAGAGGTCGGCGCATTTCGCGAAGTCTCCGCGCTGCGCATAGGCGATATACTGCATTGTGTTCAGGCTCTGAGGACAGGCTCTTGTACAGGCGTTGCAGCCCACGCATGAATAGATTTCCGGGTAAAGCTGCATCATCACGGCCTGCTCCGGCTTCATGGTGTTCAGGTCGTAAACCTGCTTCACGAGAGGGAAGAACGGAAGGGTGGCGATGTACATGTCGTTCTCGACTTTCTTTGAGCAGGCAAGGCAGGTCTGGAGCTGGTTCTCGCCCTTGATTCTGTAGATTGTGGCGCAGGCTCCGCAGAATCCGTTGCGGCATCCGCAGCCGCGTTTGAGCTGGTAGCCGGCATATTCCATAGCGTTCATGATTGTAAGTTCTGCCGGAACATCATATTTCTTTCCGAACAGATATATTGTAGCCATCTGTTTTGTCTCTGACATAATTTAATCTCCTCATGCGCCGCGGACGGCGCATCTGAAGTCTTATAAAAATTTTCGAATCTTCACAGGAAAATTCTTGAAATCAATACTCTGGAGGAAGTTCCCCAAGCTGGTCGAAGCTGAACACAGGTCCGTCCTTGCAGACGAATTTGTCGCCTATGTTGCATCTTCCGCATTTTCCGATTCCGCACTTCATGCGCATTTCCATGGTCGTGAATACCTGGCTGTCCTTGAAGCCGAGCTTCTTCAACGCGTCGAGCGAGAGGTGAATCAGGATCGGCGGTCCGCACATGATTACTGTCATGCTCGGATCCGGGTTGCATTCCGTAACGTAAGGAGGAACGAATCCCACGTGTCCGTCCCAGTCGTCCTGAGGGCGGTCGATTGTAAGATTTATCGAGCAGTTCGGCTGCTTCATCCATACGTTCTGCATCTCATCCAGGCGCACGAGGTCCGCCTTCGAGCGGCTTCCGTAGATGACCTGAATGCGACCGTAGTTCTCGCGGTGATCCATCATGTAGTTTACGACAGAGTGGACCGGAGCGATTCCGATACCGCCTGCGATGACGAGGATGTCCTTGCCCTTGAGCGCGCCTTCAACAGGGAATCCGTTTCCGATCGGTCCGCGAAGGCAGATTTCCTGGCCGACTTCCGCGGAGTGAAGCCATTCTGTAACGCAGCCGCACTTCTTTATCGAGAACTCCATGTGTGTCTCAAGAGTCGGGGAGGAGGTTATTGAAATCATAGATTCGCCCACGCCCGGAACAATCAGCATCGCGCACTGACCCGGAATGTGCTCGAACAGTTTCTTTCCGTCAAGACCGACTACACTGAAAGTCTTTACATCAGGAGTTTCCTGCTTAATGTCAATAATTTTTCCTACATAAGGAATAAAGCTTTCTTTGTTTTCCATCAGTTTCTCCTATTCCTTAGATGTCATCGCTCTCGTTGACGGCTTTGATGACCTTGACGATGTTCATGTTCACAGGGCAGCTCTCAACGCAGCGTCCGCAGCCCACGCAGCTGAACATTCCGTCATGCGCCATAGGATAGTACATGAGCTTGTGCATGAATCTCTGGCGGCTTCTTTCCTTCTGTGTGTGGCGCGGATTCTCGGCGGCCATCTGGGTGAAGTCGTTGTACATGCAGGAATCCCAGCAGCGGACCTGGCGAACGCCGTTGCTTGTGGCGAAGTCGCGCACGTCGAAGCACATGCAGGTAGGGCAGACGTAAGTGCAGGTTCCGCAGCCTACGCACGGCTCTGAAACCTTGTCCCAGATTTTCGAGTTGAAAATCTTGAGCATATCCTTGCCCTGGAATTTTGAGAGATCCAGATGCGCGAACGGAAGAGCCTCGACTTTTGCCGATATGTCCTTCTTGCAGGCTTCAACAGCGGAAGCGTCAGCGTCTTCAAGAGCCGATTTCGCGTTCTCGACAAAAGCCTTGCCCTTGTCGGTGTTAGCCTCAAAATAGTATTTTCCGTCGGCAAGCCAGCAGCTCACGTCTCCTGCAGGTTTTGCAAGCGACGCGTCAATTCCGAATGTGGAACAGAAGCAGGTTTTCGCAGGCTCGTTGCAGGCAAGGACAATTACTGTTCCGTGCTCTCGGCGGTTCTTGTAGTATGAGTCCACCGGATTCATGTTCAGGTAGACATTGTCGATTGCGGTAAAGCCACGCGCATCACAGGCCCGCACACCGAAGATTACAAAATCCTCGACTTCCTTGCGCGGGTCAACGACCTTGACTTCCTTTCCGCTCATTTCATAGCTTACCATGTGCTCGGTCTTAGGAAAGAAGAAATCCTTTGCGGAGCGTGTGGTCTTTAATTTTTCTGAAAGCTTTGTGCCTTTCTGCCATTTCGCGAAGTCGGCTTTTCCCGAATTGTTGTCAACAGGCAAGTACAAAGGCTGCTTTGAACCGATAAGCTCAAATAATGAATCGATTTTATCTTTTGCGATACTAAGCATTATTCATTACCTCCGTCTTTTGATCTGTCGTAAACAATCGTTGTCTCCGGGTCGTCTTCCTGGAAACGGAGCATCGCGGGCTTTGACTCCATGTCAGCTCCAGCCTGATAGTCGCCGTAAATCTCATTGATGTCTTTAATGTACTTGCGGTTAAGAAGATAAAGCGGAATGTTCTGAGGACAGACTCTTGAGCATTCGCCGCAGTCAGTGCAGCGTCCGGCCACATGCCATGCGCGGATGATATGGAAGAGGCTTTCCTCAAAGCTTGTCTCCGCGACTTTCTGCGTCGTGTAGAGCGCGTTGTTGTCGAATACGCATTTCTCGCAGGTGCAGGCAGGGCATACGTTGCGGCAGGCGTTGCATCTTATGCAGCGGCTGAATTCATTTCTCCAGAATTCATAGCGTTCATTTACCGGCATGGCCTCAATCTTTGCGACTTCCTCCATTCTTGCCGTGTTCGGAGCAACCTCTGCTTCCGGATCCACGCCGATATACTCATCGCATGAGACGGGCTTTTTTCCGGCGCAGTTTCCGCATACGTCTCCGCCGTCAATTGTGTCCTGGCACGGAACGCCGATCGCATAGACATCGTCTCTTGTAATGCGGCTTTCCTTGAGCAGCTGGGTGAATGAATAAGTGTCGGACGGCTTCAGGAACACAAGCACAACTTCGGACGGAATAGGCTTGTCCTGTGCGTTCGGAGCGCGCTGCTTCGCCATCGTGTTGTTCATGCGTGTAGTGCTTTTCGCAATCTCGATGTTTCTTGTGATTCCGACCAGATATTTTGAAAGGTTCGCCTTGCAGTATTTGTTGAAGACAAAGTCCTTGTCCAGTTCTTCCGCGGTTGCGAATACGGCCGGAGTGATGTCGTCATCAAAGAGACCTTTCTTCCAGCCGACAACCTTCTGTACCTTGCCTTCAGAAAGAAGTTCCTTGGCGCGGGCAATCAGTTTGTCTTGCATCTTACATCCTCCAGCTTCTTGTTTTCGCCAAGGGCTTTGATCTGCGATACGAAATCGTTCATGATTCCGGCAAAGCGGACACCTTCAGCAGCGGAACACCATTCAACGCGCGTGCGTCCCTTGTCAATTCCCAGATAGTCAAGCATCGAGAAGAGCAGGGTCATGCGGCGGCGCGCGAAATAGTTTCCTGTAGAGTAGTGACAGTCACCCGGGTGGCATCCGCATAGGATTACACCGTCTGCGCCACGCTGGAATGCACGGAGAATGAACAGAGGATTCAGCCTGCATGAGCATGGAATACGGATGATTTTAACGTTCTTCGGATATTCAAGACGGTTGTTGCCAGCCAAGTCCGCACCGGCGTAAGAGCACCAGTTGCAGCAGAAAGCAACAATTCTCGGTTCCCATTCTTTATTTTCAGCCATAGTTATTTTTTTCAGGATAAATAATTACGCATTGCTGTTTGGGCATTGCGAATTACAATACTGAGTCAACCTCCGCCAAGATTTGTTTGTTGCTGAATCCTAACAGATCCATCGCGCCGGAAGGACAGGCAACCGTACAGGCTCCGCATCCGTGGCACATAGCCTTGTTCACCTGGGAAACACGGCGTGTGATTGTAGTTCTGTTCGGTCCGCGGAAATCCTTCTCGATATAGGAGATGGCGCCGTAAGGACAGACGTTCGCGCACTGGCCGCAGCCGTTGCAGGCGTTCTCGTTCGGATTCGCGGTGCAAGGGTTGTTCTTGAGCTTGTCCTTTACGAGCAGGCAGATTGCCTTTGCAGCCGCGCCTGATGACTGGGCTACAGTCTCCGGAATATCCTTAGGTCCCTGGCAGCATCCTGCAAGGAAGATACCCGCTGTAGGAGACTCGACCGGACGGAGCTTCGCATGGGCCTCAAGGAAGAAGTCGTTGTTGTCCATGGAAGTTGTGAGCATTGTAGCAAGAGGACGCGCCGACTTGTCGGCCTCGATTGAAGCAGCAAGAACAACCATGTCCGCCTTGATGTGAACCTGACGGTTCAGAATCAAGTCAGATCCCTGCACGTCAAGTGTTCCGTCTGAGAGCGGAGTCACTTTTCCCACCTGTCCTTTGATATAGTGAACACCGTACTGCTCAACTGCGCGGCGGTAGAATTCGTCAAAATTCTTTCCCGGAGTGCGCACATCAATATAGAAGACAGTGATGTTTGTATCAGGATAGTGGTCGCGTGTAAGAATCGCGTGCTTCGCGGTGTACATACAGCAGATTTTGGAGCAGTATTCGTGGCCTTTTGTGGAGTCCGCGGAACAGCGGCTTCCCACGCACTGGACGAATACAATGTTCTTCGGCTCTTTTCCGTCTGAAGGGCGGAGAAGATGTCCGTTTGTAGGACCGGACGCGTTGCAGAGGCGTTCAAATTCAAGTGATGAAACAACGTCCGGGCTTTGGCTGTATGCGTACTCATCGAATTTCTCAAGGCTGATCGGATTGTAGCCGGTAGCCACGATGATTGCGCCGTATTTTTCAGTAAGCATTGTCTCTTCCTGATGGAAGTTGATTGCTCCTGCGGCACAGGCTTTCTCGCAGAATCCGCACACATTGTCCTTGCCGTTCTTCATTCCCTTTATATGAAGGCAGTAGTCCGCGGAAATTGCGGCCACCTTCGGAACAGCCTGGGCAAACGGAATGTCAATCGCCTTGCGGTTGTTCAGGTTCAGGTTGAATGCGTTCGGAACTTTCTTGTTCGGACATTTTTCTATACAGGCTCCGCAGCCCGTGCATTTTGTCTCGTCAACATAGCGCGGATGGCGTTTGATGTCCACCTCGAAGTTTCCGATATATCCCTTTACACCTGCGACTTCCGAGTAGGAGAGTATGCGGATGTTCGGATTCTGGCTTACTTCAGTCATTTTCGGCGTGACGATACAGGACGCGCAGTCCAAGGTAGGGAAGGTCTTGTCGAGCTTCGCCATCTTTCCGCCGACTGTATAGTCCTTCTCAACAATATCAACCGGGAATCCTGCGTCCGCAATGTCTAGGGCAGCCGTGATTCCGGCGATACCTCCGCCGATTACCAACGCGCGCTTTGTCATTGGTGTCTCGCCTTCAATCAAAGGCGTGTCAAGGATTGTCTTTGCGACGGCCGCCTTGCCCAAAGCG
Source organism: Bacteroidaceae bacterium (assembly GCA_963594605.1). GTDB lineage: Bacteria > Spirochaetota > Spirochaetia > Treponematales > Treponemataceae > Treponema_D. Next base: position 219,045 of record CAVBEH010000003.1, read on the forward strand.
ATGGCTTTTTCCGTGGCGTCGCCCATTTCCTTCATAACCCATGAGCACTGCTCACGGATGTTCGCGACTTCCACCTTGTAGGCATTGAGGCCCGCGCGCTCCGCACAGGAACGGAAGGTCTTCTCATGCATACGCGGAGAACAGGAGCACAGAACCACACCCGTAAGGTTCAGCTCGTGAATCTTGTCCTCAATCATTTTCTGACCGGCGGAAGAACACATATATGTATAATGAGTTGAATAAACTACACCGTTCACCTTGCCCAGCTCTTCAGCTACTTTTGCAACGTCAACAGTGCCTGCAATGTTTGTGCCGCAATGGCACACGAAAACACCGATTCTTTCCATGATGCTGCTCCTATTTGCGGTACTTTCTGAATGCGCTCATCAAAAGCTGCTGCGGAGTCTCTTCATCAAGCTTTTCAGGAACCTGAACAGGATCAAGATGAAGCGGACCGCGCTCACGCTCAACTACAGTGCGCACAGCGTCAATAAGCTTGGCCGGCTCAACCTGACGTGGACATCTCTCAAGGCAGGCGAAACAGCTCAGGCAGGTATAAATCGACTTGCTCTTTAAAAGCGGCTCGATTTCTCCGTTCTCAACCATCTGCACGAACTGATGCGGATGATATTCCATGGAATCGTAATTAGGGCAGGTTCCGGAGCATTTTCCGCAGACCATGCATTTTTTCGGATTGACTCCGCTTGTCTCAAGAATCAGTTCCTTGTATTTCTGAATTTCTGACTCAAGCATTCACAGCCTCCTTTGCTACGGCATCTTTTACGCCGAGAGCTTCCGCAAGAAGTTCTGTAAAGTAGATAACGTCAAGGTTTGATGAGCCTTTGTTCTTTATGAGATTGTAGCGGCAGAGAGGGCAGCTTGTGACAAGAAAGTCAGCGCCCATGTCCTCGGCATTCGCAAGAATCGAGGCCGCTCTTTTCTGTGGAATCGTCTCATCCTCAAACGCGGCATAGGCACCGCAGCACTCGTTGCGCTGGGCATAGATGACAGGAGTTCCGCCGATCGCGGTTATGAAGTCCTCAAGGATTTTCGGATTCTCAGGATCGTCAAATTCCATTACCTTTCCCGGGCGGAGAAGAAGGCAGCCGTAATAGGCACCGATTTTCTTTCCCTTGAAAGGATTCTTGACGGCCTTCTTTACGTTGTCCCAGCCGATTTCATCGCGGAGAACTTCAAGGAAGTGAAGGACTTTCGTCTCTCCGTGATACTGAATTCCGTCCTGCGCGAGATAGTTGTTCACTTTCTGAATGACGTTCATGTCATTCCTCATGTCACTGTTCACCTGCTTTATTACGTTGTAGCAGGCGGAACACAGAGTCACAAGATCATGTCCCCCGTCTCGGCTTGCCGCAAGGGCACGGACAGACGGCAGTTTCGTAGCTATCTCGTCCCTCGCTAGAGGATAGGTGCCTCCGCAGCACTGCCAGTCCTCAATTTCGTCAAGCGTGAAACCCAGTGCCTCGGCGCTGGAACGGGCATACAGATCCAGCGGCTTGGACTTGTTTTTCAGCGTACATCCAGGAAAATATGAATAAGTCATATCTGCTCCTAATTTATAAAATGGGCTCACCTCAACGGAACCGCCCGATGGAATATATCAAATATACAGAATAAACCATTTTCCGTTTTTTGTTAATAACCTTTCAGACATTTCGGAATCACTTCCGCCGGACATCCGCACCGTCGCCGGAATTTTTCTCTCCGATGGATTTTATAAGACCTATGATTCTCTCAAGATCTGCCCGGGTCGTCTCCGGATTCAGCAGTGTGAATTTCAGGAACACGTGTCCGCCGTCTGATGTCTGCCCGATTGTTATTCCGTGCGAGTGCATGAGTTCCCGTCTTATCCTCCTGTTCGTCAAGTCAGGATCCGCGGATGCTGTATGCCTGAACACCACCGAGCTGAGCTCCGGTTCCGCAGCTGTCTCGAAGCTGCCGTCCTCATTCAGACGGGCGTAAAGCCATGCCGCGTTGTCCATGCTTGTGCCGATGATGCGGCTCCATCCGTCCTTTCCCCTTGTCCTGAATGCGGTCCACACTTTCAGCGCGTCAAATCTTCTGGTCGTCTGAAGCGACTTGTCAACAAGGTTAGTGTATCCGTCCTCCTCGTCCTCGGTCCGGTTCAGATAGTCCGCATGGATTGTGAATGTGCCGAAATCACGGTCGTCCCTTGCGAGGACGGCGCTGCAGCTTATCGGCATCAGGAACATCTTGTGGAAATCTACAGTTATTGAGTCGCATCTCTCTATGCCGGAAATCCTTTTCCTGTATTTTTCCGAGAGAACGGCTCCGCTTCCGTATGCGGCGTCGGCATGAAGCCATATATTCCGGCGCGAGCAGATGTCAGCCATCCTGTCCATCGGATCTATGCTTCCGAAATCTGTTGTTCCGGCTGTAGCCACGGCCAGGAACGGAATGTTTCCTTCTGATATGTCCTTTTCTATGAGGGCGTCCAGCTTTTCGGTGTCAATGCGTTTCTTGGAGTCCACCGGAACTTTTACAACGCAGCCGCAGCCCAGTCCCATGACCTGTGCTGTTTTTTCCATCGAGAAATGTGATATTTCCGAGGTGTACATCCTGAGCCTGGTGAAATTCTCCGGAAGCCCGTATTTTCTGACATCACGGCCGATGACCTCTGAGCAGAACCAGTCCCTGGCCATGATTATTGCCGTCATGTTGGACTGAGAGCCTCCTGAAGTGAAGATTCCCCCTGAATTTCTGCCGTAACCGAACATCGAGCAGAGTTTCTCCGTGACAAGCACCTCCGTCTCGGTGGCAGCGGGCGACTGGTCCCAGGAGTCCATGGACTGGTTGAATGTGGATATTATCAGTTCCGCTGCGACCGTCTCAAGCAGCGCCGGACTGTGAAGATGCGCCGCATAAAAGGACGACGATGTCCTCAGCAGGTTCGGCAGTATGTCTGTTCTTATGGATGAGAGCACTTCGTTCCATCCCTCTCCGTGATCCGGCAGAATCTCATCCTTGCCCAGAATTTCCCTCAGCTCCTGAGGTGATTTTCCGGAATATGCGGTGCCGTCCGAGAAGGTCTCCGTGACGGCTTTCGCCGTGTCCGAGATCATGCGGAGATACTCATCCTTTGAGGATGATGATTCGGTGAGAAAAAGGTTATCCTGCTGCCGAGTCAACTTCTTCCACCGCCTTTCCGAATATTGTCATGGCTTTTTCTATGTCTCCGTCCGTTATGTTGAGCGCGCACAGGCATCTCATCACGGATCCGTTCCTTCCGCCTTTCTCCATCACGAGCCCGTTTCTGAGGCATATATGCTGTACCGCCACCGCCGCCGTTCCGTCTGCAGGAAACGAGCCTAGGCTGTCAGGCTCAAGCTCCGGATTGACGAATTCGACGCCGATCATCATGCCCTTGGCCCTGACGTCTCCGATAATCCGGAATCTGTTCTTCAGCTCAAGAAGCCTTTTCTCCATCATTTTTCCTTTTCTTGTCACATCGGCCAGAAATTCCGGATCAGACACGCGTTTCAGCAGAAGTGTGCCGGCCCTCATCGCAAGCTGGTTTCCGCGGAAAGTCCCGGCATGCGCGCCGGCCGTCCAGACGTCGAGCTTTCTGTCATATATGACTACGGCGAGAGGCTGGGAGCCGCCGACTGCCTTGGAGCAGAGAATCACGTCAGGCTCGATTCCAGCGTGCTCAAAGGCGAACATTTTTCCGGTTCTTCCTATGCCGCACTGAATCTCATCGGCAATCAGGGGAATATCAAGTTCCCTTGTGACCTTTCTGACGGTCCTGAGAAATTCCGCGGGAGCGGGAATGACTCCGCCTTCTCCCTGAACCGGTTCAATTATGACTGCGGCGGGTTTTGTTATGCCGGACTCAGGATCCTTCATTGCGCGCTCAAAGAAACTGCACGCCGCCTTTGTTCCGGCATCTCCTCCGAGCCCGAACGGACATCTGTATGAGTATGGATATGGAAAGAAATGGACATCCGGCATGAGTCCGGAGACCCGGCTTTTTGCGTTGAGGTTTCCCGTGCAGGCGAGCGCTCCGTGCCCCATCCCGTGGTATCCGCCTCCGAATGCAATTACTGACGACCGTCCTGTGGCTGTCTTGCAGAGTTTTATCGCCGCATCCGTCGCGTCGGTTCCGGACGGACTGCAGAACTGTATCTTCATCCGTCCGCCCATTTCTCCGGGCAGAACGGACAGCAGCGTATGGACGAATTCGTCCTTCACCGGTGTGGTAAGATCCAGTGTATGCAGCGGAGAGCCGTCTGCAAGCATTTCCGCCATCGCCCGGTTGATTTCGGCGTCATTATGACCCAGCGCGAGTGTTCCCGCTCCGCACAAAAAATCCAGATATTTGTTTCCTTCTACGTCTTCGATCCATGAGCCCGATGCCTTCGCAAGCGCGAGGGGAAATTTCCGGGGATAGCTTCTGGCGTTAGATTCAGTGGAATCCTGTCTGGTAATGTAATACTGATTGGTGCCCTTTTCCTCAAGCATCTACGTTCTCCATTACTTGCGGCTGCTGAAACCGGCCGCTTTTGGGATATAACCAAATCTGTCACTAGGCAGGTGATTAGGTGTAAAGAAGAACTTACTATATATTTCCAATATGAACAAGAGAGGAGGCCGATGTTTGTGGTTGTTTTCAGGTGCTTATGTTGACCTTCGCCGCGTTTTTCTTTATTATATCCGGACACCCCTTGGAATTCCTTCGGGAATTTCCTCAGTCCATAAGGAGGAGCAGATTTCCGGTCCGTCCGGATTCTGTTGTGCGTGGAATTCGTTGATTTTCTTCCGCACTGAGAATTCCTCCTGACATGCCGCTTCTGCGGCGGAATATTAGGAGATACTTATGAGAAAGTATGAACTTATGACTATCTATCCTCTTGACGAGGAGAAGTCAAAGAAGGGCGCCGAAGACGTCCGCAGTGTCCTCACCGGATTCGGTGCGGAAATCGAGAAGGAGGAGCCTTTCGGCGACCGCGATCTCACCTATGAGATCAACAGGCAGAAGCGTGGACGGTTCGTTCTCTATACGCTCAGCCTCAATCCGGGAAAGCTTGTGGAGATAGACAGGGCATTCAAGATCAACATGAACATCCTGAAATATCAGTTCGTAAGGCTTGACGAGAAGGACAGCGAGTAGCTGCCGGGAGCTGAAGATGGCGGATATAAATCACGTTGTTATTGTCGGACGCCTCACCCGTGACGTGGGTTCGGACGAGAGAAGTTTCGGATATGTGAACAGCGGTCAGGCACGTGCGAATGTGAGTCTTGCCGTCAACAGGAACAGGAGGAGCGGCGACCAGTGGATCGAGGAGACCAGCTACTTTGATGTCACCATCTGGGGAAAGACCGCCGAGAATCTGAAGCCCTATCTTACAAAGGGCAAACAGATTGCAGTTGAAGGGTATCTGAGACAGGACCGTTGGGAAAAGGACGGCCAGAAATTCAGCAAGGTCGTCATAGTGGCGACTAATGTGCAGCTGCTGGGAGGAAGAACGGATAACGGTCAGCAGACCGGGGGTGCTCCGAGATTCCAGCCTAAGACTGACCAGCCGCAGGGCGGACATGGTTATTCCGATTCATATCAGAATGACTCGTTCGGCAGTGCGGGCGGTGATTTTCCTGAGGATATCCCGTTCTGAAAATAAATTTTATGGAGAAAACAATGTCTGACGAGAATATGCAGAATATCGAAGAAAAAGAGGATGTGGTTTCGCAGGAGACCTCAATGGGCGAGGTTTCCACGGAGTCTGACGGACGCGAGGATGAGCGCGACGGACGCGGAGCTAAGGGCAAGACTTATTTCCGCAAGAAGGTCTGCCGTTTCTGTGCGAACAAGTCAAAGATTGACTACAAGGAGGCAGATGCCCTCCGCCGTTATATGACAGAACGCGGAAAAATTCTTCCGCGCCGCATCACAGGAACCTGTGCGAAGCATCAGCGTGAGCTTGCGAAGGCGATCAAACGTGCGCGCGCAATCTGTCTGCTTCCGTTTGTCGCGGACTGAGAAAATCAGAATTCATGCGGACGATCCGACTCCTGGTGACGGCCGCAGGTAAAATAAAGAGGAGCTTGAAAAATGAAAGTTATTCTTAATGTTGATGTAAAACACCTCGGTGAAGAGGGTGATGTGAAGAACGTTGCCGCAGGCTATGCGCGCAACTATCTGCTTCCGCGTGCTCTCGCTGTTCCGTACAATGATCTGACTGTCGCCGTGTTCGAGTCACGCCGCGCTGAGATCGAGGCCCGCAAGGAGCAGAAGAGAAAGGATTCAGCCAGTCTTAAAGAGAAGCTTGAGGCCGTGGAGCTTGAGATTGTCATGCCGGCTGGAAGCAACGGAAAACTGTACGGTGCCGTTACGACCCATGTCGTTGCTGACGCCCTCGCGAAGCTCGGATTTGAGATCGAGCGCAAGCGTGTGGAGATTCCGGGGGTCGTGGTCAAGGCTACCGGCTCATATAAAGCTGTAGTCAAGCTCTATGAGGCTCAGACCGCCGAGCTGAAATTCGTCGTGAAGGCCCAGGGCGCCGACGGAAAGCCGGTCGAGCCGAAGGCCGAGTAGCCGGAATGACGGTGCGGTAAATTCACTCTGCGCCGTCTGACAGGCTGTCGGAGACTGTCCGGAGTTATGCCGGGCAGTTTTTTTTTTGCCCTGTCATTTTTACGGGAGACATTACATGAATGAAATTCTGAACGACAAGGTTCCTCCGCACAGCGCCGAAGCTGAGCAGGCTGTGCTTGGCGCGCTTCTCCTGAACTGGGGGGCAATGGCCGACGTGGTGACAAAGCTGCGCCCGGATAAATTCTACTCGCTACAGAACCAGATCATATATGACGCGCTTACAAAACTGTATTCCCAGAACGTCCAGGGGGACACCCTTTCCCTGATGAACGAGCTGACGAAAGAGGGCAACCTTGAGCGTGCCGGCGGTGCCGCATATATAGCGTCCCTGACCGATACCGTTCCGTCCAGCGCCAATGTCGGATATTATGCGGACATCGTGCATGACCGATCGATGCGCCGCGAGCTGATAAGAATCTCATCGGAGATAAAGGCGTCCGCATTCGAGCTGTCACAGGAAAGCTCAAGGCTTCTTGACGCGGCGGAACAGAGAATCTTCACCCTTGCGGAACGCAACGAGTCCACCGTGATTCATGATGTAAAGAACATCATGATAAGGGAGATAGAGATAATAGAAAGCCGGTTCAGCAGCAAGAACCAGTTCACCGGAATTCCGACCGGTTTCGCGCTGCTTGACACCTATACCTCCGGATTTCAGAATTCCGAGCTTATAATAATCGGCGCGCGTCCTTCGATCGGAAAGACGGCTCTCGCGCTCTCAATGATGCAGCACATCGCCCTGGAGAGGAAAATCCCATGCGGATTCTTCTCTCTTGAGATGCCGTACGAGTCGATCGGAATGAGGATCCTGTCGCAGGAGGCGCGCGTCCCGATGCAGAAGATGAGGTCCGGAATGCTCAAGATTGACGACATCCAGAAAATACAGAATGCGGCGGCGAGATGGTTCGAGGCTCCGCTCTATACCGTGGACACTCCAAACATGAGGCTCCTTGAGCTTAAGGCGATGGCGAGGCGCATGGTTGTCAACAACGGCGTTAAGATAATCTTCATAGACTATATAGGACTTATAACGACGGAGAATCCTACCGCGGCGGTTTATGAGCAGGTGGCGGAGATCTCCAAGTCGCTCAAGGCCCTCGCGCGCGAGCTTGAGATTCCGGTTGTTGCGCTGTGTCAGGTCTCAAGGGACGCCGAGGAGAAGGAGCCGAATCTGGCCCAGCTGCGCGGTTCCGGTGCGATAGAGCAGGACGCCGATGTCGTGATGTTCCTGCACAGGGCGAGGCTCAAGAGCGAGACGCCGGTGCAGGAGGCCAAGCTGATCCTCGCAAAGCAGCGCAACGGCGCCACCGGAGACATAGACATAATGTTCGTGCCGGCATTCTCAAGATTCGAGAACCGGCAGGATGAGTAGAGGCGAAGCGGGCGCTGCCTCAGCTGTATGTTCCGCGCAGGTCCGCTATGCTGAATTCAGGACGGCCGCCTCCCTTTCTGTCCGGAGTGAAAATGAGAACCTCAGGTCTGCCCGGAAGAACCGTTATCATGTTCCTGTCGAATCTGCCGGAGGCCGTGCTGTCCGCGCTCACGAAGAATGCGGGTCTTGCGGCCCTGAGCGTCAGGCTCCAGCTTCCGTCCCCGTTCTCCGCAACGCCGGATTCAAGCTCCGGATCCATTATTCCGCATTTCTTGTATGCTTCGGGAAAGCAGGTTCCGTCGCAGTACAGTCTCCCGCCACCCGCGGTTACGGCCGTTGTCTCTGAATATATGAAGAAATCAGAATATCCGGGCAACGGCATTCCGGTGACTATCGGAACGCTTCCGTCGGGCGGAATTTCCGTTTCCAGCGTGATTTCGGACAGAACCGTTCCGTCAAAACCGATCATCCTGACCGTGGTCTCGGCCGAAACCGTCATGTCAAGGTCACTGCTTGCATGTATATTGAGCCTGCCGTCCTTCATGAACACGGATGTGTAGAACGGGGCGAAGAATTTCTTTGCGGCATAATGAAGCAGCTTCCATTTTCCCGAATATTCGATTGACGACCATGACGGCCCCGGCCATACGTCGTTCAGCTGCCATATAAGAATCCCCATGCAGTGCGGTTTCAGGCTGCGCCACCAGTCAACGGCCGTGCGTATGGCCTCAGCCTGCTGAACCTGGCTCAGATAGACCATGTTCCTGAAGCCGTCGGGAAATCTGAAGTACCTGCTGAAATTCTCAAGTATTATTGAATTTCCGCCTGGAGACCGCTGATGGTATTCCATGACCGGAGCCGTGAAATTCATCTCGTCCTTTTCCGCGAATGAGCCTATGCAGCCGGGTGACGGAAACGACTCATATCCGAATTCCGACACGAATCTTGGTCTGACTGACAGGTATGAGGAGAAGTCCTTGCGTTCATGCCAGACGCTCCAGTAATGCATGTCGCCCATTGTGTCGGAATGCCAGTTGTCGGCGAAAGTGTCCGGACCGGGGCAGGGTGAGCTCGGCCAGTAAAGCCTGGACGGATCCAGCCTGGCGACAGCTTTTCCGACAGTTCCGTGGTACAGCCTGTCGTAGTCCACAAGGTATCTGTCCCGTTCCCTCCGGGATTCTGGAAACCAGCCGAGAGCGCCGAAATTCTCGTTGTTTCCGCACCACAGTCCTATGCAGGCATGGGATTTCAGTCTTGTGATCTGGAACTCCAGCTCAGTCTCCACATCTTCAAGGAATTCATCGGTCGCCGGATATAGAGCGCATGCGAACATGAAGTCCTGCCATACAATCAGACCGAGCCTGTCGCACAGTTCATAGAATATGTCATTCTCGTAGATGCCTCCGCCCCAGACCCGGATTGTGTTCATGTTTGCGGACACGGCCGAGACGAGAAGGGTTCTGTATCTCTCATCAGTCATTCCGGACGGAAGTGCATCTGCCGGAATCCAGTTTGCGCCCTTTGCGAATATTCTGCGTCCGTTGTTCTCAAAATAAAGGCTTCTTCCGGGATTCTGTTCCGTTCCGTCCCTTTCGGACACCGCTTTCAGGGTGCTGAACCCCGTTCTGACGGATACGGATACATCTTCTGTAACGGAATCCTTTTCTGACACGGAGAAGACATAGAGTCTGTTCTCAGGCACGCCGGCCTCAGCGAGCTCCCCGGCAGTCCTCCATGGCTCAGGATCCGTCACTTGTATTTCCGCGGAAATCATGTTCACGCCACGTCTCAGTTCCGCATGTACGGTCACCGGCGCCGCCGTCTCCGCATGAAAGACGAAATCCTTTTTCATTTCGGTTTCCGCCGTGAATTCCGCCATGGCGCGGACCTTCCATAAGTTTGGGGATTCACCGACCTTTATTGTCCGCACGGCGAATGAACGGAAATATCCGTCAGCCGCAGACTCTATTCTGATTCCGCCGTAGATGCCGCTTACCATCAGACACGGTCCCCAATCCCAACCGCCGTGGCACTGACATTTTCTGACAAGGTTTCTGTGAGGGGAGTACACATCGTATTTCATGTACGGAACGGGATAGGGGAGCGACGCGGCACGCTTTTCCGCCTCCATTTCGGCGGAAAAGAATGTCAGGCTTATCGTATTGTCTCCGTCGCGCAGCATTTCCGTTATGTCGAACCTGTGGCGGCAGAACTGGTTGTGTCCGCCGCCTGCGGGTGTTCCGTTGACTGAGACTGAGAATACAGTATCCGCACCGTCAATCACCAGATATGATCTGATGCGGTCGGCTGCATGAAAAGTGAATTTTCTTGTTATGGTCCAGTCTTTCCGTCCGGCCTCAAGGCAGTCCCTCTCATTGAAGCCGTAGAAAGGATTTTTCATCAGACCTGCTTTTATCATGGCTGAATGGAAATCACCGGGAATGGAGGCGGCGCATTCCACGCCGTCTCCGGTCAGTGTCCATTCGCCCTCAAGTTGTGTGGTCATCTGGATTTTCCGTGCCTATCTGACTTCCTTAAGGTCATCCTTTGACAGGAGCCTCATCTTTCCGTCGGCTCCCGTAACTACGATGCCTGATTCCGTAATCGAGACAGGCGTGCGGCTGTTCACCGGAACATCTGATTTCAGTCTGAGCGTTATGTCGCCGTCATATTTTGCGATGACCCAGTTTCCGTCGGAATTCCGCACGACGCAGTAGAACCCGGTTCCGTCGCTCATCAGCACTGAGTCCTCCGCGACAGTCTCGCCGCTTTCTGCCGTTATCTCCATGTTGTCAGGATCAATCGAGACGAGCCTTACGGTTCCGTTTCCGCCGTTCTCGCCCGCCACGGCGATGAAGCCGGTGTCGGTTCTGAATACAGTCCTGTTTCTTATTACGGTTACGGGCGATGACTTGATTACGGAGCCGTCCTTCGAGCTGAATTTGACAAGCCTGGAAAGAAGCTGGCTCTCGTCGGCGAGCGTTATTCCGTATTCAAACGGAACTTCTGCGGCCGCCGCCTCATTCTTCCGGATCTCGTTCTGATCCTTTGCTATGTCCTTCCGTTCTGCCTGCGCCTCGCTCTGCTTTCTGTCGGCCAGAGCCTGTTTCTCCGCGGCATCAGCCGAGGCCTCGTCCGCCTTTTTCTGCTGTTCGGCCTCCGCGCTCCTCTGCTGTTCGGCCTCAGACTGCTTCTCGTCGGCCGTCTTCTGCGCCTCGTCAGCTTCGTCTGCAGCCTCGTCCGCCTGTCTTCTGGCTTCCTCGGCTGCGGTCTGCGCTCCGGTGTCGGACGGGTTTGAGTCGGCCTTTTCCTGCGCCTGCTCCGCCGCCTTCTGCTTCTCGTCGGCCGCCTTCTGTTTCTCATCAGCCGTCTTCTGCGCGTCGGCCGCTTCCTTTTCAGCCAGGGCGGTTTTCTGGCGCTCCTCTGTCAGCCTGTTCTGCTCCTCGACAGCCGCCTTCTGCGCCTCCTGCGCTTTTTCCGATGCCTGCTCCGCCTCACGCTCCTTTATGCCGACCATATCCTTGCGGCTTTCTATGTTCCTGCTGTCATCCTCCTTCATCGAGCTGATGACATTGGAGTCGCTGATTACGGATGTGTCAACCGTGGAGATTCCGCCGGAAATGACGTCATACAGAGGAATCACAATCTCCGTCCTGCCGGGCCAGTCCCTGTAGTCTGTTGACAGTCCGCATGACGTGGAGAGGTTTTCCGTTACCGCATTTTTGTATTTGCTCCGGAATGCACCGAGATTACCCCGGTAGACAGCATTGTATACGGTTATGAACACGGCAAGCGTGTCCGCATCCTGTGCGGAGTATCCGTATGCCGATGAGAGATACGCGCTTATGATTCTTCTCAGGTTTGTTATGTGATCCACGGAGGCTCCGCTTCCTATGAACATGATGTCCGCATCAAGACCTGTCTTTTCCGACGGATCCACGGCGTGAATCACATAATAACGCCCGCGGGAGCCGGCCTCGGAGCGTGCGGAAATGTCACGTCCCACAGTTCTTCCGAGCGACGAGCCTATTCCGCTTATTTCCGCGGCGGAATTTATCACCCTGTGTGGACCCGTGTAGTTTATGAATTCGATGGTGGAACTGTCTCCTGCCGACTCAAGCTCGGATCTGTCAACCTCAAGCGCGAATGCCGAGAGCGCAAGGGCAGTCGCGACAGCAAAAAAAGATAAGATTTTTTTCATAAAAGCCGCCTTTCCGTCGGCCGTATGACCGGTCCGCCGGATATTATACATTATTGCGGCATTATATCACATTAACCGCCGGAATAAAAGCGGAATTTGTCAGCTTGCCGGTTGCGGCAGGGGAATCCCCTGGTTGCGGTCATCCAGATATTCGGACACGAAGTCCGCCAGGGTATATCCGTCCTCAAGCTGTACGTTTTTTCCGCATCCGGCATTCTCCCCCGCAAGAACATCATTCCTGCTGTCGCCGACCATGAAAGACAGGCTCAGGTCTATGTTCAGATCTGCGGCGGCCCTGAGAATCATGCCCGGCTTCGGCTTGCGGCAGTCACATTCCATCTTGTATTCCGCACGCTCGCCGGGAAAGCCCCTGTCCGGATGGTGTGGACAGAAATACACCGCGTCAACGTATGCGCCCTCCTTTCCAAGCTCGCTCTCCATCTTGCCGTGTATTTTCTCAAGATCCCCGAATGTGCATTCACCGCGGGCAATCACAGGCTGGTTCGTTATTACAACCGCGAGATAGCCGGATCTGTTTATCTTCCTTATCGCGGCGGCGGCTCCGTCTATAAGCCGGAACTGATCGGGGGATGATATGAATCCGTTCTTCCGGTTTATTGTTCCGTCCCTGTCAAGGAAAACCGCCTTCTGCTTCCGGCTGAGGTTCCTGGCCCGGACTTTCCCGCTTTTGATGTCAGCCTCGGTCTCGTAATAACGGTCCGGAGTTCCCATGTCCTTTATGTATTCCGGCGTCCTGTATGCGAAAATTCTTCCTGTGCTGATGTTGGGCTTGAGTATGTCGCGGTCAAGATCAATCTTCTCCGGAGAGTCAGGATGCCGCGGAACGAAATTCCTCATCGCGAGGCGCAGAAGCTCCGGAGACACAATCTCTATTCCCGCATTCACAAGATTCCTGCAGCCGCCTCTTCCGTCCTCCTTTGAAAGCCATTCCTTGACGCGGGAGGTCTCGACCGGATTTCCTCCCGGAACCTGCGGAGGAAGAATCTCCGTGACCAGAAGGGACGAGTCATAGGGATGTCCGTTGGGATGTGCCATCAGGCTTGCGTATGCGCCCTTGCTCCTGTGGAACGATATGAATCTGTTGAAATCGATGTCGAAAATCACATCTCCGCAGAGGAGCAGAAAGTCGCCGTCAAGGACTGTCGGACAGCATGACGTGTCAGCGTTTTCCGGAAGCATCTTCACCAGCGCTCCGGCGGTTCCAAGAGGCGTCCGCTCCTCGAAGTATGAGATTCTGACTCCGAATCCGGTTCCGTCTCCGAAATACTCCATTATGACGCCTCCGAGATGCCCGGTCACAAGGGTTATGTCGGTGATTCCGCAGTCCTTAAGATTCTCAATCTGATAGCGCAGAATCGGTTTTCCGCATATCTCAATCATAGGCTTCGGAATGTCAGCCCTGACGGACCGGATCCTTGTTCCCATCCCGCCGGCCATTATGACAGCTTTCATATAAATTCCTGTTGATGTGTTTTCCGGACGGACATCTATTCCTTCCAGAAATACTCCTCCACCTCAAGGCAGAGCGCGTGATATACCGGGAGATGAAGCTCCTGGATCATGAAGGTCTCGCTTTGCGGGACAATGATGTTTATGCCGGCGATATTCTTCAGCTTTCCGCCGTCCTTTCCTGTGAGCGCGATGGTGACAAGCCCCTTTGCCTTTGCCACGGCAGCCGCATATATGATGTCCCTTGAATTTCCGGATGTGGAGATTCCGAGAAACACGTCTCCCTCCTTGCCGTATCCGTTGACCTGCTGCGCGAACATAACGTTTCCGTCAACATCGTTCAGGCTTGCCGTCATCAGCGCGGTGTTGTTCGTGAGCGCGATGGCCGGAAGAGAGCCCTGCAGCTTGTCCGCCAGATATTCTCCGGTGTCAGGATCGACGCTTCTGATTGCCGTCAGAAATTCCTCGGAAGGCCTGCGCTTCTTCACGAAACTTTTGAGCAGCTCTCCTGTGATATGGTCGCTGTCGGCACAGGATCCGCCGTTTCCGGCCACAAGCAGCTTTCCACCGGCGGCGAAGGAGCCTGTCATCGCATCAGCCGCAGCCTCGATGTCCCTCCTGCATACAGACAGGGAGGGGTAGCGTTCTATAAGATTGTCAATATGTCTCATTTTTTTTCTCCGTGGGAAAAATCATTCTCCGGCATAGTCTTCCGGACCGTAGTATATCACCTTTGTGCCCTCGTTCTCGAATCTGAACGGGACGTGCATCTGGCCTTTCATGGCATCAAGCACCGCATCACGGCGTCCTTCCGGAACATAGAACAGAAGGAATCCGCCTCCTCCGGCTCCCAGCAGCTTTCCGCCGAGCGCACCGGCTTTAATGGCGTTCGCGTACTGGGCGTCTATTGTTCCGGTCGATATTCCGCCGGAAATTCCGCGCTTGAGTTTCCATGTGTAGTCAAGCAGCCTTCCGAACTCATCAAGCGGAACATTCCTGTCGGTCAGAATCCGCTCCGCCTCGTCCACAAGCCTGTACATCTCCATCAGTTCCGCAGTCTTGTCCTTCATGGACTTTTCCGTGTTCCTCTGAATGTCCGAACTGAACCTTGAGAATCCGGTGAAGAAAAGCATGAGCCTGGAATTCAGCTCCTTTTTTCTCTCCGGCGATATTATGACCGGAGAGACCGTATATCCGTCCCGGCTGAAATCAATCCTGTTCAGCCCCCCGAAACTGGCCGCAATCTGATCCTGAATTCCTCCTGCCTCCTGACACAAAGTCCGCTCAAGGTAGATCGCGTCGTCCGCGAGCTTGCGCTTGTCCGCATACTTTCCCTTGAGGGCGTAGAATGCGCTCAGCATTCCGACTGCGAAAGATGATGACGTGCCCAGTCCGCTGCGCGCCGGAAGATCGGCCTCGTATGTCATGCGGATTTTGTGCATGTCAAGCCAT
Organism: Bacteroidaceae bacterium; assembly: GCA_963594605.1. GTDB lineage: Bacteria > Spirochaetota > Spirochaetia > Treponematales > Treponemataceae > Treponema_D. The sequence continues at coordinate 234,171 of CAVBEH010000003.1, forward strand.
TTCATCGCATTTCTTATGGCCGGATGGACGATCTCGTCCGCCGAATTCACCTTCTCTTCCTTTGAATATGTTATGTGCGTCGTGTAGTCGAAGAACGGCGGAAGGTGCCTGACCGTCACATAGGCGTATTTGTCGAACGTCGTGGACAGCACGGCGCCTCCGTGCTCGTTGTAGAAACCTGAAAAATCAGTTCCGCCGCCGAAAAAACTCATCCTGAAAGGTGTCTGCGTTATAATCATGGAAATCATTATAATGAACAGGGAAGTGCGTTACAACAGGAACGGCGGGTGCGTTGAGGCGGAGAACAGGTTTTCCGGCCTACAGATACCTTTTGATGACCTCATAAAGCCGTTCCGCAGTCTTCAGCAGTGTGAATTTTTCGAGCAGGCTGTCCGGAGAATCCACCGGCTCATCAAGAATACTGTCAAGATTCACAGCCGCATCATCCGGATTTATGTAGTGCGCACATCCGCCGTAAATTTCCGGCAGGCACGAGGCTTCTGAGATTATGACGGGACAGCCGCAGCTGAGCGCCTCGAGAGGCGGAAGTCCGAACCCCTCAAAATATGACGGAAAAATGAAGGCTTTCGCCTTTGTGTATATAGCCTTGACCTCCGCATCGGAAAGGTAGCCCGTCATTATTATGTTGGGCATGGAACTTATTCCGTCCAGTTCAGCGGGAACATTGCTTTTCAGGGCTTTTCCGCTTATGACGAAAGTCTCGTCAGGAAACAGCCCGGCATGTCTGAGAATCCATCCGGGATTTTTCCTTGAGGACAGGCTTCCCAAGGTGAAATAGAACGGTCTTTCCTCAAGCTCAGGAAATCTGCCGAACACGGAGAAATCAGGCTGCAGCTGACTGTATTCCGCGGACAATCCTGAATAAACCACGGAAATTCTTTCCGGGGATACCTTGTAGGCCGCCGTAATTGTGTTCTTTGTGTAGTCTGAGACGGTGATCACGGCCTTTGCCTTCTTCGCAATCCGCCGGTACATCACACGGCTGTAGAAATTTATGAGCCTGTCCCGTTTCGAGACGAATTCCTGACGGTAAAGCCTGCAGTAAATGTCATGGATGAATTCAATTCCGGGACAGAAAAAAGGACACGTGTTCGAGAAGTCAAGGCTGACCGAATGATTTTTCAGAACATATTTCTGAAAGTGAATCTGCGTCCATTTCGGCATGAACCCCGCATTGACGGGGAGGGTGACGGTTTTTATGTTTTTAAATTCGGGAAGATTTTCCGCATTTTTTGGGACAACCAGCTCGAGCTGTCCCGGCCGGACAAAACCGTCCAGATATTTTGTCACTTCGATGGCGAGCCTTTCTATTCCCGTAAGATTTCTGCACCATGGCTCTCCGTTTATGGAAATTGTCCTGCGTCTCATAAAAATTCTCCCGGAATTGTGGTTGTCATCTTTATTTAAAAAGCCTTTTTAAAAGCTTCGTGGCTTGGATATTCGTAAATTCTAAAGAATTCATCTTCGTAAACAAGTTTTCCGTTTGTGTAGACTTTGTAATCTTTTGAGTTTTCATATTCAACTTGTTCTACCAAAAGGAAAATAGGCCTGTTGCCGTAGTCGCTTGTGTACCAGTCCTTTGGAGCAAGCCATTTTGTAAAGTCAAACTTCGGCGTGATTATAACTTTGCCTGTCTTGCGGTCGCAGGTTAGGTTTCCAATTTTTAGGTCGCCGTCGGTAAGGTAAGTTGCAACAGTGGAATTCCAGAACGTTGCATAGCCGAATTCATAGCCTTTTTCCTGAATAAATTCGATTGAAGCATGGCGTTTTTTGTTCGAATCGGTGCTAAAAAGATGCTGCATTATTGAAAAAGACGATGTAACAAGCACAACAGACCAAACGACCGCCAATGTCCACTTTCGCAAGTTTGAAAGCTGGCTGTTTTCCACGATAATTGCAATACAAGGCATTACGTAAATTATAATCGGATAGTAATATCTGTTTATGTAGTCTACATTCAAATGAAGGAACGTATTGAACAGAAAAGCCGAAACAAAGAACGTCATCACAATTTTGTTAGATTTTGGCAAGTCTTTTTTCAAAGCAAGAATCAAATATAAAACGAATAGGAAAATAGCCGCATAAACAAGGCAGTTTATGACGCCGCTTGGAGTAAGAACCGCAACTTCCTGTTTGAATCCGAATGTTTCCAAAAGACCGAGCAAAATGTCGCTTAAAGCTGTTTCGCCGAATTTGTTAAAATTCATTGAATTCCACTGGTGGAACGTAAAAATCTTTTGAAAAATCAGATTATTGAAAACGTAACCAACTCCGCTAAGAATCAAGCCAGAAACGCTTAAAAACACATTCTGATTTTTGAGCCAAAACCCATTAAAGTCGGTGATTTTTACAGCAGAATTTTTGTCGCGTCCTTCAATCCATAAGATTGCAAACGTAAGCGGAAGAACAAAAATTATTATGTAACGAATGCTCGAAAGTCCGCTTAAAAACGCCCAAACAAAAAAGAAAGTTGTAAAAAAGTTTTTGTGCTTAAGTTCGCTGTTCTGCGTAATTTTTATAAACAAAGAAACGTAAATCAAACTGAAAACTGCGTGCGGAATGTAGTAGTTTTCTCCAGCACTTACGTGCCAAACAATCCAAGACCAAGGAATTACCGTTAAAATGCAGGTTAAAAACTTGAGCCAAAATTTCTTTATTGAAATCTGATTCAAAAGAAACCACATTGCAAAGAACAGGCACGGAACGCAGAACAAAGTTTGAATTGTTTTTACAGCGTTAAAGTTGTTTGTGAACAAAAAGCCCAATGCCGAAAAAAACTGCGTATTTATAAAACGAAATTCTGTGGAATAGTACCAGCCTTTTGGCCAGAGCGTTTTTTCCTTTACACATTCTTTTCCAAGCAGAATTTCCGAAGCCAAATCCGAATCAACAAAAAAGTCGGTTGCGGCGTAGTTCGTGTACAAAATCATTATCATCAAATCCGCAAAAAGAACAGAAAGAAGAAGCGTTTTTGACCTATCGGAATATTTTACAAAAATAAGAGCGTTTACAACGATTACAACAAAAATCGGAACCAAAAAGAACGATTCAATCGACGGAAGCCATTTTTCAAAATCGAATTCGCGATGAAAAACTTTTTTTGAAAGAATTTCATAAATCAAACCATAAAATTGATTCGAAAAAAGAATCAAAACGCTCGAAAGCACAATCGCAACAATTGAAATTGCTAAAAGCGTAACCGTTGCTTTTTTTGAAAAATATTTTTTTTCTAAAGTTTCCATATTACCCTCACATGAAGAATTTATTTTCAAACAGTTGCTACTGGATATTGAGAAATTATTGAATCAGCAGTCAATAAAGTTAAATTTTCTGAAATTGCTTGACATATTATCAACCTGTCAAATGGATCATTGTGAATCTTTGGCAATTCTTCTAATTTCGAAATATGTTTAATATTAATATTTAAGATAGAATAATTC
>CAVBEH010000004.1:0-161839 GCA_963594605.1 Bacteroidaceae bacterium
TATTTAGGGATTCCTGTAGTTTTTTTTCCTTCATTAATTCAAATGCAATTCTATTTAATATCATAATTTCAAGCAATGTATAAACCCTATAAGCTTTTATGTTGTCTATAGAGAAAGAAGGAATGGTTATTTTTATGATTTCAAGAAGTTTTTCTACAGTAATTTTTGGAGGTATATTTTTTCTGAAATGATATGTGCAAATAAATAAAACTGCCTTTCAAGATTTTCCATTTCCCCTGCTTCCTTGTATTTACTTAGAAGATCTGCATAGTTATAATGATTTTGGTTTATCATATTAAAAATTGTTGCCTCAATTTCTTTGTTTTTCGTTTTCTGTTCCAGTGTAAGAATATTCTTCTAAAGAAATTCCTAACTTGCTTAAAAGCGCAGAGAATTTTTTTCTTGATGGATTTTGTAAACAGTTTTCAATTTTTGATAAAGTTGAAACAGCGCAAATACCATAGCTCAATTCTTCCTGGGATAAGCCGATTTTTTCTCTTAATTCCTTTATCATATTTCCTTCAACAAATAATGCCATTGTGCCTCCGAATACTGTTATAGCAATAACTGAAACTATTATTTATTACGAATCGTATATGTTCATTTTCCCCATGGTTGAAGAAAAAAATCAAGACATAGAAGTTAATCTCAGTACAAATATTACTAATATCATTTTGAAGGAATTTTATTCTTAGTTACAGTAAATCCAGATATTACAAACATCATATATTTTTTTATTGACTTTTAGGCATTGGTGTATTCTCCGGGAAATCCGCCGGCTGCAGCTGGCGGTCAAGGTTATGAAACTAAAGGTCATACTACATGGGATTGCAAGTGACATTATGACCGCAGGAAAATCTGAAGAATTCTTATACAAATTCGGTGTTCTGTCTGAATTTTTGACATTAGGCAGAAACTGTCTAGTTTCTTTCCGGGAATTTGTCGCTAGTTTTATTTGTATAAGATGCGGCGGCTGACGCGGCAGAATTGCGGATGTGCGGGAAGCTGCCTGACTCACCGCTGACGAGGAGGTATTTATGTATTATTCAGCTGGAACTTATGAGGCGTTTGCCCATCCTGAGAAGCCTGAGGGAGCCGACAGAAAATCGGCTTATATCATCGGAACCGGTCTTGCGGGACTTTCCGCGGCGTTTTACTGCGTCCGTGACGGCCGGATCAAGGGAGAGAACGTCCATCTGCTCGAGAAGCTCGACCTGACCGGCGGTTCGTGCGACGGACGCAAGGACATCTCCAAGGGATTCTATATGCGCGGCGGACGCGAGATGGACAACCATTTTGAATGCATGTGGGATCTTTTCCGTGACGTGGAATCGATTGAGACTCCCGGCGTGAGCGTTCTGGACGAGTATTACTGGCTCAACAAGCATGACCCGAACTATTCGCTCTGCCGTGCCTCGGTCAACTGCGGAGAGGACGCGCACACCGACAGGAAATTCACGCTTGACCGCAAGTCCGCGCTTGCCCTGTCAAAGCTTTTCATGACATCGGAGAAGGAGCTTGAGGACAAGAAAATCAGCGAGGTTCTTCCTGATGAATTCTGGAGCACCAATTTCTGGCTCTACTGGCAGACGATGTTCGCGTTCCAGAAATGGTCGAGCGCGCTTGAGATGAAGCGTTATCTCTGCCGCTACGTGCATCACATCGACGGGCTGCCGGACTTCTCCGCGTTGCGCTTCACGAAATACAACCAGTACGAGAGCATGATTCTGCCGCTCCAGAAATGGCTTGAGAAGCACGGAGTCAAAATTGAATTCGGAATCAACGTGAAGAATGTTCTGATTGACAACAGGAAGGACAGGAAGGTCGCGAAGGCGATTGTCTACGAGAAGGGCGGTGTGGAATCGAGAATCGGCCTTACGGAGGATGATCTTGTGTTCATAACGAACGGCTGCTGCACCGATACGTCATGCTACGGAGATCAGACCCATGCGCCTGATCTGAGCGGAATCCGCACCGGAGGCGGCGAGAGCTGGGATATGTGGAAGAACATCGCGGCGCAGGCTCTGGACGGCGAATTCGGAAATCCGGACAACTTCTGTTCCGACCCAGAGGCGACCAACTGGATGAGCGCGACGATTCAGACAAAGGACGAGGATATAATCCGGCACATAATCAGAGTGTGCAAGCGCGATCCGAGGGCGGGCAAGGTTACAACCGGCGGAATAGTCACGGTCAAGGATTCGACGGAGAACTGGTACTGCTCCTGGACAATCAACCGCCAGCCGCAGTTCCGCTCACAGGACAGGGACACGGTTCTTGTGTGGTTCTACGCGCTCTCCACGAACAGACCCGGAAACTTCATGAAGAAGGCGATGAGGGAATGTACCGGTGAGGAGGTGGCGCAGGAGTGGCTCTACCATATCGGAATTCCGAAGGATAAAATCGCTGACTATGCGAAGAACCGCTGCAACACCACGACCTGCTTTATGCCTTATATAAACGCATTCTTCCAGCCGAGAAAGGAGAGCGACCGCCCGAAAGTCGTTCCTGACGGCAGCGTGAATTTCGCGTTCATCGGACAGTTCGCCGAGACTCCGCGCGACACGATTTTCACGACCGAATATTCAATCAGGACCGGAATGGAGTCGGTCTACACGCTGATGAACGTTGACCGTGCCGTTCCTGAAGTCTGGGGAAGCCAGTATGACGTGCGCGAGCTGCTGCGGGCCTGCTATTACGGAGTGGACAAGAGGAGCGTTGACGAGCTTCCGCTCAAATGGAGGGAACGCAAGGCGCTGAAGATTCTTCTGAAAAAGACAAAGGGAACGGACATAGAACTGCTTCTGAAGAACAGCGGGCTTGTGAAGTGACTGTAAACCGGCATGGACAATTGATGTAAAAGACGGCGGGAAGCGCCTGTATCGGCGGCTTCCCGTCTTTTTGTCAGTCGGCGGAGAATCTTATGTCCTGCCATAGCTCGTTGTATTTCTCAAGATCCGCTCCTATGTCGAGCTTGAGCTCGCAGCGCTCCATTTCTTCCGGGCGGTACAGCGGAACCGTCTTTCTTATGCTGTCGGCATCAGGGTTGACGAATCCGGGAAAACGGAAATTGTCGAGAAACTGGACATATATGTCCGGCCGGTGTATGAAGTCGATGAATTTCATCGCAAGGTCATAGTGCTTTGAATTTTTAAGAATCACCATCGAATCTATGTACATCGGACCGCCTTCCTCAGGAATGAAGAAATCAATCATGTCAGCCTGCCTGTCTTCCGGAACCTCGCCGTATACAACCTCGGCGTAGCCCTGGCAGACCCAGAAATCGCCTGACGCGAATGATTTTCCGAATCCTTCGGCGTCGAATTTCACCAGATTGGGCTTCCATTTTGAGCTTATCAGATCAGCGGCCGATTTAAGGACTGTCATGTCGGTAGTGTTCACAGAATATCCGCTGAATGCGAGCGCATCTCCTATCACCTCTCGCATGTCGTCCATCATGGTCATGTGTCCCTTCAGGTCTGTTCGGGAGAATATGTCCCAGCTTCTGTCATATTCCTTGACTTTCTGCTTGTTCACGGCGATACCCGCAGCTCCCATGTAATACGGAACTGACCATCTCATTTCCGGATCGAATGTCGTTTTCTGCAGAACTGCCGGATTTATATGCGAGGAATTCGGGAAGTTTGTCCTGTCAATTTCCCTGAGCATTCCCTGGTTTATCATTATTGACGTATAGTCCTGTGACGGGAATGTTATGTCATATCCTGACGCTCCGGCCTTGAGCTTTGCGTACATGACCTCGTTGGAGTCGAAGGTGTCAACTTTCACCGTGCATCCGTATTCCTGCTCGAACTGTCTGAGCACTGAATCCGGTGTATAGTATGTCCAGTTGAACAGATACAATGTGTTGTCGTCTCCGCGTGAGCATGATGACAACCCGATACAGCCGCAGATTACGGCGGCGATTGCAGAAGAAGCGGTTCTTTTCATTTTGAACCCTCTGAAAAGAAGAGTGATGGGACTTCTGTCCCGATGCGCAGAGTGATGATCAACGACTTCCTTTCTGCGCGTAGGAATTCCACAGGGACGTGAAATTCCGGCTGTACATTGGGACTAATGGCTTGCGGCGAAATTCTTGAGCCCCTTGCGGAGCAGAAACGCTATCAGGCAGGTGAATATTATCATCACGAACGACAGCGCATTTATCACCGGTGACACTCCGAATCTTATCATTGAATACACATAAAGCGGCAGTGTGGTGGAGCCCGGTCCCGCCACGAAGAATGTTATGACGAAATCCTCAAGGGACATTGTGACCGCGAGCATGAATCCGGACATTATTCCCGGCATTATCGCCGGAATCACCACTTTGGTCATAGTCTGGAGCTCCGTGGCGCCGAGATCATGCGCCGCCTCTACAATTGAGAAGTCGAATTCGTCCAGACGCGCGTTCACCATAAGGTAGACGAAAGGCAGACAGAATGTCGTGTGCGCGGCGAAAATTGTGAACAGCCCGAGCGGAAGTCTTATTCCGCTGAAGAAAATCAGCATTGATATTCCTACTATGACCTCCGGCAGAACCATCGGCAGGTAGGTTATTGTGTTTATGAATTTCTTTCCGCGGAAACTGTACCAGTTCACGCCGATTGAGGCCGCAGTTCCCAGCACCGTCGATACGAATGCCGATGACAGGGCGACAATCACGCTGTTCAGAAGCGAACGCCAGAGATCGCCGGAGCCGGTGACCAGCTGCCTGTACCAGATCAGCGACGGACGTGTGAATTCCGCGCTTTTTCCCTCGTTGAAGGAATATATTATTATCACGAAAAGCGGAATGAATAGGAACAGGAGCGTAAGATAAAGCACTGTTTTTGAGAACGAGAAATTTCTCTGCCTGTTCTTCCAGTTTTTGCGCGCATGGCGCGACGGTTCTCCGTTCGGTCGTCCCTTGCCTGACATCGCGCTGTGAAGGAATATACAAAAAGGATGGTTCATCTTTCCTCCAAATTCAAAAAATGTTCCGGCCGTCTGCGGTCATTTCCTGACGGAAGCGCAGTTTTCTTCCCGGACCGCATTCTTTGCGGATTTGACTCCGGTTCCGTTGGATTTTGTTATCCAGATTATTCCGGCTATGCTGACAAGCGTTATCACCATGCTGAATGCCGCGGCCAGCGGCCAGTTGCGGGTTCTCTGAACCTGATCAACGATGATGTTTCCGAGCATATAAGAGTCCTTTCCGCCGACGATGAGCGGAACGGTGTATGCCCCGAAAATCGGGATGAATGTGAATATGAGTGCGGAAATCACACCGCTTTTGATTCCCGGAAGAAGAATTCTGACCATGGACTGCGCTTTTGTCGCTCCAAGGTCGCGTGCGGCCTCAAGCAGCGAGAAGTCGAAGCGGTCTATCGCCGTGAATATCGGAAGCACCGCATACGGAATGTACATATATACCGACACAAGCACGACCGCCTTCTGGTTGTAGAGAAGCGGAAGATACGAGTCTATTATGTGCAGCTTCAGCAGAATCTGGTTCAATATTCCGTCGTTGTTCAGAATCGACATCCAGGCGAAAATCCTTATCAGCGAATTTGTCCAGAACGGAATTATCACGAGAAAAAGGAGCAGAGTCTGGTGCCTGCTTCTGACCATCGCATATCCGCACGGAAGGGATACAAGAATTGTTATGACGGTCGATACAAGCGATATTTTAAGTGTCCTGAGAACAATCAGGCCGTATTTCGGGTTGAGCATCTGCCTGTATGCATCGAGTGAGAATTTCGGCTCCACTCCGCCGTAAAGTCCCTTCTTCAGGAAACTGTATATGAAGATTATTACTATCGGTGCGATGAAGAACACGATGAACCATATTCCCATCGGCCATGCGTATAATACTCCCGTGGATTTCCTGTTTCCGGCGTGCGGCGGTGTCTCTTTCTGCTTTCCGGTACTCATTTTTCGATGTCCTCTACTATGTAGGCGTCATCAGCGGACCAGGAGACATACACCTTGTCCTTCCATCTTATTACCGGCCCCTGATCCATATAGTCAGTGTGCTGCTTGAATACCTTTATTATTTTTCCGGTCTGAAGCCTGACGTAGAATTTGGACTGGAATCCTGAATATATCGGTTCCTCCACCGTGCCGCAGAACACGTTTATGTCGGTGCGTCCGCCTGTTTCCGGTGGTTCAAGCGTTATCCTTATCTTTTCGGGACGGACGGTGACAGCAACTTTCTGTCCTTTCTCCGTATGCTCGTAGTCCGTGACCTGCATGTACCTGTCAAGCGCGGCTGTCGCCTCGGTGTCGCTTGCGAGCGGAGCCTGCTGTCCCAGCTCAGGCACGGAAAGAGTCACCATGTGCTCGTCCTCGTTCGAATCCGGCACCCTGAACGGAATGCAGTCCACGACCTCGGCGTCAAACAGGTTTGTCTCACCGATGAACTGTGCCACGAACTGTGTCGCAGGGCTTTCGTATATCTCGAACGGTGTTCCTATCTGAAGCACGTGCCCCTGATTCATTACCGCGATTCTGTCCGACACTGAGAGAGCTTCGCTCTGGTCATGGGTTACGTAGATGAATGTTATGCCGATCTTGTCGTGCAGGTTGTCCAGATCTATCAGAAGATTAGCGCGCAGCTTCGCGTCAAGCGCGGAGAGCGGCTCGTCCAGCAGGAGAACTTTCGGCTCGTTTATCAGGGCGCGAGCTATGGCGACACGCTGTTTCTGTCCGCCGGAAAGCTGGTTCGGCTTTTTGTATATGTGCTGGTCAAGCTGTACAAGGTGGACATATTCGCGTACCTTGGTGTCAATCTCGTCCTTCGGAAGTTTTTTGAGTCTCAGAGGGAAGGCCACGTTGTCATAGACTGACATGTGCGGAAAAAGCGCGTATGTCTGGAAAACGGTGTTGGAATGTCTCTTGTCAGGAGGAAACGGAATTACGTTTTTTCCGTCAAAAAGTACGGCACCGTCATCAGGAAACTCAAAACCGGCTATTATGCGGAGCAGGGTCGTCTTTCCGCATCCTGACGGTCCGAGCAGTGAGAAGAATTCTCCGGGCTTTATGGTAAAATTTATGTCATCAAGTGCGATGAAATCTCCGAACTGCTTTGACACGTGGTCAATGGTAACCTGACTTCCTTTCAACTCAAGCAACCTCTTATGAAAAAAATAAACCGTACATACATACGGTAAAAAAAATCATTGTGCTGTATGCCGGCGCATACAACCGTCTGGTTTTTGGTTTTATAACGCATAGATTGATGTTTATACGTTTTTATGTCAATACGTTTCGGAAAAGTTTGGGTAAAAAGTTCCGATGCTGCGGCTGTTAAAGAATTCTCATCAGAATCATATATATGCCGGTTCCTCCGAATATGCTGACGAGAGGATTGTGCTTCCATATATATGTCAGCAGTGTCACCGCGATGCCTGCAATATAGGGAACAGATCCTCCTCCTCTGGGCAAAGTGAAATCCATGTCCTTGAGGCAGTATACGAACAGCGCCGACATGACCATAGGGGGAATGTACTTTTCAATGAACCTTATTACTTTAGGCGGCTCATGCCTTGAGAACAGCAGGAACGGAAACGCGCGTTCCGCCAGTATTACGGCCGCGGAAAGCAATGTCGCCGCGAGAGCCTGGTTTATGCTGAGTCCGCTCATATTTCCTTCTGTCCGTTTCTCATGAACGGGCCCCGTACGGCCGCCGTCACTGCTATTCCCGCCGCAAGCGCGATTATAAGGATGTTGCTGCTCTCTCCGATTATTCCTTTTCTGTAAAGTATCACCGGTATGACGGTGGCTGCGGCTCCTACAGCCGGCGGAAAATAATCCTTTGTCTTCTCGATCTGGTCAACTGTAAGCACAAGGAACAGCGCTGTAAGGGCAAAATCAACTCCGTCCGGACTGAAGGGAAGTATGGCACCTGCCGCCGCGCCTATCAGTCCTCCTGCAATCCAGTATATGTGGTCAAGCAGTGCGACTGTTCCGTAAAAACTGCCGGGATTCATTCCCTCCGGCACATCGGCCGATGTCAGAAGTGAATATGTCTCGTCCGTCAGGGCGAATACAAGATATGGCTTCCATTTTCCGCATCCGTTGAATTTCGTTATCAGCGAGAGCCCGTAGACAATGTGCCTGATGTTCACCAGCAGTTCCGTTATGACTATCATCCCAAGCGGAACTCCGGCGGCGAAAAGCCCTACAGCCATGTACTGCCCGGCTCCGGCATACATCGTTATGCTCATCACCGGAGACATCCACCAAGGATAGCCGGCGTCTGTAATCATAAGACCGAAAGCGATTCCGATCGCAAGGTATCCGAAAAGCACAGGAAGAGACGTCCTGAATGCCGCGGAGAAGCATTTTCTGTCCATGCGCGCGAGTATAATCATTTTGGGAAGGCTTTGCAATCGGCTTTTTCACTTGTTCAGACTGGAAATTTGTGCTAGATTTACTGTCAAATCCAATTGACAGGAGATGCTTGTGCTTTCGATTGTGATAGGTGTCGTGTTCATCTGTTTTACTGTTTTTTCCGTGATACCGGCATTTCCCCTTGCCTGGGGAGCTGATGTCGTGTCGTTCCTTAAAGGATGCGCTCCGGTGCTGGCGGCCTTTATCGGTCTCATCTGCCTCTTTATCGGTGCCGCCGATATAAAGGACAAGAAGGAGGCGAAGAAGGAGGAGGAGGAAGCCAGAAAACAGGAGTCACAGAACAGCTGACAGAATTTGCGGCCGTCCATGGGGACGGTCTTTTTTTTGCGTACGGATGTTGACATTCCGTTTTTATGGTATTAGTATAATATTGTAATTATTACAAGTAAATATGACGGTGTGCATACATTTTTCTATCATATATTGAAAGAAGGTGTTTTTTGCATTAGAATCCTAGACCGGAGTTGAGTTTATGATCAGCTGCCGGAACCGCTTCGGCGGCAAAAAAAACAAATTATGAGGTTTCATGATGGAAATGAGAACTGAATGGGATGGCTTCAACCCGAAAGGTCTGTGGACAAGCGAGGTGAATGTCCGCGATTTTATCCAGAGTAACTATACAGAATATAGTGGAGATCAGTCTTTCCTTGCGGGGCCTACCGAGGCCACAAAGAAATTGTTCGATGAGCTCCAGAAGCTGCAGAAGGCGGAGCACAACAAGAAATCCGTCGGACTTGACGGAAAGGAGCGTTCCGGTGTCCTTGACATGGATACGGATGTCGTGACCGGACTTACATCTCACGGACCAGGGTATATCTGTGCTGATGGAAAGGAGCTCGAGCAGGTTGTCGGACTTCAGACTGACAAACCCCTTAAAAGGGCTTTCATGCCGTTCGGCGGAATAAAGATGGCCGAGCAGTCAACACAGATGTACGGATACGAGTCAAACAGGGAACTCCACAAGGTTTTCACCGAATATCACAAGACTCATTCGGATGCGGTGTTCGATGTGTACACTCCGGAAATCCGTGCGGCCCGCAAGGCGCATATCCTTACCGGTCTTCCTGATACATACGGACGCGGACGTATCGTCGGCGATTACCGCCGTATCGCTCTTTACGGTATAGACTATCTTATCGCACAGAAGGAGCAGGACAAGCTGGACTGCGGAGACGGAACGATGACTGAGGACATTATCCGCCAGCGCGAGGAGATTGCCGAGCAGATAAAGGCTCTCAAGGGAATAAAGGCTATGGCCGCCCTTTACGGATATGACATCTCAAAGCCCGCCTCAACCGCAAAGGAGGCGTTCCAGTGGCTGTATTTCGGTTATCTTGCCGCAATCAAGACGCAGAACGGTGCCGCAATGTCCGTCGGCCGTATCTCCACATTCCTTGATATATATATCGAGCGTGATCTTAAGAAGGGAATTCTCACGGAGGAGAAGGCTCAGGAACTTGTTGATCATATAGTCATGAAATTCCGTATGGTCCGCTTTGCTCGTATCGAATCATACAACCAGCTGTTCTCCGGAGATCCGATCTGGGCGACTCTTGAGGTTGCCGGACTTGGACAGGACGGACGTTCCGAGGTCACGAAAAATGATTTCCGTTTCCTCCATACGCTTGAGAATATGGGACCGTCTCCTGAGCCGAACATCACGGTGCTCTATTCCAAGAGGCTTCCGGAATCATTCCGCCGGTATGCGGCGAAAATCTCAATCGACACTTCATCTATCCAGTATGAGAATGATGACGTGATGCGTCCGATCTGGGGTGATGACTATTCGATCTGCTGCTGCGTCTCGGCCACCCAGACCGGAAAGGAGATGCAGTTCTTCGGAGCGCGTGCCAATCTCGCTAAGGCTCTTCTCTATGCGATCAACGGAGGAAAGGACGAGGGAGCAGGTCTTACGCCTTATGTTCAGGTCGGACCGGAACTTCAGCCTATAACCTCCGAGTATCTTGATTACGATGAGGTCATGCGCAAATTCAACGTGATGCTTGAGTGGCTGGCGGATCTGTATGTGAACACACTGAACCTTATTCATTATATGCACGACAAGTATTATTATGAGGCTGCGGAGATGGCTCTTATCGATACTGACGTGCGCCGTACGTTCGCCACCGGAATCGCCGGATTCTCACATGTGGTTGACTCTCTCTCCGCGATAAAATATGCCAAGGTCAAGGTGATCCGTGATGATCACGGCCTTGCAAGCGATTTTGAGATTGAAGGTGATTTCCCGCGCTATGGACAGGATGATGACCGTGCGGATGACATAGCCGTATGGCTTCTCAAGGATTTCATGGCGAAAATCAGGAAGCATCCGACGTACCGCAACGCCGAGCCGTCTACGTCAATTCTCACGATTACATCGAATGTCGTGTATGGAAAGGCTACTGGTGCGCTTCCGGACGGACGCAAGGCTCATGAGCCGTTCTCTCCGGGTGCCAATCCGTGCTATGGCGCCGAGACGAAGGGTCTCATCAAATCCCTCAACTCTGTCGCAAAGGTTCCGTACAAATATGCGCTGGACGGAATCTCCAACACGCAGACAATCAATCCGAATGCCCTTGGACATGACGAGAACGAGCGTATAGGAAATCTTGTAAGCGTGCTTGACGGATATTTTGACAAGGGTGCACATCACCTGAATGTCAATGTGTTCGGCGTGGAGAAGCTCAGGGACTGCCAGGCTCATCCGGAGAAACCTGAATATGCGAACTTCACTGTCCGTGTCTCAGGATATGCCGTCCGCTTCATCAACCTTACAAAGGAACAGCAGGATGATGTTATCGCACGTACCTGCCATGCAAGCATGTAATCAGCGCTAGCTGCAGGTTATTATGCCTCCGCGTAGCCTTGTCCGGTTCCGCGGGGGCTTTTTTTATGGGGGAATTCTGTATGAAAGGATATATACATCAGCTTGAGTCGTTCGGCTCTGTGGACGGACCGGGAGTCCGTTTCATAATATTTTTTTCAGGCTGTCCGCTCCGCTGCCTTTACTGCCATAATCCGGACACATGGAAACTTACGGACGGAAAGCTTTATTCTGCGGATGAGCTTATAGAGGAGGCTCTTACCTGCCGTGAGTATTGGGGAAATAAGGGCGGGATAACCGTAAGCGGCGGCGAGCCGCTTTTTCAGCTGGATTTTCTGCTGGAGCTTCTCTCGAAGGCGAAGGAGAAGGGGATAAACACCTGCATAGATACGGCCGGCGCACCGTTCACAAGGGAAGGCGTATGGTTCGGGAAATTCAGGAGCCTTATGGATGTTACGGATCTTCTTCTGATGGACATAAAGCACATTGACGAGCAGGAGCATCTGAAGCTTACCGGACACACGGGGAAAAACATAATCGACATGTTCCGGTTTCTGGATGAAATAGGAAAACCTATATGGATCCGTCATGTGCTTGTTCCTGGAATCACGGACAGCAATATTTATCTTGAGCGCACGCGGGATTTTATCAGGTCGCTTCACAACGTGATGCGTGTGGAGGTGCTTCCGTATCATGGACTTGGTGCGATGAAGTACAGGGATCTGGGAATAGACTATCCTTTGAAAGACACGGCGTCACCCTCTGCCGAAAGCGTTGAGAATGCCCGGCGCATCCTTGAATGCGGAAGATATGACGGCTGGAAGAAGTAGGATTTCAGCTTGAGCGGTTCCTTGCCGCATCGGAGATGCGGTCCGCCTTGTCCATGCAGAGATTCAGAAACACCGGCATCAGGATGACCGCCTTTCTGATTCCGTTTTTTCCGCCTCTGGCTTTCCATGCGGCGGAAATTTCGTTCCATACGTCGAATACTGTCGGAATCATAACCAGCAGCAGTGAGAGTGATGCGGCTGCGGTTCCTGGCTTGGCCGTTTTTCCTCCTCCGGTTATAAATCCCGCGGTTTTTCCTATTGTTTCCGCTATCTGGACCGGAGATGTCGTTGTATATACTGCGGACGCGGACAGAAGTGCGGAGAAAAGTCTGACCGACTGAAGGATGTCATTTTGAGCCGGAATGAGAATTGCCGGGAATTCTGCTGCGGACGCTCCTTCTGCGATTCCGGAAATGACCGACGCCATGTAAAAAATCAGGAAATAGGCGAGTGAAGTCTTCGCGGCGGCAGGAATTCCTTTCCGTGTCTGGCCGCATGACATGACCGCGGCGGCGCTCAGCAGGGAGAACGGAATCCATACAGCGGCCGGGGACAGCATCACGGCGGGACCTGTGGCCAGAAGAAACATAATCTTGATCCATGCGGGCAGCTTGTGGAGAAACGATGTTCCTGCCATGAACGAGAGAAAATTCCTTTGCGTCACCATACAAGGTCATCCTTTCTGGAGTATGATACTAGAGGATTCCTGATTCCCCACTGGGGCAGATTCTGTTTCAGACCGTCTTCGGGCGGACCGTCAAAAACTTTTTTCCCCCTGTAGAGTATTATCAGTCTTCCGCACAGCGCAAGTGATTTTTCCGTCTCATGGGTAAGTATTATCACCGTCTTTTTCTGTCCCTGAAGCATTCTTATGACGCCGTTCACCTGACGCACGCCGTCGTAGTCGAGGTTTGCATACGGCTCGTCAAGGATTATTACGGGTCTGTCCATCGCCGTCATCGCGGCTACCGCAAGCCTGCGTTTTTCTCCGCCTGAAAGCATCCTTGCTGTCAGACCGCGTTTCTCATAAAGCCCGACCTGCCTGAGCGCCTCGGCTGTCCGGATTTCCGCCTCCCGTTTCGTGAATCCGCAGTTCAGAAGCCCGAACATCACATCCTCCTCAGGGGTTGAGCCAAGAATCTGGCTGTCCGCATCCTGAAATACCAGTCCGGCCTTTGCCGGCTTTCCGTCCGGGGCTGTTACAGTCACTCTTCCCGAGTCGGGCTGTTCAAGTCCGGCTGTTATTGACATGAGCAGGCTTTTTCCGGAACCATTCGCGCCGCCTATCATAGTCGTACTTCCGGATTCAATGGCGAGCGATATTTCTCCCAGGGTAAAGCCTTCGCCTCCGTCTGGATTTCGGAATGACTTCCTGATTTTTTCCAGAGATACGGCCGTCATTTTTTTTCCATGTATACGGCGGCGGCGGGTCTTGTCTTTGTGCAGAGCACCACCGTCAGCACCGCTTTTATGATGTCTCCCGGAATATACGGAATCACGCACAGTGTGAACGCGGCGGCGGCGCCTTTTCCTGTCCTGCACATGAACCACAGAATTCCAGGTATATAGAGAATTATGAATCCGGCGGCGGCCGCCAGTGATGTCCTTGCCACGCGGCTGAATACCGGTTTCTTTTCATCCGGTGACGGTTTTCCCGCGATAATTCCGGCAACAAGTGCGCCGGCCGCATATCCGATGATGAAGCCTCCCGTCGGTCCCATAAGATGCGCTATTCCGCCCCTTGCGCCGCTGAATACAGGAAGTCCAAGAAGCCCCGCTGATATGAATATGATTGAGGCCCAGAATCCTCCTGTACCGCCGAGCGTGCAGGCTGCGGTGATTACGAACATATTCTGCAGAACAATGGGGATTCCTGATGCTCCGGCTGGTATCGATATGAAACATCCTGCCGATATTACCGCCGCAAACATGACCGTGAATACAAATCTTGTGTGGTTTTTCATCCTGTGGAGTTTACGTATATTGATATTTTATGTCAATTGGTTTACGTAAAAATAAAAACGTCCTTATGCGTGGAATAGCTTCATGTTTCTGTCTGTTTTTTTCAATTATATATGTGATGAAGAGGTTTCATGCCGTACGCGGTCTTTTGTTCCGCATCGGAACGGCGTCCGTGACGGTTCTCAGATGTATCGTGTCCGCAGTTGGAGGAGGCGAGGAATGTGCGGTTTGCGGCCGCATTTCGTTCATGACTCCTGTCTGCTCCTGCTGCCGCGAAAACCGTTTTTGTGTCGCCAAAATTCTCTCCGTCCGCAGATGTGCGGTGTGCGGAAAGTTCCTGCTTTCCTGTGCCGGAATCTGTATGCAGTGCAGGACATCACGTGTTCTCCGGCATACGTCGGAGGTGACGCCGCTTTTCTCCTACAGACTCTGGAACCGGGAACTTCTGTTCGAGTGGAAAATCCGCGGAAAACGCGCTCTGTCCGGATTTTTTGCGGAACTTATGGCCGAGGCTCTGAGAAATATGGGTGATGTATGGATTGTTCCAGTTCCTCCTCATCCCGGAAAGATAAGGCTGAGGGGCTGGGATCAGGTGGAGGATCTCACGCGTTTTCTTGAATTCCGCTACAGATTCAGGGTGATGAGGCTTCTTGTCAGGCTAAGCGTATCTGAGCAGAAGAAGCTTGACAGAAAGGAACGGCTTGCCTCGATGGATAATTCCTATGCTCTCGCATCTCCACGCAGGTTTCTGTCCGAACTTTGTGGAAACGGAGGTATTGTTCCTGACCGTGTCTGCCTTATAGATGATGTCTGTACGACCGGAGCTACCCTTGAGAGCTGTGCCGTTCTTCTCCGTAAGGCTGGTGTCCGGAGGGTTGATGCTCTGACCTTGTTCTGTGTTGACTGAACTGTTTGTCCGGGCACCGGGGTATGCTTCCTGAACTGAATTTTACGGATATGTCAGGTTGCAAAAGCTTGGTTTTATGGTTATTATAGAAGAACAGTACCGCCGTTACGGTGCTGAGTCTTTAGGAGATGCTATGGCTACAGAAGATTCTCAGTTTCAACTTGTGACCTTCCAGCTCGGTGATGAGCTGTACGGTGTGAATATTATGGATGTCAAGGAGATTGTAAGGCTTCAGAATGTCCGTGTGATTCCGAACGCTCCATATTATGTGGAGGGAATAATAAATCTCCGCGGTGAGATAATTCCTATAATCGCATTGCACAAGCGTTTCAGAATCCAGTCTGTGCCGAAGGACAGCAGCAGTGATGACTTTGAGGGCGGATTCATCATACTTAACATAGATGACAACAAGATAGGAATCATCATAGACCGTGTCGCCAGGGTTGTCACGGTGAGAAGGGAGGATGTGAAGGAGCCTCCTCAGATGCTCAGCGGAATCGGCACCGAGTATATAGAAGGAGTCATCCGCGAGGAGAACGGCTATCTCATAATGCTGAATATCCGCAAGCTGTTCAATCCGAAAGAACTCCAGAAAATCATAGACATTCAGTAAATGATACAGACTTACAGTTCCACTATACGCAGAAAAGAGATGGATGCGGTTCTCACCTGTATGGTCGATGAGAAAATCGGACCTGGCGAATTGAACGGAAGGCTTATCCAGCAGGTGAAGGAATTCTTCAGATGTGACGGGGCGATAGCCTGCCGCAGTCCTGCTGTTGCCCTCGGATATGCGCTGCGTGCGCTGGGAATCGGAACCGGAGAGAAGGTCATGATTTCCGCGCTTGCCCCGGCATGGCAGTATCAGTTTCTTCAGGCTGAGGGATTTTTGCCTGTTGTTCTTGATGTGGAAGAGGAGACTGCGCTGGTCACAGCTGAAACTGTCGCTGGTGGTGTCGCTGAGGGCGGCCGTGCGCTGGTGCTTCATGAGGCGGAAGGAATCCTTCCGGATTTAGGTGGAATTCTCCAGTGCGGAATTCCTGTGATTGAGGATATATCCATGTCAGCCGGCGCATCTCTGCCGGAACTTGATGAGCATGGAAATGAGGCAGGCCGCAGAAAGGCCGGTCTTTTTGGTGTATATTCCATACTCGGTCTTGAGGAGCGCGATGTCGTCACGGGAGGAGGCGGTGCGGTGCTTATGGCTCCGGGCCGCCGTGAATGGATTGTGCTAAAACGTCTTGCAGACGGCGCGCCCGTAACGGATCTGTTGCCGGATCTGAATTCTGCGCTTGCCTGGATTCAGCTGAAGGAATTTCCGAGAAATGAGGCCGCAAGAAAGGAGATTTTCTCTCTTTATCAGCATTCATGCATGATCGGCCGGCACAAGATGCTTGTCCGCGGAATGGATGATGCCTCGACCGCCTCATGTTTTCCTCTTGTCCTTTCAAGTCCATTCAGGGATGTCAGACAGTATGCGGCCAGAAAGGACATAGAGATAGCTCCGGCTTTTGCAGGATCAGTCATAGATCTTTTTGAGGAGCCGTCAGCATCTTGTATTCATGCCAAGTCACTGCTTCTCCGATGTGCGCATTTTCCACTCTATCCGCGTCTGACACATTCCGAGTGCGCGAAAATTTCAAAGGTGCTCGGATCGCTGCCGTAACAACATGGAAAAGGTTCTTATTGTCGTCAACACAAGCAAGGAGAATTCGCGGGCTGTTGCTGTTTCTGTGTCCGCATATCTTTCAGGCCGTGGCATAGAGAGCTGTTTTCTTGATTTTGACGGGTTCACTTCCGGTTTTGATGCGGGCGGTTATGATTTCGTTATAACGCTCGGAGGCGACGGGACTGTCCTTTTTGCGGCGAGAAGCTGTGTCGCGGCGGGAATTCCGGTTTTTCCTGTGAATTTCGGGGAATTCGGTTTTATATCTGCCGTCCAACCGGATGAATGGCGCTCCCATCTGGACGCTTTTCTTTCCGGCGCCGCGCCTGTCGCCGAGCGGACAATGCTTTGCGCCACTCTCGTCAGGAATGGAGCCGTCGCCGCGGAACTGACCGGGCTTAATGACGTGGTGATAAGCGCGGAGCGTGCCGCGAGGACAGTGTCGCTTGATGTGGAGTACAATTCGCTTCATCTCTGCTCACTCAAAGCCGACGGCCTGATTTTCTGTACGGCAACCGGCTCCACCGCATATTCCGCATCGGCCGGAGGCCCCATAATAGATCCTGATCTGGATGCGGTCGTCATGACTCCCGTTAATCCGTTCTCCTTGTCCAGCCGTCCGATTGTGCTCAATCCTGACGGCGAGCTCAAGGTGACTGTTCTGCCATGCAGAACAAGGAATATATGCATGACGGTGGACGGCCAGGAGCCGGTGCCGCTGTTTCAGGATGATGTGATAAGAATAAGGAGAACTGAACGGAAAGTGCAGCTTGTGTTCTGTACAGCCGGCAGATTCTATACCGCGCTTAGATCCAAGTTGAACTGGTCTGGAGGTCCACATGCTTGAGGAACTTACAATAAAGGATTTTGCCCTCATTGAGAACGATCATCTTGAATTCGGCAGGGGATTCACGGTTTTCTCCGGCGAGACGGGAGCCGGAAAGTCGATATTGATAGGCGCCCTTTCGTTTCTGCTGGGCGGTCGGGCCGATGTCCAGCAGATAAGATCCGGGGCATCGGAAGCGTCCGTATCGGCTGTATTTTCCGTGGAGAGCGGTTCTTCCGTTGATGCCGGGCATGAAGAGGATCCGGAGTCTGCCGCGGGATGGCTTATTGCGAGGGGGATTTCAGCGGAAAACGGACGGATTCTTATAAGAAGATTCATCAGGTCAAACGGAAAGTCCGGAGCATGGATTGGGGATGTGCAGGTCACAAGAACGGAACTTGCCGCATTCTCATCGTTTCTTGTTGACATTCACGGACAGCATGAGCATCAGTCTCTGATGAAAGTCTCCGAGCACAGGAAATTTCTGGATGCCAGAGCAGGTCTTACGGCCAGAGTGTCGGAATTCACTGCTCTTTATGCGGAGCTTGCGGAGAAACGGGCAAGACTTGATGAATTCGCCGGCACCGAGCAGGAACTCGGGCGGAAGCTTGAGATGATGCGCTTCGCTGTCAGTGAAATAGAGGAGGCCGGGCTGAAGCCGGGCGAGGATGAGGCGCTTGCCGCCGAGGAGATGAAGCTCCTGTCATACGAGAAGATATATTCCGCGGTGGACGAGATAAACGGAATGCTTTCGTCCGGAGATTCCGGAGTCGTACAGATGATGAAGCGGATCCGGCGCGGTTCGTCGGGTGCGTTTTCCTTGGATCCGGAGCTTTCGGCGCTTAACTCGCGGGTTGAGGCCGCCTTTTATGAGATTTCCGACATTGCCGATGAATTCAGCTCCTATATGCAGGAACTGGTTTTTGATCCTGCGAGACTTCAGGCGGTACAGGAGCGGCTTTCACTTATTTTCAATCTGAAGAAGAAATACGCATCGTCCGTAAGCGCTCCTCTCTCAGAGGTTATGGACTACCTTTCATCCGCAAGGAGATTTATAGAGGAGAATTCCGCCGCAGGAGGAACGAGGGCCGCCATGGAAAGGGAGGTCGCCGACCTCGGCCGGAAGGTTCTTGCCGAGGCTAAAATTCTGTCGGATGCGCGACGTGCCGCGGCTTCATCTCTTTCATCCGAGGTGGAGGCAATCCTGTCAAAACTCGGAATGGACGGAACCAGATTCGGCGTGAGCATCCGGGATAAGAGCGCCTCAGACGACGTCGTGCAGAAGTGCGGTCCTTACGGAACCGATGACATAGAATTCATGATAAGTGCGAATCCGGGTGCGCCCATGCTTCCTCTTGCGAAAATCGCATCCGGGGGAGAACTGTCGCGCGTCATGCTTGCCCTAAAGACCATTTTTGCGATGGGCGATACTGTCGGGACTCTTATATTTGACGAGATAGACACGGGAATCGGCGGAGGGGTGGCCGTGTCCGTGGGCGAGCACCTGAAATTCCTGGCCCGGACAAAGCAGGTTTTCTGCATAACACATCTTGCAAGCATCGCCGTTTATGCCGATAATCAGATAAAGGTTGAGAAGGATGTTTCGGGGGGAATAACATCCTCAAATGTGCATCAGGTGACAGGAGAAGAACGGGTCGCCGAAATAGCCCGGATGTTGTCGGGCGATGCTGATACGGAGCAGTCGCTTGAACATGCCAGAACAATGTTAAGAAAATTCAGCGGAGGTAAGTGATGGCTAAAGTTTCAGAAGATGCCAGGCTTCATTTTGCGGAGGCAGTGCGTCCCTACAAGGACAGGATAAATGCGGTTCTTGAGAAGGAGAAGACAATGCTGAATGTCATTGGAAACGGGGATCCTGCCTCCGAGCTTAAGAAATTCATGCTTTGCGAGGATATGATATATGTAGCTTCCCTGTATATAGCGCAGAATACGCTGTCGCTCAAGGTTATGGAAGTGAAGAACAACGACGCCCTGAACGACGCCAGAAAAATACTCTACAAGGCGATAATATATCTTGAGGAGATTGTGACCGCAACGATAGACATTCCGTATTCGGATCTTGCACCGTGCCAGGAGAAGATCTCAACCGTAAAAATCTCCAAAAGATATGAGCTTGTCAGAAAGCTCGGTCTTGTGATAACGCTGCTTAAGGATGCGTTCGGCGATAACAGCAAATGGAAGTGGTCATTCGTGGAGCTTGAGGGACGGGCTGTCACCGTCACGAAGAACCTGATTGACATGAAGGCGGCCGCACGTGACTATTTTGATCCGAACTGTCCGGATTATGAGACTACGGTCCTGTACATCAGGATGATACAGAAGCTGCTGAATTCATCGGCGACAGCCTACCGGG
Organism: Bacteroidaceae bacterium; assembly: GCA_963594605.1. GTDB lineage: Bacteria > Spirochaetota > Spirochaetia > Treponematales > Treponemataceae > Treponema_D. Next base: position 19,787 of record CAVBEH010000004.1, read on the forward strand.
ACAGATATGAGCTTTCCACAAGGCGCATAGACGACATGAGGAGCGCGATTAAATATCTTCTGGCGCTCCACAGACTTTATATCCTTCTTGGAAACCGCGAGCAGGCGGAGGAGATCAAGAAAAAGGCCGTGGTCTGGAAGGAGAAGATGGACTCCGACCACCGGACCGGACTGAGCAATTAGGTGCGCCATGGAAAGAAATCTTGCTCTCAGGATTTTTGAAGGTTTCTCAATCCAGCGGTGGAACGATCTTGTCCGTCCGTTCGATCTTGTGGAGATGGACAAGGCCGGAGAAAAGATGGTGCTCGCCTACATGATAGGAAAATACGAGGAGCACAAGGGTGTTTATATCGACTGGGAATGGATGGTCTATGCCTCCGTGTTCGACCTGCTCAGAAAGATAGCCCTATGTGACATAAAGGCTCCTGTTCAGCAGATGCTGAAACGTGATTATCCAGATGAATATATGCATCTGAACGAATGGGTCCTGAACCAGTACAGGAATCTCATAAAAGATGACGGACTTTTTTCCGGTTTCACGATTTATATAGGACAGAAGTCCGGTTCCATTCCTGTTCCTGACCGTACAAAGGCGGCTGTCCACGTGTACGAGGCGGCCCACAGGTATTCCACGATAAGGGAGCTTGACATGCTTTCCGTAGTGAACGAGCCTGCGCGGACGGTCGGAATCGAGGCCGAGCTTAAATCCGGGTTGCAGCCGTATCTTGATCTTGAGGGCGTCCAGAAGCTTGTCACCGGACAGAAGCCGTTTGACTTCATCATGAAAATAGAACAGCTGAGGTTCCAGTGCAGATGGAACCAGACACCGCGTGTTCCGAGAACCAGCGTGCTCGGCCACTGCTTTTATGTCGCCGTCATGACGCTCCTTCTGGGAAGGGAGACCGGAGCCGGATTCTGTGTGAGAAGATCCGTGAATGATTTTTTCAGCGGACTTTTTCATGACCTTCCGGAATCCGTTACAAGGGACATAATTTCTCCCGTAAAGCGTGCCACGGACGAGCTTCCGAGCATAGTCAAAAGGATTGAGGATGAGATTGTGAGCAGGGAGCTTGTTCCGCTTATGGAACCGTTCTTTGCCGGGGAGCTGATATATTTCACCAGCGATGAATTCTCGGACAGGATAATTCTTGACGGAAAGCCGTGCCGGGTTACCTGGGATGAGCTGAATTCAATGTACAACTCGGATGAATTCTCGCCTGTTGACGGAAGGCTTGTGAGGATTGCCGATCATTTCTCCGCGCTTATGGAGGCTGATGTGTCAATCCGCCACGGAACTACATCCGAGCACCTGAGGCGCGGCAGAAGCGACATGCTCAGCCATTACGGAGTTGACGAGGTGATAAGCGGCATCCGTGTCCATGATTTTTTCAGCAGCATAATTTTGTGATAACGCCGGCCGTTTTTTCTGCCGATAATATGACCATGAAAATTTTATCAGCCGGAAAAATGGCCTTTCTTTTCTCCCCAATGATGTTCATGTTTTTGATGGTGCCGCTGTCCGCCGACTCCGCCTATAGGGTGGAGAAGGGAGATACACTGTATTCCATAAGCAGAAAATATCAGATAACTGTAGCCGAGCTCAGAACCGCCAACAATCTGTCCGAATCTGATGTGCTGAAGGCCGGACAGAAACTTGTGATTCCGACTGCTGATATAGGAACTGCGGCGGCACTTTCGGCTGCAGGCGGCCTGAATGCGGAGAAGACCGCCTCCGTTTCTGAGATTTATACGGTGCAGAAGGGCGACACGCTGTACGGCATCGCACGCAGGAACGGAATGACGGTTCCGGAGCTTCTGGCGCTTAACGGAATGGACTCGACTGCGGTGATAAAGACCGGCGAGAAGATTAAGATCCGTGCTCCGGAGAAGGCTGCCGCCGTAGCAGCGGTACACAATGAGGAGAGGCAGGAAATCCTGTCACCGGCTCCGGATACTCGGACATACGGTGCTACGTCCGAGGCCGACAGAAGCACATCATGGCCGGTGAGAAATCCTGATGTTACGTATGTTAAGGGAAAAGTTTCCGGTGTCCAGCTTTCAGCAAAGCTGAACGAGCCGGTCACGGCTGTAAGGGCCGGAACGGTGATGTATGTGGGTGTCTACCGCGGATTCGGGCAGGTACTGTTTGTGCAGTCAAAGACCGGACTCATATATGCATACACAGGAATGGGCTCCATAAAAGTCAGAAAGGGCGACTATGTTCTGTCCGGCACGGAGCTCGGAACGGCCGGGTCTGATTCCATAACAGGAAAGCCTCAGATAACATTCATGGTGTTTCAGAACGGCCAGCCTGTTGATCCCGCAAAGGCTCCGCGCGGATAGAACTGCTCTTTCTCTTTCCTCCAGGCGGCGTGATGATGATCGGCGTCTGCCGTCAGTCTTCTTCTGAATCAGATCTTGGACCGCATATAATCTTTACCTGCTGAACTTTTTTGGGTGTAGATTTTGTGATCTCTATGGACAGATTCCTGAATGAGAACGTCTTTCCCGCGGACGGAATTTCTCCCAGCTGCTCCATGACCCATCCGCTTACTGTCGTGGCATCAAAATCATCTTCCAGTCCGTCAAGATCCAGCCTGTCGAACAGCTTGCTGAGAGGAGCGTCTCCGGAGACTATGTACGTGTCGTCAGAGATTTTCCTGAACAGGCTTATCTCCTCGTCGTGCTCGTCCCATATCTCTCCGACCAGCTCCTCAAGAATATCCTCAAGAGTCACAAGTCCCAGTGTTCCGCCGTATTCGTCCAGGACTATCGCCATGTGGACCTTCATTTTCTGCATCTGCTTGAGAAGCTTTGATATTTTCGTATGTTTTGTCGTGAAGAACGCTTCCTGGATTATGTCCTTGAGGTTCCTGCCGTCGGCAATCAGAGCGCCGTAGAAATCCTTCTCATGTATCGTGCCTATGACCGAATCTATGCTGTCCCTGTATACCGGGAGGCGTGAAAAACCGGTGGAGACGAAAACTTTTCTTATCTCCTCCATAGGCTCGGATGTGTCCACGGCGACTATATTCACCCTAGGTACAAGGATGTCGCCGACCTCAAGGTCATCGAATTCTATCACCGAGCGGATGAGCCTTGTCTCCTCCTGTCTGAGAGTTCCGTCCTCCTGCGCCTCCTCCACAATCGTCATTATCTCCTCTTCAGTTATGATCTCGTTGCTCTTGAGCTTGAGAATTCCTGCGATCAGCTTTTTCCATGCGCTGAAAATGACGTTTACGGGCGCAAACACGTACATGAAGATTCTTATCACCGGATAGAACAGCATTGCGATCCGATCCGGGCTTGTTTTGGCTATGAATTTCGGGGTTATCTCGCCGAATACGAGGACGGCCAGCGTTATTACCGCCGTGGACACCACTGACGGGTTAAGCGGGCTGCCTGTAAGGAGTTTCGCGAAAAGGAGCGCCGACAGTGTGGAGGCCGACAGATTAACTATGTTGTTTCCCACAAGAATTGTGCTGAGAAGCCTGTCATAGTTCTTCTCAGCAAGGTTCAGGACCTTTCCCGCCATCCTGTTGCCGTTTGAGTGCAGCGTCCGCAGCTTTATTCTGTTAACGCAGGAAAAGGCTGTCTCCGTGGCGGAGAAGAAGCCTGAAAAAATCACAAGGATTACAATTGAAATCAGCAGGGGCAACGACCCGTCTGGCATGGAGACACTCCTTTTTCCGCATCCGGAGCGGATTTATATATTGCCGCTATATTAACATAATATCTTTCCGGTGTACAGAAGGGCTGTTCCTTATTGTTCCCCGTGATTGAAAATATGGCGTTATTGGAGTAGAATCGCTTCATAAAAACATGAATTTTGGAGCGGAAAATGCTTTCGTCTATGACTGGTTATGCCTATGAGGAGAAATTGTCCGGAGATGCGGTTGTCTCCGTGGAGATAAAGTCTGTCAACTCCAGGTTTCTTGATCTTTCTGTAAATCTTCCTCCGTATCTCGCCCAGCTGGAGCCGTATTTCAGGAATTCAGTGTCCGAGAAGGTTCTACGCGGAAAGATTGATCTGAATATACGTGTGAGGGAGCTGAATTCGTCCGCGGAGATAAGTGCGGACACGGGACTTGCACGTTCATACATGGAGGCTGCCCGCAAGGTGGCGGAGGCGGCCGGATCGGGGGCGGAAGGGATCTCCATTCAGTTTATCCTGAGTCAGCCCGGTGTCCTGACCGTGAACCGTTCGTATGACATGGACAGATACCGGGATATGATAGAGCCGGTTTTTGACGGGGCGTTCTCACGCTTTATGTCGGACAGGACAAGAGAAGGCGGAAATCTGCGCAATGACCTAATCTCAAAGCTCGGAAAGCTTGAGGAATGTGCGGAGTTCTTCCGTGAATGGCAGCCGAAAATGGAGGAGATATTCAGGGATCAGATAAGAAGCCGTTTCGAGGAGCTTCTAGGGGCCGACGCTGACGAGAACCGAATCATGACGGAGACGGCGGCCATGCTCGTTAAATACACCATAAACGAGGAGATTGTCAGGCTTTTCAGTCATATATCGGCCATGAGATCCGAGCTGGAGGAGGGACATGCTCCGGGTAAGAGAATTGATTTTATCTGTCAGGAGATGAACCGGGAAATAAACACCATAGGCAGCAAGAACCAGTTTACTGAGGTCGGCGCGATGGTGATAGCCGCAAAGGATGCGCTTGAGAACATCCGTGAGCAGGCAAGAAATCTGGAGTAGCATTGCATTTTTTACTGGAGGATTGTATGGGATATGTGCCTTGCGGAGAGATCCGTGTAGCCGTGAGCGGAAAGTCAGGCTGTGGAAACACCACTATCAGTTCCATGCTTGCACAGAGACTCGGAGTAAAACTGATAAACTACACTTTCAGGCAGATGGCGGCTGAACGCGGAGTTCCTCTTGCGGACATAATAGAGGCTGCAAGAAATGATGATTTTTATGACAGATATGTGGACACCCATCAGGTTGAGCTTGCAGAGAAGGAGTCTTGTGTCCTCGGAAGCCGGCTTGCGGTCTGGATGCTGAAAAATGCGGATCTCAAGGTATATCTTCTTGCTGATGACGAGATCCGTGCCGGACGCATTTTCAGGCGGGAAGGCGGAAGCATTGAGCAGATAAGGGAATTCACGAGGATGAGGGACATGGAGGATTCCCGCCGCTACCTTGAGCTTTACGGAATAGACAACAATGATTATTCTTCCGCGGATCTTGTCATTGACACCGCCGACAAGACACCGGAGAACATAGTCTGCACCGTTCTTTCCGAACTTGTACGGCGCGGACTTGTATCTGAAACGGAGGACTAAGCGCGCCGCTGCGAAGAATTTTCAGACACTACAGACGTCTTCCGAACCAGCATATAAAATTCAGAAGACGCCGTTTTTTATGATGCCTGCTCCGGCACAGGCATTACAAGTTCCCGGATGTTCTTGTGCTCCTTTTTGGTCACTATGTCCTTTGTCACGGTGAAGGCGCTTTTTCCCTTGAAGTCAGGAATCTCAAACATCACGTCCATCAGCATCTTCTCGACTATGGTTCTTAGTCCGCGTGCTCCGGTCTTCTGCCTTATTGCCTCGTCAGCGATTGCTTCTATTGCTTCCCTGTCGAATTCAAGGTCAACACCGTCTATCGCAAATGAGGCCTTGAACTGTCTGGTGATTGCGTTTTTCGGCTCGGTCAGTATCCTCACCAGATCGTCACGTGTCAGTTCCTTGAGGGCGACTGTTATCGGCATACGGCCGATTAGTTCAGGTATTATTCCGAATTTCACGAGGTCATCAGGAGACACCTGATTCAGGAGGTTCATTCTCTGTTCCTCGCTCATCTGACCTGCATTGGAACCGAATCCCATCGAATGTTCCGCCGTGCGCTGTTCGATTATCTTATCCAGACCGACAAATGCTCCTCCGAGTATAAAAAGAATGTTTGTCGTGTCAATCTGCAGCATCTCCTGGTTCGGATGTTTCCTTCCACCTTGAGGCGGAACGCTGGCCACTGTACCTTCTATTATTTTCAGGAGCGCCTGCTGCACGCCTTCTCCGCTGACATCACGCGTCAGTGATGTGTTCTCGCTCTTTCTTGCAATCTTGTCAATCTCGTCGATGAATATTATTCCACGTTCCGCCGCTTCTATGTTGCCGTCCGCCGCATTGATAAGCTTAAGCAGAACATTCTCGACATCCTCACCGACATATCCTGCCTCCGTGAGTGTCGTGGCGTCCGCGATTGCGAACGGGACATTCAGACGCTGGGCAAGGGTTTTCGCGAGCAGGGTCTTTCCGCTTCCCGTCGGACCTATTAGCAGGACATTTGATTTCTCAATCTTCACCGCATCCTCAGTCTCTATTTTGCCCGAAAGTGACATCCTCTTGTAGTGGTTGTAGACCGCAACCGACAGGACTTTCTTCGCCTCGTCCTGTCCTATCACATACTGATCAAGATATTCCTTGAATTCGCGCGGAGTGGGAACTTCGGAAAGCTCAATCGGAAGAAGCTCTGTGTCCTCCTGATTCATGATATTTTCACATGCGGAGATGCAGCTTGTGCAGATAAAGTTGCCAAGCGGTCCTGCGATAAGCTTTCTCGTGTTGGATGCGGGTTTTCCGCAGAAGAAACATGAGAATTCATTCTTTTTTTTCATCATAATGCAGTCCTTTCAGGGGAGGCTATTTCTTTGCCGGCATAATATGATCAATGATGCCGTAGTCGAGCGCATCCTGCGCAGACATATAAAAATCGCGCTCCATGTCCTTCGCCACCTCATCAGCCGGTTTTCCTGTATGACGGGCGAAATAGTCTATCGAAAGTTTCTTGAGTCTTATTATCTCCTTCGCCTGAATGGAGATGTCGCTTTCCTGCCCCTGCACACCGCCCCAAGGCTGATGAATCATTACTCTTGAGGAGGGGAGTGCGAAGCGTTTGCCTGATGTTCCTCCGGCAAGGAGAATGGCGGCCATGCTTGCGGCCTGTCCCATGCAGATTGTCTGGATTCCGCATTTCACATACTGCATCGTGTCATAAATCGCAAGACCTGCAGTTACGGAACCGCCGGGTGAATTTATGTATATGCTTATGTCCTTTTCCGGATTTTCTGATTCCAGAAATAGAATCTGTGCGACGGCAAGATCCGCGGAGGCGTCATTTATCTCGCCGTCTATGAATACAATCCTGTCCTTCAGCAGACGGGAAAAAATATCGTATGTGCGCTCTCCGTTTCCGGTCCGCTCCACGACGTAAGGAACCAATGTGTTCATCTGTTCGTTCATAAAAGTCCTGACTTTTGTGTTTCCGGTAAATATAATGCCAAATCCGGTAAAAGAACAGTACAGAATGAAATAACCATCAGGGTACCGTTGTCCACCTGTGGGCAGATGGTTTTCCGTACTGCCGGAGTTTTCTGCTGATAGAGACACCGGAATCCTGTCAGCCTGATTTTATGCGCACAGGAATTCCGGCTGTTCAGCGGACTGATGTGGATTTATTTCTGCTCGAACAGTTCCTTGAACGTCATCTTGTCACCTTTTGTGACCTTGACTTCATTGTATAGCTGGTCGTACAGTTTGTTCTCCTTCGTGTCATCAATCAGATATTCCTTTGCACGCGGATCATCATAATGCTTCTTCACCTCATCAACCGACATTCCGCCTTCATCCGCAATCTTCTTGTATTCCGCCTCAATCTCTTCCGGAGTCACGGATATGTTCCTGTCGCGGAGAAGAGAGTCAACAATGATTCTGCTTTTGAGCATTTTCTCGCTGTTGCCAGTCCATTCGTTAAGCATGGCCTCCTTTGACTGTCCTGATGCGGTTATCATTTTCTCAAGCTGTTCCGGCGTCGTCTGGAACTGCCTCGCCATCATGCTCCATCTTCCGTCAAGTTCCGCACGCAGCATGGATGCCGGAATTTCGAATGCGTTTTTCTCTACAAGCTGTGACAGAAGGTCATTGTTCTTGATTTCACGGATTCTTCTGTTCTTGGCATTCTCCATGTTCTTCTTTATGTCGGCCTTCATGTCGTCAAGGGTCTTGTATTTCTCATTCACATCCTGGGCCAGCTCATCGTCAAGTGCGGGAAGCTTCCTTTCTTTTATCGCCGTTACCGTGACAGTGATGTTCTTTGTCTTTCCAGCAAGATCCGGATCAGAGTCGTCTTCGGAATATGTCTTTGTGATATTTTTTGTCTCGCCTTTCTTCATCCCGATAAGCTCATCGTCAATTTTGTATATGTTCTCGCCTGTTCCGACAGTGAACACGAAATCCTGACGTTTTGTGCCTTCTATTTCCTTTCCGTCAGCATCCGTCTCGCTGTAGTTGAGCGTCACGATGTTGTCTTTCTCCACGGAGGAGCCGTCCTTTCTGTCCGTTACGATGGCATTGCGCTCCTGAATCGCCTTAAGCTCGTCCTGAATGTCGTTGTCATCAACTGAGACCTGAGGCTCCTTCACCGTAATTCCGGAGAAATCCTTGACGGAAACTTTCGGGAACACATCATAAGTCACCGAATAGACCATATCTTTTGATATGTCAAATTCCGGCATCTTGTCCATGACCGGCTGTGCATAGGGGAGAGGTCTGTTCTCCGCTTCCTTCTCGAATATTTCTCCGAGTGACTTGTCGATGAGTTCACTCATGGCATCCGCACGGAGCGAGTCGCCGTATTTTCTTTCGAGCACTGACGCAGGAACATGCCCCTTTCGGAATCCAGGAATCTGCGCATTCTTTACATATTTTGAAACTGTGCTGCTGTAAATTTCTTCCACGTCTTTCTTGTCGATTGTGACCGTCAGCTTTACCGCTGATTTTTCCAAATTTGTGAATTCCTTTGTGAGTTTCACCTTGGGCTCCTCTGGATATGAAAATATTAAAAAAAAGGCGATTCAGAAAAATCTGAACCGCCTTTTCTTGTTTAGAGCGGGAAACGGGAGTCGGACCCGCGACATCCACCTTGGCAAGGTGGCGCTCTACCACTGAGCTATTCCCGCATATTATTTACTCTGCAGGAGAAGAAACTGAACCGCTAAGATTCCGTTCTTCCCTTGTTACAGCCATGAAACTAACTGTGAATAAGATAATAATTTAAGACAAATAAAAAGTCAATATGATTATCTGTTAATTTTATGTTCTGGCTTTTTTTTGTATCTGCGTCTTGTTGTTTTATAGGTGGAAGTATGAGTTGAAAATATAATATGAACTCCTGAGGCTATAATCCTTTCATATCTTGAACAGTCTTTTTTTTGCTTGATGTGAAAAATATCATTGCGTCCTCAAGTTTTGCGTCACAGTCTTCGTTGTCAACATCAGCGATTATTACTGTAATCATGTTCATCTCTTTGTCATATAACTGGATTATATCTCCTCCGCTCTGTAGATATGAGTCCTGGTTTAGTTCATATTTAACTTTCATAACAGAAATGAGTTGAGACAGTATTATCATCGATTCTTTCTTTCCTGATATTTCCGCGGAAACCTCCACAAGCTTGTTGTCCTCATAGGTATAATTGACGTTCTCGAAATTCAGTTCGCCTATTTTGAATTCTTTCTGTGCGGCAAATGTTCCTTTCTCGGAGCCAAATGCAATTCCTCGGAAAGAGAATTCATCAGTAAAAACAGGAATAAACATGGACATAGATATTAGAGCAAGTAAAACTTTTTTCATTTTATTATCCTTTTATCTATTTAAATTTGTGCTTTTACATAAAAAAGGGAACGTCAAAAATATGAGTCTTTGTATTACAAGAAGTTGACCTTTGCGAGAGGAGGGACTTGAACCCTCACGCCTAAGGCACTAGATCCTAAGTCTAGCGTGTCTGCCATTTCACCACTCTCGCATAGTTCAAGCCTTAGGTATCGACAGAATTAAGTGAACAAGAAGTATTTGAGCCATGCAGGGATCGAACCTGCGACCCACAGATTAAGAGTCTGTTGCTCTACCAGCTGAGCTAATAGCCCGTAAACTTAATCGAACTGCGTCGATGTGTTGTAATATATCAGATTGATAGTTTTGAATCAAGAGCTTTTTTGTCATTTTTTTTGAAAATTGTTGCTTTTTTCCGAAAATTTGAGGATTTTTCAACTGCTGTTGCTCATCTCGGAACAGACGGTAAGACGGAACGCTGCCGTCCCGTCTTTATTAAAGCGATGCGAATGTGGTGGAAAGGATACTTGCGTCTGACAGGATTCGAACCTGCTACCACCGGATTCGAAGTCCGGTGCTCTATCCAGATGAGCTACAGGCGCATTTCTTGTGAAGACATATAAGACTTTAAAATAAAAAAGGGGTGCCTAGTGGGGATCGAACCCACGACAACCAGATCCACAATCTGGCGCTCTACCGCTGAACTATAGGCACCGCGTCACGTCATAAAAGACTTATATAATATATCAGATATGGACCGATCTCGTCAAGGGATGAAACGTATGTTTCTCGGAATCACTCATGTTCTTTTTACCATTGCGAAGAGCTGTTCTCTGGAGATGACCGCATAAACAGGCCTTCCGTGGGGACAGTGCGGATCCGGAAGCAGTAGCGCCTGTTCCGCAAGTTTTGCGGCTGTATCATCATCGAGGATGTATCCATCCTTGACTGCCGCTTTGCAGGCGGTCATTGCGGCGACGGATCTTATTATCTCCTCCGGAAGGACATGGGTTCGCAACACCGCATTCTCGAATTCCCTGCTGCCTCCGGTCCATCTTTCCGGTACGGAAGTTATTTCCCATACCGAATCATCCTTTCTCACCGTCGAGAACCCGATTTTTGTAAGCTCCTCTTTCAGCGATTCCATAAGCCTGTCGTCGGCATCGCTTTCGGTTCTGATTCTGTATGGAATCAGAAGCTCCTGACGCTTACCCTGGCTGCCCATTATGCTGTCGAATATTATTCTCTCATGCGCCGCATGTTGGTCTATTATGTAAAGGGAATTTTCCTTTTCGGCCAGAATGAATGTTCCCAGCGTGCGTCCTATGAATTTTGCCTCCGTGCTTCTGCTTGCCGGGGCTGCCGCATCCTTGAACGAGGCCAGTGCCTGCTCCGCAAGCGCTGATGCTGATATATTTCTTCCGGCGGATGCAAGTCCCGGATATTTTGCCCTGTATCCTGCGTGGGCTGTTTGCGGAAAAGGTTCGTTTCTGTATGTTATGCGGTTCCTGGTTCCGCCGGGGTGTCCTGCAGATTCCGTTTTGACGGTATGGATTTCCGCATGGTGCGGAGTTTCGGCCGCCGTCCCGTTGAATTCGAATTCCGCGGATGGATAACGGAGCGTGGATTCTGGAGCCGCGCCGGCTGAACTCATCCTTGTGTGGTTTCTCATGAAATTTCGTAGTGATGAATTCAGCTCGTGGTGGAGTTCCGAAATGTCGTAGAACCTGATCTCACGCTTTGCGGGATGGATGTTGAAATCAACAAGTTCGGGATTTATTTCTATGAACACAGCCGCCACAGGATATGTCCCGTTCGGAAAGAATCCCTGACAGCCGTATTCCACGGCCTGTACGAGAGCATACTCCGTTATTCTGCGCCCGTTGACATATATGAGGATGTCCTTTTTCGATGTCCTTGATACGGCCGGATCTCCGATTACAACCGTGAATTTCCAGTCGGAATTCTGCCCGGGCTGTCTTCCTGTCACCTCGTGGAAAAGTTTTCTGTCATCGCGGATCTGCGCCGCGGCGACAAAACGTTCGGCAAGCGAGCCGCAGGACGGAAAGTCGGCCTTGAGTTCTCCGTCGGAAATCAGTCTGAACGATATGTCCGGGCGGGCCATCGCCTTTTCGCAGAATGTGTTTCTGCACATGGTCGCTTCGGTGGCGGGCTTCTTCAGGAAGACACGTCTTGCCGGAATGTTCGCGAAAAGCCCCTCGGTCTGAACTATGCAGCCGGATACAGGGGGAGCCGGATCCATCAGATGATCTTCCGTTATGCTGGCGCGCATTCTCCATCCGCCGCTTGTGACCGACAGCCGCGCCACCGCCGCAATCGAGGACAGCGCCTCGCCTCGGAATCCGAGGGTTCTCAGTCTGAGAAGATCCGTGTCGTCCGTTATCTTGCTTGTGGAATGGGGGCGTGCGCAGGACTCAAGATCCTCCCGTGTCATTCCGCATCCGTTGTCTACGATCCTGATTTTTTCTATTCCGCCGCCGGAGATTTCTGCCGTTATCGATGTCGCGCCTGAGTCCACCGCATTGTCCAGCAGTTCCCTTATGATGGAATTCGGCCTGTCGATGACTTCTCCGGCTGCGATTTTTCTTGCGACATCAGGACTGAGAGTTCTTACCGGATGTTCCCTGCTCATCGTCTTGTCCCAGCCTCCGGTGCGCCGGCGGTTCCTGTTGACGGATCCGCCCCGCCGAACAGGTCAAGCTGTGGCGGATTCGCGGGATCCATCGGAACCGGCTCGTTCATCAGAATCTGGATTTTGCCCTCGATGCGGTCCAGTTCCTTCTCCATTCCTGCGGCCAGCCTGATTCCCTCCTCAAAGTCCCTGAGGGCGTCTTCCAGCGGAATGTCCGTCCTTTTTATATCCAGTGTGAGTTTCTCAAGCTTCTCCAGATTCTTCTCGAAAGTGTCCATTGTTCCTCCTTAATAAAATTCCGCGTAGCGGCGGGTCACGGATGCCTCCATAATAAAACATTATGTCCTGCCGGGACGGAGAACATTGGCGCGCGCGGATTAACCGGAAATTTTATTTGCCGTCTCCGTGACCGCCGCGGTAAGTGTTCCCTCCGCCGGAAAAATCTCAATCTCCGTTCCTTTATGTGCCTGTGCCGAATTTCTCAGAATCTCCCCGGTTTTCTTTATCCTGACCATCGAGTAGCCGCGAGCGAGAATTCTCTGAGGATTGGCTTCCTCAAGAACCGTCACGCAACGCTCTGTCCGTCTTCTGAGCCCGTCTGTTTTTGACCTGATTCCCGCGGCCAGCTCCTCTTTTGCGGAGTCGAATCTGAGCAGAAGAGGCTGCTGTATGGCCCTGAACCTCATCATGAGAAATTCGGGATCAAATGTTCTTATCATCAGTCTGGTTTTGTCTATCCTGTTCCTTATGGATGTGCGGAGCAGCTCCTTATGTGATGAGATTCTTGCTCTGATGTCATCCTCAAGAGGAACTGTCATTTCCGCCGCTGCCGACGGTGTTGGAGCGCGTCTGTCCGCCGCATAGTCACATAGCGCCCAGTCGATTTCGTGACCGACGGCTGATACTGTCGGAATTCCGGATGCCGCGACCGCACGGACTACACTCTCATCGCTGAACGGAAGCAGATCCTCAAGTGAACCGCCTCCGCGTCCTATTATCAGGACATCGCACATTCTGTAGAAATTGGCGATCTCAATCATCTTCACGATCGTTTTTGCCGCATCCTCTCCCTGGACAAGAGCCGGAAAGACGGTCACAGAGACGCTTCTGTTCCTTCTTCTGGTTATCTGTAGTATGTCCCTCACCGCGGCTCCGGACGGACTGGTCACAACTCCTATTGTCCGCGGGAATTCGGGAAGTTGCCTCTTCCTCTCCTGGCTGAAAATTCCTTCTTCAGCAAGACGGCGTTTCCTCTGCTCCAGCATCATGAGAATATCGCCTGTGCCAGCCCGTTCCATTCCGGTCACTACAAGCTGATAGTTTCCTCTCGGCGGATATACGGTAATGCTTCCTGTGCATCGTACCTTGTCTCCGTCCTTGGGGCGGAACGACAGCCGGAATGCGGAGCTTCTGAACATGACCGCGCTCATCTGTGCCGAACTGTCCTTCAGAGTGAAGTATATGTGTCCTGATGTGCCGGGCTTGAAATTTGATATTTCGCCTTCTACCGTTATTGTCCTGAACGAATTTTCTATTATTTCCTTCAGCAGACCTGTTATTTCCGCGACAGAAAACACCTGTCCGGCCTGAATTTTCGGGGGAGTCATGGTGAATTATTTTATTCAATTCCTTTAACTTGTTCAACGGGGTGCCGATATATAGAAAGATGAAAAGTATAGTCGTTTTGTTTGCGGAAAGGAATTCCAAATTCATGTTTGACAAGGTTTTCGGCGGAAAGTCGGCGTTTGATCTGTCCCTGGAATGGGCGGATTCACTCAACGGAACGGCTGTATCTCCGTGCGGATGCTTTGTCTTTGCCTCTCCGCGGAATTCGGCTTTATGCGCAGAGAACATTTCCGGACGGAATGCCGCCGTCATAGTGGAGGAGAGGTGGACGAACCTGACTCTTGCCTGCCGGCTCCGCGACTGCGCCGCGGATTCCGGGGCTGACACGATAATTTTCTCATTTGCGGACTGTCCGTTTCTGGACCTTCCGCTTTCGGTGAGGCTTGCGGAGACACACAGCTCCTGCTGCGCCGAATACACTTTCTGCGACGGCTATCCATACGGATTCGCGCCTGAGGTTCTCGATGCCGGCGCCGCATCAGTTCTTGCGGGAATTCTTTCAGGAACATACAGGGAGACCGGAGCTGCGGAGGTCGGAAGGGACGGAATTTACGGACTTGTCAGAACGGATATGAATTCGTTCGAGGTGGAGACCGTTCTTGCGCCGGATGACTGGCGGCTTCTGCGTTTTGACTTCTCCTGCTCGTCAAAGGACGGTTTTCTTTCCTGCAGGGCGCTCATGGAATGTGCCGTAGGATGCAGGACACCGGCTGCCTATGCAGAAGCGGCGGCCGCAGCACCGGAAATACTCAAGACCGTGCCTGGTTTCTACAATATACAGATATGCGAGAAATGTCCTGCGGGCTGCGGATTTTGTCCTTATCCTCAGTGTTTTGCGGCCGGGCACGGAATTTCACCGTCCGCGGCTTCCGGAATCATGTCCAAGGATCGGCTGTTTCCCGTCATATCACAGATTTCCGCTTTGTCCGACAGGGCTGTCGTCGGTCTTTCCGCCTGGGGCGAGCCTCTTGAGCATCCGGATATAATTGAAATAATAGAAGAAATTCTTTCCTATGACGGACTTTCCGTGTTCATTGAGACCGACGGTCTGAAAGTCACGGAGGAATTCTGCGCGGAGATTAAGGCTGTCCTGTCCCGTGTTCCTGAGCGTACCGGAAAATGGCCGGCGCTGATGTTCGTCATTTCCCTTGATTCTGTCAGTCCTGAAAAATATTCGGAAATGCATGGACATGACGGTTTTGACACGGCCGTTAACGCCGTCCGGATGCTGGAGGACGCTGTCCCGGGATGTGTATATCCTCAGATGGTGCGGACCTGCGGAAACGAGTGTGAGCTTGAGAAGTTCTTCCGTTTCTGGAAGGACAGGCAGGGACCGTCACATGGAAATCTGATAATCCAGAAATATGACGGATTCTGCGGTCTTCTTCCCGACAGCAGACCCGCAGATCTGTCTCCCCTTGAACGCGGAGTCTGCTGGCATCTCCGCCGTGACATGACGATTCTTTGTGACGGGTCGGTTCCTGTATGCAGGGAATTCATGCTTGACGGAAGCGCCGGAAATGTCTTTACGGACGGAGTGGCGGAAGTATGGAAAAGGACTGACGGGCTCCTGAGGGATCATATAGCCGGAAGATTTGACGGAAAATGCGGTAACTGTGATGAATACTATACCTTTAACTTTTGACGAGCATCAGATAAGCCGGACTGTCATCGGCGGAAGGAAAAGTTCTCCGGAGAATTCCGCCGGAATTTCGGTGATACTTCTCAACAGCAGCGGAAGCCATTTTAAGATCCACCTTTTTGAGAATCTGCTTGACTGCTGCTTTGACTCCGTCGTCTCGGTTGAGCATGATTCGGGAAATTATTCAATAGAGGACATATCCCGGAAATTTCCGCAGATAAAATTCATAGTTCCCCTTGAGGATGCCACTGACGGCGAGATGATAAATATGGCCATGTCCGAGATAAAATCTGACTATGTGCTTGTGATAAGGGACAGCCTCTACATACCGTCCGGAATAATCCTTCCGCGGCTTGCGGAGCGTCTGACTGAAACCGGAGTGTACTGTCTTGTTCCAAGACTTACGGACGGACGCCGCAACGGAATCGCAATGACTTTCTCACCGTCCGCCGAGAGGTCTCAGTTCGTGGTGGATTCATCAGCGGTTGTGACAGACGGAATCAGGACGCTTTATCCGTTCGACCGCATCGGGCTCTACAACAGGCGTAAATTCATTCAGCTGGGAGGCTTTGACTATTCCATAAAATCGGCCTACTGGCAGAATATGGATCTTGCGCTCAGGTCGTGGCTCTGGGGTGAGGAGACGAGGCTGACGACAATGCTCCAGTTCTCCTATATGGACGAGGCTCCTGTTGACGACAAGACCGTGAACATTGACTATCTGCGGTATTATCTTAAAAATGAGCTTCCGAAATTCCGGGGCGGAAAAGGAGTAATAAGGCCGTCGTTTTTCCTCAGGTTCATGAACAGGTCATCGTGCGGATATTTTGAGGCAAGGCGGCAGTTCAGGAGCGCGGCGGTCTGGGTCGAGAAGAACAGGTTCAGGTTCCAGATGGATCTTCAGATGCTAATCGAAAATTGGAGCGGATCAGAATGAAAACAAAGACAGCAGTTATCGTCCAGTGCCGTCTGTCCTCTACAAGGCTTCCGGGAAAGGCGCTGATGCCGCTCGGCGGAAAACCCGTGCTGGCGTGGGTTCTTTCCGCAATGAGAAAGGTGAGGGCTGACTCATATTATGTGGCTACTGATGAGGCTTCGGCCGCAGCTCTTGAGCCTGTCTGTGCGGAATACGGATTCGGCTGCCATGCGGGGCCACTGGATGATGTGCTTGAGCGTTACTGCGGACTTATAAGGAAGATAAATGCGGAGACCGTAGTAAGGGCTACGGCCGACAATCCGTTCCTGTTTTATGAGGCCGCGCAGGAGAGCCTTGATGAATTCATGCGCAGAAAAAAGGGGCGTAGCCCGTGCGACTATCTTACATTTACGGGACTTCCGCATGGTTCGGGAGTTGAGGTTTTCAGCGGAGAATCCCTTCTGAAGGCAGCGGAACTTACTGACTCTCCGTTTGACCGCGAGCATGTGGGACCCGCCCTGTACAATCATCAGAATCTGTTCAGATGCGATTTTATTCCGGCTCCTCCGCGGTATTCCTGTCCGTCGCTGCGCACGACTATAGACACATATTCTGACTACATAAGGGCTTCCGCCGTCGTCATGGAGAATTCAGGAGGCATGAAACCTGACGGGCCGTATACGTTCCAGGAAATTCTTTCCGCCGTCCGGTCCCGGTTTGTGGAGCGTCCTGTCATAATGGTTCCTTCCGTAAAGAAAGGTCAGGGAACCGGACATCTCCGGCGCTGCCTTGAGATTTGCCGTGACACAGGATTTTTCTGTCTTGTTCCCGAAAGCCGCACCCTTGCCGGAGCACAGTCGGTTGTTGATGAGTATATGGCTTCCGGTCTTGTTCCGGGGCAGGTGATAGGACGTATGCCCGGAAATGACCTTAGGTTTGTCGTCGTGACCGATCTGTTCTGTACGGAGGAACCTGAGCTGGATGAATTCCGGAGTGCGGAATTCATTGTAGCTCTGGACGAGGGCGGTGAGAATTCCGCCCGTGCGGACTATCTCCTTGACATAATTCCTCCATATAAAGCGGACAGGAATCCCAACCTGTTTGACACTGCGTTCATAGGAAAGCCACGGACCGTACTCCGCCGGAATTCTGACGGCAGCTTCCAGTCTCCGCAGTCGGTTCTTGTGTGCCTCGGCGGAGAGGATCCTGCAGGACTTACGGTTCCTGCCGCTTATGCCTGTGCTCAGGCTTTCTCATGCGCGCAGGTTACGGCCGTGATTTCTTCCGCGGAAAACGGCAGCGCGCCGGACATAAACAGGACGGATTCCGGCCGCATCACTTTTGTCGGGCCGATCCGTAATCTCCGCGACAAAATAGGAAATTATGATCTTGTGGTCACACATTACGGACTCACCGCTTTCGAGGCGGCTTTTTCCGGCTGCGCTGTGATTCTTCTTGCGACCACAAAACTTCATGAGAGGCTTGCGGAGAAGTATAAATTTGCGTTCATTCCTGAAAAAAGGCTGAGGCCGGATGATTTTATCCGCGCGTCGCTGTCCAAGAACGTTTATCCGGAGCTTCCTGTCAGCACTGACAGCAGACCTCTTTCTGAATTCCTTAAAGACATCTGTTCCGGAAGAAAACTGTTATGTCCTGTGTGCGGAACCGTGCCTCAGGAGCCGGATCCTGTAGTGTCAAGAAATGTCTCCAGGACATACAGAAGATGCTCGTCCTGCGGGCTGGTGTATATGTCATGGACAGACATTCCACCCAAGAAGTACCGTAAATCATATTTTTTCGAGGAGTACAGGAATCAGTACGGAAAGACCTACGAGGAGGATTTCCCGGCGATAAAGCGGCAGGGCGTCCGGCGCATGTCGGTGATGGATTCAGTGCACAGAAAGGGCGGAAGAAAAACCTTGCTTGACATAGGCTGCGCGTACGGACCTTTTCTTGCCGCAGCGTCTGAGTCCGGATGGACAGCATTCGGAACTGACATTTCGGATGATGCCGTCAGTTATGTGCAGAACAGGCTTCACTTTCCTGCCGTCCGCGCGGATTTTCCTGAAATAGATACAGCCTCCGAATTCGGCGTGAATCATTTTGATGCGGTCACGATGTGGTATGTGATAGAGCATTTCGCCTCGCTTGACGCGGTTCTGCGCAAGGTGAATTCGCTTCTTCGGAACGGCGGAATCTTCGCATTCTCCACACCGTCAGCGGAGGGAATATCATGCCGTTCGGACAGGGACGCGTTTTTTGCCGGAAGTCCGGCGGATCATTATTCTATATGGGAACCTTCCACAGCGGCGGAAATTCTCGGAAGATATGGTTTCTCCGTCGTCAGAAAGGTGTCTACCGGCCATCATCCGGAACGTTTTCCTTCCGTAAAAAAATCGGGCTGCGCTCCGGATTCTGTCAGGTGGAAGCTCACGGCTGGACTGAGCCGTATCAGACATCTGGGTGATACGGTCGAGATTTATTGTGTAAAAAGGCAGGATGTAAAATGAGCAGTGTTCTGATTCTTGGAGCCGGGCTGATGCAGCGTCCGGCTGTTGATGCCGCACATTCACTCGGATTCAAGGTTTATGTTGTTGATGCGGATCAGTCCGCCCTATGTGTTCCCCTTGCGGATGTATTCGCCCGAATCGATCTCAAGGACAAGGACGGGATTCTCTCGTTTGCGGAGAAAATAGCGTCATCCGAGAAACTGGAGGCCGTGTTTACGGCTGGAACTGATTTCTCGTCATCCGTCTCCTATGTATGTGAGAGAACCGGTCTTCCCTCCCACAGCTATGAGGCGGCTCTCAACGCAAGCGACAAGATAAGGATGCGGCGCTGTTTCGCGGCGGCTTCCGTCCCTTCTCCGGCTTTTGTGCAGATATGTGCCTCGGAAATTGATTCCGTGGATTTTACCGGTCTCTGCGCCGGGCTTGGATTTCCGCTTGTCGTCAAGCCTGCGGACAATATGGGCGCGCGCGGATGCAGAATGGCGGGATCGGAGAAGGAGCTTTCTGATGCCGTAAGGGATGCGGTCCGGTTCTCAAGAACAGGCCGCGCCGTCATCGAGGAATTCATGGACGGACCGGAGTATTCGATTGATGCCCTGATATACGGCGGCTCGATGACGGTAACGGGGTTTGCCGAAAGACACATAAATTATCCTCCGTACTTTATTGAGACCGGACATACGATGCCGGTCGTGCTGCCGGATGATATTCATGACAGGCTTATATCAGCGTTTGCCCTCGGCGCGAAATCCCTGGGACTTACGTGCGGAGCGGCAAAGGCCGACATAAAATTCACTTCCCGCGGACCTATGATAGGCGAGATCGCGGGAAGGCTTTCCGGCGGGTATATGTCGGGGTGGACTTATCCATACGCCTCCGGTCTTGATCTTACGGGCCAGGCTCTTCTTGTCGCCTGCGGACGTGAGCCGGAAGAGCTTCTTCGCCGCCGTACTGCCGTGAATTTCGTCCCTCCCGATGAAATATCCGTGGAGCCTCCGTATCAGCTGTGGGAGGTTCCCTGCGTCAGAACCAGTGCTGAAAGGGCATGGATCTCAATTCCGGGAAGAATAGGACATATAGACGGCACGGAAGCGGCGGAGAAAGAGATGTTTGTCAGAAATGTGTTTCCGAGGCCAGCCGTATGTCCCGGTGCTGATATTGATTTTCCGCACAACAATGTGGAGAAGGGCGGTAACGTGATCTCATGTTCCGACGACAGGGATTCCGCCGTCTGCGCGGCGGAGAAGGCTGTGTCGGATATCGTGATTGTGCTTGAGCCGGATGTTCCTTCCACGGATGAATTCCTGTCATCGGACTCGGATTTTCCTCCGCCGGCATTTGCGGCGCCGCCTGATAAAATTTCCGGCGGGATTTCGGGAGTAATACCGGCCGGCGCGGACATTTCTGATTATGTTCCGTCCGTGATCCTCAGCTGTGCGGAATCTGTCTTTTCCGCTGACTGGAACCACAACAGCTTCGAGCGGACGGTCGGGCTGTTCATGTCGATGAGGCCTGATCACCCGGAGCTTGACGCATACGGATTCTGGCGGGCCTTGATGAGGGGCGGAATTCAGGGCGCGCTCTATTACAGCGACACGCTGAGTCTGCGGAGGAGCTGATTCTATGGGGCTCAGAGGATTCGGAAAAAAAATCCTTGTCATGCAGGTGATTCCGCTTCTTATGGCGGTGTTCCTGGCGGCGGAGAATTCGCTGCCTCTTGTGGATGCGGCGGAGGCAAGGGGAATGACGCTTTACTGGGACAGCCTGTCGGAATCAGGTATGCTTGAGAAGAACGGTCATCAGATAACGTTCATGCGGGATGATCCTGTCGTCCTGCTTGACAGCTTCAGGCTTCTTATGACCGATCCTCCCGAACTGCGCGGAAACCGTCTCTTTGTGTCATCAAAATTCATGGAGGATGCGGAGCTTCTTTTCCGTGAGGAGAATTCGACACCGTTCAAGGTCGGTGCGATTCTGATAGATGCCGGACACGGAGGAAAAGATCCCGGCGCGCTGAAGACTTATGAGATCGGCGGAAAAAAAGTCACCGTCAGGGAGAAGGATATCACGCTCAAGGTCGCACGTCTTCTTAACGAGAAGCTTAAATCAGCCTATCCTGACAAGAAGATAATAATGACCAGAAGTTCGGATAAATTCCTGTCTCTCGGAGAACGCACGGACATCGCGAATTCCGTAAAGGTCAAGGATAATGAGGCCACTCTGTATATTTCGGTGCATGTCAATTCGTCGCTGAACAAGAGCGCGTCAGGATATGAGGTGTGGTATCTTTCTCCGGGGTACAGGCGCACTGTCCTTGACAAGGCCTCTGTCGATGATGACCAGACGCTTTTTCCGATTCTGAATTCAATGCTTGAGGAGGAATACACGACCGAGAGCATAATGATTGCGAAATTCATAATGGACGGTCTTCAGGCTCAGATAGGAAAGGACTCGAAGGCGCGCGGAATCAAGGCTGAGGAATGGTTTGTCGTCCGCAACGCCAATATGCCGAGCGTTCTGATAGAGCTGGGATTCCTTACGAACCAGCATGAGGCCATGAATCTGAATGATGACAGATACTTGAAAAAGGCCGCGCTTGGAATATATAATGGAATCGCCGCTTTTATAACACATTTCGAGCGGTCAAAGGGATTTACCGCTGTAAAATGAGATTCACATTTTTGAACACAAAAACTAGAACGGAAAAGACTGTATGTGCGGCCGCATTTGCTCTGGCGGCCGTTTTTCTGATTATATCTGTTGCCTGTCTTTCATCCGGGCGCAGAGGCACAAGGCGGACATTCATATTTCCTTCCGCTGATGCCGGAAAATATATAATCGAGACAAGATTCCTTCCTGAAAATCCTGTTCAGGGGGACATAGGTCTTTATATCGACGAGCTGCTTCTGGGATCCCTGTCGGAACGGACGCTGCTCCTCTTCACTCCGGGTACTTCCGTCCTGTCATGTTTTTTTAGAGACGGAACGCTTTATATTGATCTTTCCGATGACATGCTGGCCATGGGGGACGGAGTTGCTGATATAAAGGATGCGGTAAGGCTTCTCAGGAGAAACCTTACGGACAACTTCCGTGAAATAAAGGAGATAGACCTTTTTGTCGGAGGAAGATATGCTTATGAGAATTCCGGACTGGAATGAGCGGGGAGGAAGAATTTGCATTCTTTTTTGGAAAACTGGATTTGTAAACGTTGACAAAACAATCCACTTGATGGATAATGTTTGAATACAAGGCTACAACGAATAGAATAAAAAGGAGCTTCAATATGAAGAGGACTTTGGGTTTGATTGCAGCTGCTATGCTGCTTGTAGGTGGCGTCGCGTCAGCTGATGAGGCAATGCTCATCGACATGACACTTCTGGATGCCGATTGCGTCAATGATGATGACGGCAATCCGACACAGAACGGCCACACCGTAATGGATTATTCAGTAAGCGCGGGAGCTACCTTCACGGACGAACAGAAGAGCCTGATGAAGACATCTCTGGCACTTCCTGAGTGGGAGATTAAGCTGAATTCTTCAGCACGTTCCGTTGTTGGACTCGCTGACTCACAGGTTGTCGCGGCTCCTGTAAAGGATGACGCCGATGTTCCTTTCGCCGGTGGAAAAGTGATGGGTGTACGCATCGTGTTCCCTGAGTGGAGCTCAAATGCGAATGCGAAGATTGTTCCTCCGTTTGATATTCCTGCTTACGAGCCTCTGTCATCTGCTGATGAGAACGGTGACCGCCAGGAGCCTACAGATGAGGAGAAGGCAAGCGGAAAGACGCTTTTTGAGGACGGATATGGTGTTGTCAAGAACGTCGGAACAATCAAATCAATTGCCGTCACAACCATGGGTATGAACTATCCTCACGGACTTTATGTTCTTCTCAAGGATAACGACAATATCGAAAGACGTTATTTTATGGGTTACCTCGGATTTGACGGATGGAAAGAGCTCCGCTGGAACAATCCTCAGTATATTTCTGAAGTCCGTACTCGCGAGATTCGTGTTTATCCGGTTTATCCGAGAGGAATGCCTTTCGTAAAGTTCTGCGGTTTCCAGGTTACACGTGATGCTTCTCATATCGGCGGTGACTTCATAGGATACTTCAAGGATGTGAAGATTATCTATGACCGCGCTCTGCTTACAAGCGACCGTGATATTGCTGATGAGGATCTTTGGGGAATCATCACGAAGAAGGAAACGGCGCGTCAGAACGGTGAGATGGCAAGATTCGGCAACAAACAGGTCAACCGCTATCTTGAGAGATCAAAACTGGCTGCTGAAAGTGAATTCACATCAAGCCTGTCATCAGATGATTCTGGTGCACAGCAGGACAGTTCTCAGACTGCCGACTCAGCTGATACAGCGACTGTAGCAGAGTAGTCTCCGGTTTATTGAAATAAAGGCGCTTCCGGTGTTTATCCGCCGGAGCGCTTTTTTTTATGTACAGACTCAAAAGTATTGGATGTAAAATTGGAAAGTTTGCCTTCGAAGAAAAGAATAAAAGAAACATACGAATCATACAACGGATATTTTTCCGAGATAATGAGAAATGTCATTGCTGTGCTTCATGACAGGATAAAGCTGATGTCCCAGCCTACATACAAGATGCGCGTGAAAGGTTTTGAAAGTTATTACCGTAAAATTCTGCGTGTAAAGCCGTCCGAGGCATCCTCGGATGTTTCATTTGTCTATCTGACAGATATGATGGGCATCAGAATGATATGTTCTTTTCTTGAGGATATAAATATCGCACTTGAACAGATAAAGACAATTTTTGACATAAAGGAAGTCGAGATAAAAGGTGCGGAAAAGAAATTCAGTGAGTTTGGCTACGAATCGGTTCATGTTCTGCTGCGTATTCCTGAGTCCTGCCGTCCGAAACTTGAGGGGGCGTATTCATCTCTCAAACCGGATTTTGACGAGATGGTATGTGAAATTCAGATACGGACAATCCTTCAGGACGCCTGGGCTGAGGTTGAGCATGAGCTTATCTATAAAACAGAGTTTTCTCCTTTTGATATGCCGTTGCGCCGTAAGCTTGCCGCGCTTAATGCATCACTTGCTCTTGCGGACATAACTTTTCAGGAAATACGTGATTATCAGAACCGGCTTCAGCGTGAGCTTGATGACAGACGCAGCTCGTTTTATGCCAAGGCTGACAGCCTTCTGAACGAAAAATCAGCCGGAGATGACAGGAATATTGCAAGGGTTTCCCCTTATGTTCAGGGTACGATAGATGATATGCTTCTGCAGGCAATACATGCTCACAATCAGGGGAATCTGGGGGAGGCGGTGGACATATATACGAGAATTCTTGATGCGGTTCCGGGTGCGGACAGAAACGTTCTGGCGGTGATTCACAAGCACCGTGGAATGGCATATTTCGCGATGAATGATTATGATGCCGCAGTGGCGGATTTTGACGAGAGCATAAAATATGCACCGGATGTGTTCAGAACGTATTATTACAAGGGGATTGTCTTTGCGATTCAGCAGAAATATGAGGATGCGGTGACATCGTTCACAAAATCACTTGAGCTGAATAAATTTCAGGCGCATACACATTTCAGGAGGGCTTCCGCATATTTTGAGCTTCATGAATATGAAAAATCATTGTCCGACCTTAATATGGCGCTGAATCTGGGAATTGAACCGGAGGAATGTGATGCCCTTCATGACAAGCTTATGTCCAAGCTTTCCATGAAGATGTGACTTGAAACGTTTTTGTCACAAACTTTCATATTAACTGGTTGCGCTATTGACTAAAAGCTTGGTGTATGATAATATTCGCTCTGTCAGTTGTAGACTGACGGTATGTCTCCTTCGTCTAGTGGTTAGGACATCGGGTTTTCATCCCGACAACAGCAGTTCAATTCTGCTAGGAGATGTTTGCAGGCCGGACTTATAGTCCGGCTTTTTTTTTCAGGAGGACCGTATTGAGAAGCTTCTTTTTGTGGATGCCGGACAATGGAGCCGGTGTTTCGGGGGGAGCTGTTCCCGCGGAGAAACGCACAGAAGGCCGGGAGATCAGAAAGCTGGATCCGGAGCGGGCTGGCTTTTTTATTTCAGAAGGCGGTCCCCTGTCAAAAATATCCGGCACATTCGAGGAACGTAAAGTTCAGATCTCGCTGCTTAAAGCTATCGTCAACGTCATGAATGACGGAAAGATCGGTGTGTTCGAGGCTGGAACTGGTGTCGGAAAATCGTATTCATATCTTATACCCTCGGCTTTATGGGCACTTGAGAATGGACAGAAGGTTGTTGTGTCCACGGGAACTATAAATCTTCAGCAGCAGCTCTGTTCAAAGGATATTCCTGCCGTCGAGCGCATACTCGGGAGAAAAATCAATTACATACTGATGAAGGGCAGGCAGAATTATGTCTGTCTGAGAAGAATGAACGAGGCTGCCGCAGTCCGTGATCTGTTTGAGGAGAATTCAGAAGAGTTTGACAGCGTAATCGGATGGGCAAAAAAATCGGAGACGGGCAGCCGGAGCGAGCTTTCATTTATGCCCTCTGAAAATATATGGAGCCGTATAAATTCGGAGAGTGATGCCTGCATGGGAATGAGGTGCCCTTATCATGATGACTGCTTCGTCATGAAAGTAAGAATGCAGGCTGCCGGTGCCGACATAATCGTCGTAAACCATCATCTTTTTTTTGCGGATATAGAGTCTCGCATGGGTGGAGCCGGTTATGATGATGCGGCCGTCCTTCCTCCGTACAGACGTGTAATATTTGACGAGGCGCACGGAATAGAGGGTGCCGCTACAAGTTTTTTCAGCGAGAGCCTGTCTAGGTTCAGGCTGTATAAATTCATGAATCTTATGTACAGAAAAAGGCGTAATTCTGAGGCGGGGCACATCTGTACGCTTGCGGTCATTTCCTCCGCGGAGGAGGAGGTTTCCGGAATGTTCGGTCTTACTGAAAAGATAAGAAATTCGGTGTCAAGACTTGAGCTTGCGGCCGGTGATCTTTTGGAACAGGAGCATACCATGAGACTGTGTGCTGCCACGGTCCGTGATTTCGGTCCGCTTCTTTCATGTGTCTCCGAACTTTCATCTGTATTGGGCGAATTCACGGGTCTTGTCCGGCGTGTGATGGACGGAATCGATGAGGATGACAGAAATGTTCCGTCCTACTGGGAGTCCAAGGTGATTGTCAGGAGGCTTGAGGACTATCTTATGCTGCTGCGGAGCTTTACTGTATGGGATGAGCGGTCTGACAGCGTTTTCTGGATTCAGCGGAAACGTCTTCCTCCTGATATGGTGAGGCAGGGCACCTCAGCTGACTACATTGTGCTTACAAGAACTCCTCTGGACATATCGTCATTTATGAATGAAGGTGTTTTTTCACGGATGGATTCAGTTGTATGCACTTCCGCTACGATAAAGGCCGGCAGGGATTTCCGTTACTGGATGGGACGCACCGGACTTCTTTTCTGTGACGTCGGCCGTATAGTGTGCGGAGAATATCCTTCTCCGTTTCCGTACAGTTCCAATATGCTGCTCGCGGTGCCGTCAGATGCTCCTCTTCCGGACAGAATGGAATTCCAGCAGTATGTGGAGATGGCTGTTCCGAGACTGATCAGGGCAGCGGAGGGCAGGACTCTTGTCCTGTTCACGTCGTATGAATCGCTCAAAAGCACGTTCTCGGCTGCAGTGTCCGCTCTGCCTGGGTTTTCAGGACTGCTGATGCGGCAGGGGGAGGATGACAGCGGCCGTCTTCTTGCCCGGTTCAAGGAGGAGAAGGAGAGCGTCCTCTTTGCGACAGACTCTTTCTGGCAGGGAGTGGATATTCCGGGGGAGTCGCTTTCTCAGGTTGTGATAGTCAAGCTTCCGTTCTCAGTTCCGAACGATCCGGTCTTTACCGCGCGTTCGAAGGCGATAACCATGCGCGGCGGAAGCTCATTCATGGAGCTGAGTCTTCCTGAAGCGGTTATAAAATTCCGCCAGGGAACGGGCCGGCTGATAAGGCGTTCGGATGACCGCGGGGTAGTCACCGTCCTTGACCGACGTCTTTACGAGAAGCGTTACGGAAGCATTTTTCTTGCCGGCATACCGGAATGCTGCCGGATATACAAGCCTCTGGGAGAACTTGTCTCCGATATAGGCAGTTTTATTTTCGGCTGATGTTTTTGTTTATGATTGACAGCGTTTTTCTTAGAAGGTATTATATTTCATATTTTCTGCTGGAGTTTTTATGTCAAGTTTTGTGACTGTTGTCAGTCTTGTTTCGATGGTTATAATCCCATCCGTGCTTAATATAATAGCATATCCGGTATGTCCGCCGCTAAGCAGAAGAATTTCAGCATATATAGTGAAGGTTCTTGCACCCAGGCTTTTTTCAATCCTTAACTGCTACAAGCATTTTCATTTCTGGGGATACAGCGAGACGAAGAAATGCCTTCCGGAGCAGTTTGTCCTCATATCGAATCATCAGAGTCTTATAGACATTCCGCTGTATATGAATTTTTTCAGGGACAAGGAGCTGCGATTCGTGGCCAAGGACAATCTTTCAAGGCATATACCGCTTGTCTCCGAGATGCTCAGAACCCAGAGGCACTGCATGATTCCCCGCAAGGCGCGGCCGATGGACGCGATGAACATAATTGAGAAATTTGCGCGTCAGGTTGTGGCCGAGAATCAGATTCCTGTCCTTTTTCCTGAGGGAACCCGCTCCAAGGATGGAAATGTCGGCCGTTTTTATTCCGCCGGATTCAGAAAACTCACCGAGGTGTCGGGGCTGCCGGTCGTTGTATGTGCGCTCGACGGAGGCTATCAGATACGGGATTTAAGGAAAATTCTCACAAACATAAAATACGGATGTTACAGGGTGAAGGTTCTGAAGGTGTTCCGATGCCCGGAATCAAAGGAGGAGGGGCTTGAGATGCTGGAGGAGTCGCGTGCGCTTATACAGAATCAGCTTGACGAATGGAGAAAGCTTCCTCCGTCGGTAAGATGACGGAGAGTGAATGTTTCACCGTGCATTCAGTTCGTCCTGCATGAGTCCAGGGCCATCTTCATTCCGAAAAGCGTCAGATCCCTGTCAATGAAATCGAACACGTCAGTTATCGGCCTCAGCATGCTGTTAAGACCGCCTGTCGCTATGACCTTTACTTTTTCCGGCGGAGTCCCTGTCTCTTTTTGAAGGTCATCGCGCATCTGTCCTATCAGACTTTCCACAAGCCCCCTGTAGCCAAGAACGATTCCTGCCTGAACTGCCGCCGTGGTGTTGCGTCCCAGGCTTGTCGATGGAATTTCAAGCGGAACGGCCGGAACCTGCGCCGTACTGCTGAAAAGCGAGTTGAAGGCTGTCCTTATTCCAGGGGCGATGGCCACACCGGCTATGTCTGCATTCCTGTCTACCGCCGTAAATGACAGCGCCGTTCCGAAATCCGCAACAATGCACGGAGATCTGTATCTGCACCATGCGCCTACCGCATCACACAGGAGATCAGTTCCTATCTCATGTACGGCCGTCGCCGGAATTCCTACAGGTAGTCTGGAATACATTTCCGGCGCGATTACAAGAGGTTTTCTTCCCGTGAGATGCTGCGTCACCGTGACGAAAGGTCCTATCAGTGCCGGAACAACCGCACTGAGCACAGTGTCCGTCACCGTTTCCGGTCTTACCCCCGCATCTCTGAAAAGCGTGTTGAGTATGGAGAAATATTCATCGCCTGTTCTTTTCGGGTCGGTGCTGATTCTCCATTCATGGCATAGGGAGTCGCCGTCGAATACGGCTGTCTTTATGTTCGTGTTGCCTATGTCGAATGCCAAAATCAATTGCTGTTTGTCCATGTTTCTGTTATTATACATCTATGGATAATCTCATTCAACCAAGAATTCTCAAGGGGTTCCGTGATTTCCTCCCTGAGTCAGAAATTCTGCGCAGTTCGCTTATCGAGAAAATCACGCATGTATACCGTTCGTTCGGATTTGTTCCGATAGACACTCCTGTTCTTGAGTATACAGAAATTCTCCTGCGCAAGAGCAACGGCGAGACGGAGAAACAGGTGTTCCGTTTTGAGGACAACGGTGGCCGTGACGTTGCGATGCGCTTTGATCTGACAGTTCCGTTCGCGCGCTTTACAGCTGAACATATATCGGAGCTTTATCTTCCGTTCAAGCGCTATCACATAGCGAAGGTATGGCGCGGCGAAAAACCGCAGGCCGGCCGTTACCGGGAATTTGTCCAGTGCGATGTTGATACTGTCGGATCGGACAGTGCGGAGTCGGACTTTGAGATTCTGAACGTGATGAAATGCGCGCTTGAGGCTGCCGGCGCCGGCAATGTGACCATACGTGTGAACCACCGCGGAATTTTCAACCGTTTCCTGGAGACATCCGGACTTCTTGAGATGAGCGAGGATATTCTGCGGACTGTGGATAAGATTGCAAAAATCGGAGAGGAGGCCGTCCTTTCCGAGCTGACCGGGCTTACGGGTGACAGCTCTAAGGCTGAGAAAATAATCAGATATATAAAATCGGACGGCGGTTTTCTTGATGTCCTTGACAGGATTGAGGAGATGGCCGGGGGACCTGCTGAGGACACGGACAGAATGCGCCGCATCTATTCCATGATGAGGGCGGCCTCAATTGAGGATAAATATGTTCTTGATCCGTCGATAACACGTGGACTTGATTATTATACCGGCATTGTGTATGAGACATTTCTTGATGATCTTCCGTCCATCGGGTCGGTATGTTCCGGCGGCCGCTATGACAATCTCGCAGGTCTGTATATGAAGGACAGGGTTCCTGGAGTCGGAATGTCAATAGGTCTTGACCGTCTGATTGCCGGACTTGAGCAGCTTGGCCTTGCGTCACGTAGGGGAAGCTATCTTGACGCGGAGATTTTCTGCACCGACCGGTCATATTCCCTCTTCTATCAGAAGATCGCATCCGGGCTCAGATCCGCAGGCGTAGCGGTGGAGGTTTTTCCGGAGCCGAAGAAAATGGTGCAGCAGTATAATGTCGCGGCTGCAAAAAGCATTCCATGGGGAATTCTTGTGAGTACCGGGGATTTTCAGGAGGGGAAATTCACCCTCAAGAATCTTGCCACAAGGGAAACTTTTTCCGGAATGGACGTGGAGAGCGCGGTGCGGATAATCCTCGGATAGGATTCCGTTATACCGCCTATCTGCATATCTGTTTGGTAGGAAAATAATCTGAAAACCTATTGCCAAAATTCTTTACAGACAGTATATTTCTTCAAGATTATTTAAGCCGGACAGGAAAATTTTTATCCTCCGGCGGAAAATTATCTGGAGGTAACGAAAATGAAGAGGAATGTAGGAATTCTGGCGGCTGCGGCTCTTGTCGCCGTCCTGTCTGCCGGGTGCAGCAAAAAGGATTCAAAAGTCGTGACTGTAGGAGCGACTCCGGAACCGCATGCCGCTATGCTGAACCTTATTGTCGGAGACCTTGCTGAGCAGGGAATCACCCTCAGGGTTCAGGAATTCACTGATTATGTCACACCGAACGAAGCGGTCGAATCCGGTGAGATAGATGCCAACTTTTTCCAGCATCTTCCGTATATGGATACATTCAACAAGGAGAAGGGTTATCACCTTGTGAGCGTCGTGGGTGTCCATGTCGAGCCGCTTGCCGTATATTCAAAGAGGTATCAGTCTCTTGACGGAATTCCGGACGGAGCCGTAATCGCCATCCCGAACGATCCTACGAACGAAGGCCGTGCGCTTCTTCTGCTGCAGTCCGCAGGACTGATAAAACTTGATCCGGCCGCCGGTCTTACCGCTGTTCCGGCCGATGTGACCGGGAATTCAAAGAAACTCAAATTCCAGGAGATTGAGGCCGCCTCGCTTCCCAGAGTTCTTCCCGATGTTGATGCGGCGGTAATCAACGGAAACTATGCGATTCCGGCCGGCCTCAAGGCGACGACGGACGGACTTTTTATCGAGGGTGCGGATTCTCCTTATGTCAATATACTTACGGTAAAGGAAGGACGGCAGAATGATCCTGTGATCCAGGCTGTCGCCTCCGCACTTACAAGCAGCAAGATAAGGGACTACATCTCACAGACATATCCGAACGGCGAGGTCGTTCCTGTGTTCTGATATGATTTTCCTTTGTGGGTTATAAAAAATAAGGCTGTCCAAAAGAAATGGACAGCCTTATTTTTTTGATGTCTCGGATTTCAGTATATGGAAAGGCTGTAGTTTGCCTGCTTGGTTTCACCTCTTATATCCTCAAGTGTTATTCCGAGCGTTGTCCTGCCCTGTGTGAGCATGGCTTCTCCCAGGAACTGCAGCTTCTGATCCGGATATATTTCCCGCTCGTTGTATTTTCTTTTTCCTACGGCGCATACGTCATGTCCGTCCTGGATTATCGTGTCGTACATTATCTGATCAACAATGACTCCGTTCACAAGAATCGTCGTGCGGTAAGGGGCTGCGGTCTGGTTTCTGCGCTGATATACGCGGTATATCCCGGCAGGAAAATTCCTCTGCGCCCAAAGCTCAAATCTGTCGCCGTTTCTGTTCTCTATGCATACATTGGTGGCCGTCAGCTCTATCTCGTTGTCCGTTCTCGGCATGAATACTTTGGGGTTTACGGCATTCCTGTTTTTCGTGTCGATTATCTGGAATTCAAGCCCGCTGCGGTTCTCCTGCCATCCCGAATTTCCGCCTGTTCCGAGAGGTGTCCCGGATTTCACCGAATCCTGTATCTCGGCCGCCTGGACCATCGACTCACGGTCGAGATTTCCGTATACAGAGATCAGCGAATCCGCATGGGCAATTATGACTGAATTTCCCAGTGCGGACGGAAAGAAGTCCGTATCGTTCTCCTGTTCGGTCATCATCACCAGAATTTTTCCGTCATCCATCGCCTTTATCATTCCCGAATTCCGGAACACCATCGACGTGCTGAGGGTTCCGCCCCTGTTCTGTCCGAAATACGAGCTGAACGCCTCCCGCTGGACATCATCCTGAGGCCATTCAAACGCTGCTGCATGAAAAGCCGTAAGCACCGCGATTCCCGCAGAAATAATTCTCTTCATCTGCCTATTCCCTTGTTACTGAAATTTTTGACACTGACGTATCCTTTCCGATGAACAGAGTGTCTCCGTCTGTTCTTATGAATGCCGAATCCGCCTCGAAAGAGAAGCTTCCTTCGACCCGGTTTGTCTTCTCAAGTATGTAGACTGTATATGTTGAGCCGTTTTTTCCAAGCAGGAACACAAGGCTGCCGGTCTCCTCTACGGATATTATTCTGCTGCTGAGCGGAATTTTGTAGGATTTTCCGCTCTCAAGATCGTAGATTCCGAGAGTGTCGAGATAGTTGTAAAGAACACGCTTTCCGTCAGAGCAGAAATATACAAGCGTTCTGTACTGGATATCCTTGTCGAGGAATTCATGGAACACGATTTTAGGCTGTCCCGGCTCCTTTTTTGCCAGCACGAAACGCTGTCTTTCGTGTCCCGACACCGAGGCAACATATTCACCGTCAGGAGATATGTCGAGTCCGAGAATTACGGGATAGTCGCTGCCTCCAGGCGCGAAATCTATCTCCGTCTCTCCGCCTGTGTTTTCAAAGACCTTAATCGTTCCGTCGGCGAAACCTGCCGCCGTGCAGTTCCTGTTTGACGCGAATGCGGTCACCGGAACCGTCCCGTAGTATGTCCACTGGGAATTTCCGTCCTGGGCGCATTTTGCGAATGATGAGCCTCCCGGAAGCATGACAAAAATCCTGTCCTCGTCAAAGTACGGAAATCCCGCCTGAGAAATGACACCGCATTTTTCTCCGCGGGGATTGAAGAACGGGGTCTCCTGAGCTTCCGGCGTATAGACCGCAAAATAGCTGCCGGAAACGGATGCCTTTGACGGAAACGATCTGTAGAGGGACACTTTCCCGTCATCGGAGAAGTAGCCTAGACTTTGGCCGAGCTTGAAATAAAGCTGCTTTTTTCCCGGTTCCGGCTCTGTGACCGACGGAACCGACACGCTTATTTTCCATTCCGGAGTGAACTGGTATTCCTTTGAGAGCGGTTTGGCCGCACACAGTATATAGACAAGCGAGAAGCCTGCCGCCGCAAGAATCAGTACGGCTATTGTTTTTTTTGATTTCATGATATTTTATGCTATAATATTGGAAGATAAAAATCAACATCCCCGGAGTTCACAGGCGGCATCGCGCTGCTGAATCCGGAAGGAGACAGGAAGGCTATATGCAGAAAAATGATGTACTCAGAAGACTTTTTGAGGCCGCGGAAAAGGCTTCGGTAAATTCATATTCACCGTATTCGGAATTTCCGGTTGGCGCGGCCGTCATGACCGAAGACGGATCGGTGTTTACGGGAGCAAACATAGAGAACCGTTCCTTCGGTCTGACAAACTGTGCGGAACGCAGCGCGGTGTTTGCCGCGGCCTCAGCCGGATACAGGAGAATAACTGCCGTGGCTATAGCCGCTCCGAAAGCTGACTATCCTGTAGGTCCGTGCGGAGCCTGCCGTCAGGTTCTGTCGGAATTCGGAGGTGCGGATGTTCCTGTCCTGTTCGGAAATTCCTTCGGTCAGGCAGAGCTGCACACCCTCGGCGAACTTTATCCCTTTGACAGTCTGCATGAGCTGGCCGGCGGAGGCAGATGAGCCGGGCGTAATGTCTCCTGTTCAGGTTCATTGTGTACGGAAATGCTGGATATATGCGGACGGCCATTCATTGCATTTATCATATCAATGTTGTATTTTTATGGATTATGAATAATTTCACCAGAGTTTTCTTAAAATCAAAAGAAGAGAAGGAGATTCTTCAGGGATTTCCCTGGGTTTTTGACAACGAGATTTCACATCTGAAGCACCGCCCCGATGAATCTTCCGCCTGGACGGTGGAGCAGCTGGAGAATTCAACTGTTCCGGACGGATCGGTGGTGGAGGTATATACAAAAGCCGGCGGATTCTGCGGAACCGGAGTAATTAACAGAAAATCAAGGATAACCGTAAGGATAATATCATCGGAACATGCCGGCGCTGTTCTTGCGGATACATGCGGATTCTGGCGGAAGAGGATAGCGGAGTCGGCCGCCATGCGGGGAATATACTTCACGGCGGACGATTCGTACAGGCTTGTGTTCGCCGAGGCGGATTTTGTTCCCGGTCTCATCTGCGAGCGTTTCCGTACGGCTGAAGGACGGACGGTTCTTGTCGTTCAGTTCCTGTCGCTGTCATGCGAGGTTTTCCGCGATGAGATTATTTCCGCTCTGGAGGAGGTCTGTTCTCCGGACGGAATATATGAGAGAAGCGATGCTTCGGTCCGTGAGAAGGAGGGGCTGGAGCCGGTCTCAGGTTGGATAATGGGCGGCGGAGACACTGAGCTGACAATCTCCGAGAACGGAATTCTCCTTTCCGTAGACATAGCGCACGGGCAGAAGACAGGATATTTTCTTGACCAGAAATTCAACAGACGCCGTGCAGCCGCCTTCTGCGCAGGAAAGAGCGTTCTTGACACGTTCACCCATACAGGCGCGTTCGGTCTGAATGCAGTGAAGGCCGGAGCCAGGGATGTCGTCTCCGTTGATATATCGCAGGAGGCCGTTGATATGGTTAATAGGAACATAGCGCTCAACGGCGCCGGAGAAAGGATGTCCGCAGTCTGTGCGGATGTGTTCGCCCTGCTCAAGGAATATGAGGCCGCCGGAAGAAAATTCGATGTCATAATACTTGATCCGCCGGCTTTTACGAAAAGCGCCAGAATGATAGAGAAGGCCTACGGCGGATACAAGGAGATAAATCTCCGCGCGATGCGGCTGCTCAACAGCGGCGGAATACTCGTCTCCTGCTCCTGCTCACATTTTTTTGACAGGAATATGTTCCTTGACATGCTTATGCATTCTGCCGCGGACAGCCACAGACGTGTGCAGATTCTTGAGATGGGGGGAGCCGGTCCCGACCATCCTGTTCTCCTCGGTTACCCGAAATCTGAATATCTGAAGTTCGCTGTATGCAGGGTGATGTAGGGCGTTTCAACTGCGCGGTGATTCTTGGGCCTACCGCAGTCGGAAAAACCGCGATCGGAGTGAGGCTGGCGCATGAATTCGGTGGATGCATCATATCCGCGGACTCAAGACAGACATACCGTAAGCTTGACATCGGTTCCGGAAAGGATCTTGGTGAATATCAGGTGGACGGAATTCCTGTCGGGTACAGGCTCATAGATGTCGCGGATCTTACTGAGGAATACAGCCTTTTCTCCTATCAGCGTGATTTTTACCGTGCGTTCGCGGAACTTGAGGCGGAGGGAATTCTGCCGGTGATTGTAGGCGGAACGGGAATGTATCTTGACTCAGTGATAAGGGGGTATAGTCTTCCTGATGTCCCTGATGATCCGGAGCTTCGTGCCGATCTTGAGAGCAGAAGCCTTGATGAGCTTGCCCGGATTCTCCTTGAGCTGAAGCCTGATCCGCACAACCGCACAGACCTTCTTGACCGCAGCCGTACAATCAGAGCGATAGAAATAGCGCTTGCCGCCAGGGATGTAAGCAGATGCTCCGCTCCGCGCCGTCCCGATATACGCCCCCTTGTGATTGGAACGACACTTGACAGGCCTGTTCTGTGGGATAACATTGCCCGCCGCCTGCGTGAGCGTCTTGACGGCGGAATGCTTGAGGAGGTCAGCGGAATCCACCGGAGCGGAATTCCGTGGGAAAGGCTTGAGAGGCTCGGTCTTGAGTACAGATACTGTTCATTGTATCTGGAGGGGAAAATTCCTTCCTTGGAGGAGCTGTATGACAGGCTTTTCATCGCGATAAGGCAGTTCGCCAAGCGGCAGGAGACCTGGTTCCGGGGAATGGAACGCAAGGGAGTGTCTGTCCGCTGGCTTCCGAGCATACCCGGAAAGGAGGAGAGGATTGCCGCCGCGGAAAATCTGATGGCTGAATGCGGTTTCCGGATATACGGAGACAGATGCTGAACCGGACTGTTCATGGATTTAAAATGGCGGACATCGTTCCGGCCTGTATATATTTCAAATACAGAGGGGAAATATGATAAAGGGAAAAAGAATCAGGGAATATGCGGAGATTTTCTTCACTTTCGCAAAAATAGGACTGTTCACGTTCGGCGGCGGTCTTGCGATGATGCCGATGCTTCAGAAGGAGCTTGTGCAGAAGCGTGGATGGATAACCGACGAGGATCTGATCGATTATTATGCGATCGGACAGTCAACTCCTGGAATTGTCGCCGTCAATGTGTCAACGTTCGCAGGCTACAGGCGTATGGGCGTCGCAGGAGGAATAATAGGGACCTGCGGAATCGTATTTCCGTCGCTCGTGATAATAATGGTTCTTGCCGGACTGATAAGCTCCGTCTCCGAATATCCGCATGTTCAGGATGCGCTTGACGGGATAAATGTCGCCGTAGCCGCCCTCATGACGTCGGTACTTGTCCGGTTCGCTAGGAAGACGGTGAAAAACCTGTTCTGCGCGCTTATGATGCTCGTGTCGTTCTGTCTGATATATTTTCTGAATGTTCCGTCGGTTGCCGTGATTATTGCATCTGTCACGGCCGGAATCATAATTACCGCAGTTAGACTCCGTAAGAACGGAACCGGCCGTGGCGGTCAGTCTTAGGAGGTGAATGGCATGTCAGTTGCTGAACTTTTTTTCACGTTCTTTTATATAGGGCTTTTTACAATCGGCGGAGGAATGGTTGCGATAACGCTGATGCAGCAGTCGCTTGTGGACAGGGGAATAATAACCGCAGCCGAATTCTTCAATATGGTTGCGGTATCAGAATCAACGCCCGGTCCTCTTGGAATAAACATGGCGACCTATGTAGGGTACCGTCTGTACGGAATTCCCGGAGGAATAATCGCCACCGCCGGTGAGGTGCTTCCGTCCATAATTGTGATATTGCTGATTGCACGCTTTCTGACCAAATTCAACCAGAATCCGTTTGTCAAGGGTGCGCTCTCGTTCCTGCGCCCCGTAACAACCGGACTTGTTCTTGTTCCTGTCGTACAGATTTTTCTTCTGACTCTGGTGAATGTTCCTGTATCACTGTCCGTCCTTTCATCTCCGGCAGGGTGGATGGGACTTTTCAGATGGGTGAATCTGGCGGCCTATGCCGTATTCACGTTCGTCCTTCTGAAATTCGATCTGCATCCGGTATTCGTGATTGCGGCCGGAGCCGCATTCGGAATTCTCCGTGGACTGGCCGCAGGCTGACGGATGTCTTATTTTTTGCGGATCAGGATTCTCCGACAAACTGCCTGTATTTCTCGGCGTTCGCCCTGAACGCCGTTATCGGCGAGTCATTGTCCTTTTCCGCATGTTCCAGCGCCTCCGCAGCCTCCAGAAGAAGCCGCTCTCCGGATATCATTCTGACGGCCCTTGCCGATATTCCGATCCGGCAGTCTCCGCCGTAAGGCTCAAGAATCTCCTCCAGCCCTGCGTAGATTCTGTCCGCGAACACGAGCGCCTCATCAACCGTCATGCCGATTCTTATTCCTGCTATCCGGTCGCTTCTGTACTCAAAAATCAGATCACGGAAGCGGAACTGCTCGGTCAGATATGCCGCCGCGGATTTTCCCGCGTCACCGTTTCTGTCCGTCCCTGAAATCTTTATTATGAACAGGGACAGGTCGGTCTCCGATGCGATCGAGCGGTTGAGCTCGCTCTCAAGACGTGTCATGAGATGCTCCTCTCGTCCGATTCCTGTCTGCGCCGAGTATGTCTTTCCATCCGGATCGCCGTCCTCTCCTGAAATTTCCGCAGGGATTAGATCCTGAACCGGAAGTTCCGCCGGAATCACGTCGTCAGAAGCCTGGGGCGGAATTACCCCGTCATCACCGTCATAATCCGAATCCGACGTATTCTGATTCAGTACGTCAGAAGTTCCGGAATATGCGCCGGCCGTATCCTTTTCCTGCGGCGCCGTGTTTTCGTCCGTATCAGACCTGGATTCCTGTTCCCCGTCATCCAGCTTCCTGTCTTCCTCATCCTGTATGTCATCGTTCTTCTGTTCAGACTCGTCATCTGTTCCGTCCGGTCCGGCATTTGAGGGCAGATACGCTCTCTCTTTGGAGTAAAGGTATATAAGGATAAGAACCGTCACTCCTGTGACTGCGGCTATCACTATGAACGCGGATCTTGCCGCCCTGAATACTGTTGCCGGTCTGAGCCTGTACAGTGCGGCCGTGAGTGTGCAGTTCTGACCGTCCGCTGTGAATTCCGCGGTTCCGGCGGATGTCATTCCTGACTCCTGAAAACCGGCTCCTTCCGGCGGGTACAGGAAAACCACGGTTCCGTTCTCCGTCACCCGGAGAAAAGCGAAGTCGTCCAGATTTCCTGCTGCGGCCGAAATCCGCTCCGGTTTTCCGCTGGAGTATGTGGCCGCAAGCGTATCCTTGAGATGCTCAAAGCGCCGTGCGGTTCTTTCCTCTCCGCGGCTGTATTCCGAGCCGATGCTGTATCCGAAAAGCGCCATAGAGAGGATGAATATCGCTGCTGCGGCCGATGCGTATATAGCTGTGAATCTGTTTTTCATAGTACCTTCCATCTTCATATTTTGCGAGTATATCTTACAAGCGCATCGTGCGCAAGTTTCAGGAGTATCTGCGGCTCCACGCTCCTGTAGTCCGGTTTCTGGCGCAGGTACGCCAGAAAGGGGAGGAGGGCGGAAATTTCCGGCGGAAAAGGCGGCTTCGGGCTGAATTCCGGAAGTCCGTGTGAGAATAGTCCGTAGATGCTCTTCATGCGGAATTCCTGAATGCGGGGGAGCAGGATTTCTCCACCGCACGGAAATTCAATGGTGTATATTCCGTCTGTCCTGCGGAAAGAGCCTCCCGTTCCGGTGATGAAATTTTCGGCTGTTTTCCTGTATGACTCAAGCATCGGTGTCGATGGAATTCCCTCCGCATTCTGCCCAAGCTCAGTCCTGAACATAAGAGCGCAGAACTGCTTTTCCAGTCCGAGAAGCCTGTCCCCGCGGATTCCGAACCTGGCGTCCAGATATGTTCCGCGGGAATAGGGCTTTCCGCCCGGATATGCGAAGTCCGCTCCGTATATCATCACGTTCCTGAATCCGGCTTGCCTGGCAAAATCCAGGGCGGCTATTGTTACAGTTCCGCTTCCTGTCGCCAGACGGGGAAATGTTCCGCCGGAAATCCGTCCGGCAAGTTCCGCCAGAGGATGTCCGGATGTCGTGAAGAAAATTCCTGAACCGGCCGATGCCACCGATTCCGCCGCCGACGGCTCTGCGCACAGATCGAAGACAAAGGTTGTGTTTTTCAGTTTTCCTGTCCGTCCCAGAAAATGTCCGCACGATACATTCTGTCCATCTATCGATACTACCGCATCAGGGGTGATTCCGTTCCCGACGAGAATTCCGACAGCCGTGTCCGCAGCTATCACAAAGAAACGGCTTCTGTCCTTTCGCAGCCGGAAGATTTGGCGTTCTGCGCCCGGACCTGCTGCGACCACTACTGCGGTTTTTCCTTCTGCCGGTATTGCGGGAACTGAGGCGCGGACTGTTCCATCCGAAATATTCCGCAGGTTCAGGATTATGTTGCGCTGCCATATTTTTCCGAAATGCGACTGTGCCGAGAAATCCGCGCCGATCTTTTCTGTCGCCGCCCTTATTCCTTCGGCAAGGAGTTCTGCTGTGTCTCCGGCTTCATGTATCCAAGGCTTCTGTTCTATTATATGCAAGTTTCCGTGAACTGCCGGAACATATTCTGACATAAGCGTTGTCTCTGCGTCCGCCACGGGAAAAACGGCCGTGTTCGGCATTCCGATGAACTGTGCCGCGGCCGGAAAACGTTCGAGGAATTCTATGTCCTCAGCCGAATTCTCCGCGGCGAGAATCAGTTTGTCCGGAAAACTCTTTGCGGCGGCCAGCGCGAATTCGCCTCCTCCGAGTCCCGTTATCAGGACTGCTCCGCATCCGTGTTCAGTCACAGCGGAAAGCTGCTGTTCCGCGCTTTTCCGAGGACTGTATTTTGATTCCATTGTCCTGCCTGACCTGAACACCGGAATACGTGTCCCGTCGCGGGCCTCCGTCTCAGCAGTGTAGATTCTGTCCATCAAGAATTCTCCGTACTCTGCGCATGAGCTCAAGGTTCCGCTCCTCAAGCCTTTTCTCCGCTGCGTCCGCGGTCTCTCCTCCCCGTTTTGCAGAAAGCGCGTCAAGCGGAAATTCCGTTTCT
Source organism: Bacteroidaceae bacterium (assembly GCA_963594605.1). Classification (GTDB taxonomy): domain Bacteria; phylum Spirochaetota; class Spirochaetia; order Treponematales; family Treponemataceae; genus Treponema_D. Next base: position 59,937 of record CAVBEH010000004.1, read on the forward strand.
GACCATTCCCGTTTCTGGCTTTCCTTGATTATGAATCTGTATGCCGCATCTGCATGAGACTTTTTTTCTCCGGCCGAGAAGCGGCTTTCCTTTCCTACGGGAATTTTCCCCGAGCCGTTTCCACATGAAATAAGATTTTCGAATTCTTCCGGAGTTATGTCCTTTATTTTTCCAAGAGAATTTTTTCTGCATGACGGCTGTGACACGCGGAAAATTTCCCGTCCGTATGTGTCGCAGGACGCGAACCATTTTCTGTATATCTCAAGTGTTCCGGACGGAAGTCCTGATGCCGCAGCCCTGTGTTCTTCCGTGTCTGTCCTGTCCGTTCCGGCGGCCGCGGCCGTCTCAATCGCATTCGGCTGTGTGTGCTGGAATCCTTTCTGCGGCGACAGATTAAGTCCCGCCATGAAAATCCTTCCGGATGTCATGGTCTGCGCGAGCCGCATCGCCGTTCCGCTGACGGTTCCGTTTCTTTCCGCCGTGGCGGTTATGATTCCGGCTGCTTTAAGAGCGGCTGAGCCCGGTCCGTCGGTGTAGGCGAGCGGGAGTATCAGACCGTCCGAAAGTATGCCGGCGGGGCAGGCCGCTTCCGGCGGGAGCGCCAGCGGAATTCTGCACGGTGCTCCTGAAATACATTCAAGGTGTTTTTTTGCCCAGTAGCCGCCGTCCGTCGAGACGCAGAGGTCCGGTGTTATTCCGCGGAATAGGAGCGGTCTGAGTGCGGATGATACACATATAAGAAAGATTCTGTCTCTGTATTTTTTGATTGCCGGAACCGCGCAGAGAAGATCCGGACCGGATGCTGTCACCACGGCCGGAAGATCTGTCATTCCAGTAAACTGCACCGTGTTTCTGACGAATTTTATGAATCTGCATGAATTCAGAAGCCATCTGTTCTCGAAATATCCGCGGGTTATCAGAACCGTCCTTGCCTTTTCTACGGCGGCCTTTATCGCTGCCCATGCGCCGCCGGACTCCGCTCCCATCGCGCGTCCGCTTGGAGGCCATCCTGTGAACAGCGCGGAACACAGTTTCTCCTCGCCGAAGAGAGAGAGCAGTCTGTCGGAGAATTCATCCTGATGTCCGGTCCGGAATCTTATCGTCATGTCCCATGCTGAATCCGTTCCGCTGAAAATATCAGACAGTCTTACCGCACACATCAGGGCGCCGGGAAATCTTTTTCTGAGAAAGGGGAGAATGTAGGACAGGGCAGGCTCCACGGTGACAACCAGTTCCGGAATGAACCGGCAGCTGATTGCCGCGGTGAATTTCTCGGCCTCGGAGGACGGATTGTATGCGGAATGCAGCAGAATTCCGTTTGCCCTGACGGTTCTCTCTCCGTTTTTTGCGGTTGCGAATTCTGCCGTCAAATGATCCGTCCTGTTTTTCGGGAATTTGGGGCGGATCCCATTATGAGAGCCCCAGCTCCTGGAAAAGTTTTTTGTATGTCGCGAATTCGTCGGATTTCGCGAATTCAACTATTTTTTCTTCCGGCAGGTTCTCCAGAAGCTGATCCATATACAGAAGTACGGACTTTATGTCCCTTTTCAGATCCGAATTGAGATCCGTTCCGTTCCGGGATGAGACCTTCTCCTCTTCTTCCGGTACGTCCGCAAGTCCTGGATCTCCGGCAAGATAGTCAAGGTTGCTCTCTGAGATTGTGTTCTCGGCATCCTCGTCCCTTGTGTCCGTAAAGTTGTCATGCTCCGCATGATCATCATCAAGGGTTATGTCCTCGCTGACCGATGTCTCGGCGTCGAAGTCCTGTGTGAAAGGTTCCTCGACATCCGGCTGCTCATCATCATCAGGCTTTTCTTCTGTCTCGACGTCCGTCTCCGGTGAGGAAATACTCTCCGCCATGGTTTCGTCTGCCGGAGCGAGGTCATCCACGGAAGGAATTTCGCCTTCCGGTTCCGTGCTGTCACCGTCCGCCGCCTCCGGTTCTTGGAATGAGTCCACATCGGAGAAGCTGAAGTCATCATCTGCCTGTCCGTTCTCCGTTTCCTGTCCAGCGGCGGGAAGCTCCTCTTCCGTCAGACTGCCGTCAGCAGAATCTGTTTCCTCTGTCTCTGTGACCGTATCATCATTCTGTCCGGGGGCCGGGAATTCCTCCGGCTCTTCGGGCTCTTCCTCATCGGAAATTTCTCCGCCGGATGGGGCTTCCGTACCGGAATTCTCCGTCAGATCATTCATGAAATCATCTGAGGATGACTCGACAAGTATGTCATCGGTCTTAGGTATGGAAATCTCGTCCGGAATATTCTCATCCGGGAGTTCAGTTTCAAGTCCGTCTATCGCAGGTTCCTCAAGTTCCGGCTCCTCTATGTCCGTGTCTCCGAAACTGCAGATGTCATTCTGCTCATCTTCCGCCGTGTCTCCGGGCTCAAGTCCTTCTACAGAGTCTACGGAACCGAACATCGCCTCGTTCAGGTTGCCGCTCTCCTTGAGAATGTTCTCCACTGTCGGAACTTCATTGAGCTCATCCTCCGGATATTCCGGAGCGGTCCCGGTTTCAGGCTCCGGCTCTTCTGTGCTGTCTGTCTCCGGCAGTTCCTCAGCATCGGGAATTTCCTGTGGATTTTCCGCTTCCGTCTCCTGGACAGAGGCAGGTTCTTCCTCCTCGGCTTCAGCGGTGTCTTTCTCCGGAACGGCGCCGTCATCGGTCTCCATCAGCGGAACTGTGCCGGACTGTTCCTGATCCGGAACGTCCTCCTCTTCTCCGGTTTCTGACTGGGCTGCGCTTTCGCCTGTGAAATCTGCAGTGTTCATTATGTTGTCAAGCTCATCTCCGGACAGGGCTATAGTGTCATCACTGTCATCAGATCCGAAGAATCCTCCGTTGTCCTTCTGCTCTTCCGGAACCTGAACCGGCTCCTCATGTGTGCCGCATGATGCCGTCCCGTGAGCCTTCAGCTCCTCAATCTCATTCTTCAGCCCGTTTATCTCGTTTCTGAGCCCCGAAAGGTCATTCACAATCTGCTGAAGCAGCTCTGAATTGATGTTGTCCATAACCTCTTCCTTGCCGGCCGGTTCCTCCTGCTGTGAGGGGGCAGAGACGGCCTCTTCCTTTATTTCGTTGACGACAGGTGCCGCCGCGGTGTTTTCCGTACTTACGGAGAGGTCATAGTCCACGACCTTCTCCTTGTTCTTGGCTTCCTCGACATTCTGCGTTATGGGAGTCTCCTCCGCATCTGCGTCTATTCCGAATGCCGACAGATCGACATCCTCGGTGCTTACCGGAGCTGAGTCCGGAACCGGCGGAATGTCCTCTTTCAGAGGTTCCGGCTGCGGGGCAATGCCGTCGAATCCGCCGGTCATGTCCGTATCCGTGTCTTCCGCCATGTCGCCGTAATCCGTGGTCTCAACATCGTTTTCGGAACTGACCGATTCACCGTTGTCGTTGTCAACGGTTTCTATATTGTCCGCGTCAGAGTCGAATGAAATGTCCATCTCAAGCGGTTTCTCGTCGGGAATCTCCTCCTCCTGCTTGGACTGGCTTCCTGAGTCGAAGTCCTCTCCGTCAAAGAAGTCGTCCAGCGAAATCTCCTCCGTCTCGTTGCCTCCGCTGTTCTCCGCGGGATTTTTGCCCGGCTCGAATCCGTTGTTGCCGGACGCGACCGACTCGTCCGAGAATCCGCCGTCCATAAAATCATCGAGTGATATTTCCTCGCTTTCAGCCGGAAGTTCCTCCTCAACGCCGTCAGAAGAAACATCCTGTGCGGGAGAATCCTGTATGGCTGTGTCATCCGCGGATGGAATTTCCTTTTCGGTGGAGAAACGGTCCTCGTCCTTGAACATATCGGAGAAGTCCGTATCTCCCAAAATGTCCGGTTCCTGAATATCCGGCAGGTCATCTGACGGCACGCTGTCTGCAGTACCGTTTTCCGGAGAAGGATGTTTGACCCAAACTCCGTAACTGTCAAGTTCGTTTGTGTTGTCTGTCGAAATGCTCATGTTATTCCTCGCGGTGACTAGAATTCTTTTATGAATTATCGGCAAAAATGATGAGAAATAATACTTTTCTGTAAATTATTGCTTAAATCCGCATTTATTATACATTCATTGCCGTGATTTTTAAAGCATTATTTTTGCCGTGTCCGCCGTTTTAAACAGTCATCAAAAGGTGTTCCGGTGCCGATAATCTTCTGGATTATGAATCGCGTAAAGTATTTGTCTGTGATTTTAGCCGGAACAGTAATATATGTCCTCATGTCGCTGGCCGTAGGGCAGAACAGCGTGAGATGTCTTCGCTATATGGAAAGACAGAAACGCCTTGTCAGCATAAGGACGGCTGAGATTCAGGACATAAACAATGAGCTTGCCCTTGAGCTTGCGGCTCTCAGAAAGGACAAGGCCGTGATTGCCGCATACGCGCGGAAACTCGATTATGTCGCCGACGGAGAGAAGCTTGTCAAGATAACCGGTCTTAAACCTGCCTCCACGACTCTCTACAACACGGGAACCGTGCTGAGGGCGGACCGCCCTGACTATATTCCGGAGCGCTACTGCAAGATGGCCGCTCTCTGCTTCTCATTCTTTTATTTTCTGATAATATTCATGCTTGATGTCGGAAACGGGAGAATTCAGTTCGGAAAGGGCGAGAAATCTGTAGTGACAGGGATACCCATCTATGATATACCGCAGATCTGATTCATCCTCCGCAGCCCGGTGTGCCGGATGTCTCAGGAACGGTGGCATAGCCGTGCTTCCGACTGACACGGTGTATGGTCTTTCCGGAATCGTGGACCCGGTCCATGACACCGGCTCCGCTATCAGAAGACTGAAGGGGCGCTCTGAGGAGAAGCCGTTCATACAGCTTATAGAATCTCCCGGGGCGATATTCAGATATACAGATGATGTTCTTCCGTCCTGGCTTGAGGAATTCTGGCCCGGTCCGCTTACTGTGATTGTCAATGACAGAAGATGCCGCGGCACGACGGCATTCAGGTGTCCGGGAGATGAATGGCTCCGGAATGTTATAGCTCTGTGCGGAAGCCCAATATATTCGACCAGCGCCAATATAAGCGGAGAACCTGTCCTTGACACTGAGGCCGGTATTGTCAGCGTGTTCGGTGACAGGGCGGATGCCGTTGTCCTTGACGGCGACAGGAAGAATTCCGTGCCGTCAACAATAATAGATGTGTCATGCGGAGATATAAGGCTGGTGCGGCGTGGTGCGGCGGCAGTGCCTCAGTTCTGAGTTTTTCTGTGCCAGCTTACAGCGACTGTTCCGGGAACTGCGGCTGTTCCCGCATCGGACATTACAAGTGTCCTCTTTTCTCCGGTCAGCGTGTTCTCGCCGTCGATTCTCATGTTCCATTCGATCGGAGCTGCATTTACGGCCGCCTCAAGTGCGGTCTTTCTGGGAATCTGCGGATAGAACGATGCGTTCGCCTTGCCGTTCTGTCTTATCGTTATTGAGTCTGGATCATCCGTTTCGGACGTCATGACCGATATTGTCATTGTCGCTCCGTTCCTGTAGATTACGAAGCCTCTTCCGCCGCGCATTATCACTATCTTGTCTATCTCGTCCTCGCCCGTCCATGTGCCCGAAAGAAATTCCGTCGATGGTCTTGCGGTCACTTCCTTCCGGAGCGTATCAGCCGACTGTCCAGCCGTTCCGCCGGCACCTCCGGAGATAAGGGATTTTATCGTTTTCTGCAGTTCCGATTTTGGTTCCGTAAGAATCTTGTAGAACGATCCGTATTCCTTCTCTGAAGTGAAGGCGCCGCCGTTTCCGCCCTTTATCACATGGATTGTCGCTGTCCAGACTGAGCTCTCCTCATTCTGCCGGATTTCAGTGTAGAATGACACAGCTCCATGTTCAGGTGTCATGTTTTCGGGATTGAACGGAGCCGCCGGATCCGTCCTCATGTCCGTCACGGATAGGTTTCCGATTTCGCACAGCTGGGTGTAATACAGGTCACCTGTCAGTCTTATCATGTTTCCGTCAAGGGAAGGGGACTCTATTCCGTAGTAGCGTATGCTGTAGTTCTCTGCATGCAGATTTCCTTCCGCCAGCGGCGTCATCAGGAGAGAAATCAGAATTGCTTTTCCGGTCGTGGAGATGCGGCTCAAATTCATCCTCTCAGATTCTTCGCGAATTCCCTCTGTATGTCGCGCATCGTTTCGCGCTCCCTGATTGTCTCACGTTTGTCAAAACTTTTCTTGCCGCGGCAGACACCGATTGTCATCTTTACGGTTCCGTCCTTAAGATGGATGTCAAGAGGAATAAGGGTATATCCTTTCTCCTCGACTTTTCTCGTCAGCCTTCTGATTTCCTCCCTGTGGAGAAGCAGTTTCTTGGGACGGTCCGGATTATGGTTGAACACGGATGAGAATGCATACTCCGATATATGGAAATTCCTGACCCAGACCTCGCCGTCCTTTATCTCGGCGAAACTGTCGGGAAAGGATATGTTTCCGTTCTTCACGGATTTGACTTCGGTTCCCTGCAGAACGACTCCGCACTCATAAGTGTCTTCTATAAAGTAATTGAACCTTGCCTTCCTGTTCTCGGCTATTGTCTTTTTTCCGTCTGCCATGGCGGTTATTATAAAATATACTTCATTTGCTTTCAAGGCTGAAAAATCACGGCCGCGGGTGATTGCTCCGTTTCTTATTGTATGTCAGCCTCTTTTATGGTATTTTGTACAGTCATGAACGGAAAATTGTTTCAGTATTCATATAAGCTCAGGAAGGAAAGGCAGCGGAAGGTCCTGTTCTTCTGTCTTTACGCGGTTCTGATTTATGTTTTCATAAACCTGATGCTGTCCCTTGTTGTTTTTCCGGTGAGGCAGTCTTCTGTGTCCATGTCTCCTGATGTTCCGGAGAACGGGACTGTCATGGTCTCACCTATAACAGGAAGAATCTCCAGGGGAGACATAGTTCTTGTGTCGCCGGCGGATGACGGGAATTCCGGCGGAAAGGCCCATTTCCGTGACATGGCCGTCCGCTTCTTCACAGGACAGCAGATCTCGCTTTTCAGCAGGAAGAATTTTCCGGCCACAAATCCGAAGCTCAGGCGTGTCATCGGAATGCCGGGCGACACTATTTTCATGCGTGATTATGTCATGTATATAAGACCTGCCGGCGAGAAGCACTTCCTGACCGAATTCGAGATAATAGGGAGTCCATACAACGTCACATTTTTTGTCGCTCCGGCCGGATGGGACGGTTCTGTCGGCGTGAAAGGCTCCTTTGACGAGATTACTCTGGGCGGAGACGAGTACTTTGTCCTCGGCGACAACAGGAAATCTGCCGATGACTCAAGGCTCTGGGGCGCTCTGACCGTGGGCGACCTGGACGGACGTGCCCTGTTCTGCTATGCTCCGCCGGGGAAAATCAGGCTTTATTAAAATTGGCAGAAACGGTTTCGTTGTATATCCATATTCCGTACTGCGTCTCAAAATGCGACTACTGCGACTTTTTCAGCGTTCCGTGCGGAAAAAGTCCTGTTCCGGACGGATATGTGTCCGCGCTCTGCCGCGAGATAAGCTGCAGGCTTTCCGGACTGACTGTCGGAACAATATATATCGGCGGCGGAACTCCGAGCCTGCTGTCGTGTGCGCAGCTGGATAGCATTGTCTCCGCCATATACGGGAACGCCCGGATCGCGGATAATGCGGAATTCACCGTGGAGGCGAATCCTGACGATATGACCGCGGAGCTTGTCGCCTCGCTCCGGAGAACAGGCGTGAACCGCTTGTCGTGCGGAGTGCAGTCTCTTAGTGAGGCTGCGCTTGCCGGTGTCCGCAGACGTGCCGGTCCCGATGAGATTGTCTCCGCACTGGAGCTTGTGCGGTCCGGATGGGACGGAAGGTTTTCGGTTGACATGATTTCAGGACTTCCAGGCGAGACCGCCGGCTCGTTCATCTCGTCGCTTGAGGAAATTCTCCGCTTCGGTCCGGATCATGTGTCGGTGTATTCTCTTACGGTGGAGGAAGGAACTCCTCTGGGACGGAGAATTGAGTCAGGAGCTCAGGATTATGATCCTGATTCCGCGGATTCAATGTGGATTTCTGCAAGGGATTTCCTTGAGTCGCAGGGATTCATCCAGTATGAGGTGTCGAATTTCTGTCTGCCCGGAAACGAATGTCGCCATAACCTTGCATACTGGAACCATATTCCGTACATCGGCTGCGGGAGCGGTGCCGTAGGAACGATGTATTACTCTGACGGGAGCGGTCTGCGTGTCACATCGACGGCTGATCTCGACTCATATATCTCGTTCTGGAATTCATGTGCGCCGGGTGAAATACGGAAACCTCCGCAGCTGGAGGAGAGTATTTCCGTCCCGGTGTCGGAATTTGAATTCTTCATGACCGGACTCAGGCAGCTTCGCGGCGTGACGGATTTCGGATTCAGAAGCGTTTTCGGAAGGGATATTCCTCCGGATGTCGTGCGGGTCTTCAGCAAATGGCGGGATAGGGGACTTTTCCATATCACGGAGGAAGAGGACGGAAGCCTCAGGTTTTCTCCGGGAAGGGACGGTGTTCTTTTTCTGAACGCTTTTCTCGGCGAGATTATCGGGCTTTTCGGCTGATTCCTGCGCCCTGCGGATAATTCAGGATGCGGCCTGTTCCTGAACAGGGATTGTCACCGTGAATTTTGTTCCGATGCCGGGTTTTGCGTCCACATCTATGTTCCAGCCGTGGATGTCCATGACGTTCTTCACCACGGAAAGTCCGATTCCCATTCCCTCTTCCCGGCGGGAATTCGTTCCCCTGTAGAACAGGTCGAATATATGGGCCAGATCCTTCTCCTCTATGCCGGATCCTGTGTCCGCTATGGAGAACAGTATGCTGTCTTCCTGTCTTTCCGCCGATATCCTTATGCTGTCTCCGTCCTTGGTGTAGCGTATCGCATTGGTGAACAGGTTTCCGAATGCCCTTGTGACCAGCTGCCTGTCAAGCGGAATGGATATATCGTCCGGCAGGTTTATGTCCGCGGTTATGTCCCGTTTGAACACGTTTCCTGTTATTTTCGCATCCTCTGCGAATTCCTTTATCAGCGATGTGACGGACTCTCTCTCAAGGTTCTCGCGGATTTCAGCCTCGTCCAGCTTCATGAAGCTCAGAAGAGAGTCTATCATGTCCTCAAGCTGCGATGATTTTGCGCCTATCAGGTCTGCCGCCTGCTTTATGTCGTCCCTTCCTGTTATCACCTCGTCGGATACAGCCTCCGCATATCCCTTTATTATCGCGACGGGCGTGCGGAGGTCATGGCTTATTCCCATTATGAACCGGTTCTTCCTGTTCTGCGCCTCAAGGAGCGACTGCCGCATTTTCTCAAGACTTCCGGCGATGGATGTTATCTCGTTCGGATTGCTCATGTTTATTTCCGGTGTGACAGAGAGGTCTCCGTCGGCTATCTGCTGGGTCTGGCGCTCAAGCGTTCCTATCGAACGGAATATGCTCCTTGTCATCGCTATTATGAACAGAAGGCAGATTGATACCGTTATGAACAGAAACACGATGAGTGTCGGTATCATGTTCTGCTTTTTCCTTACGTCATGCTTGTCGCGCGGAATTCTTGTTATGAACAGAGCCTGCTCTCCGTTCTGATACGGAACGGAGGTGAACTGATAGAAGTATACATCCGATGTGCCGTCTATCAGCCTCCATATATTCTCCTGGGACGTCACCGTCCCCGCAGTTATTTCCGGGATTGTCGAGATGATTACGGACGAGTCTCCGGTCAGCATCACCGACTGGACATCCGGAGGAAGAAGCCTGAGCGTGTCAAAGATCTTTTTCCTGTCCTCATGGGATATTTTCGCGCTGTCCAGCTTCCGGACCTCGCGGTAACTGTTCAGGAGGTACCTGTCCGACGACATCAGGTACCGGTTTATGCCGACAAACGCCGCGCAGAATACGGGTATCGCCGTGATTATCGCGGAAAGAAGGATGAACTGCTTTCTTATTGTCATGTTCTGTTCTTTCCGTCATGGACGCCGCCGATTCCGCAGAATATGTAGCCCTGGCCGAATTCTGTGCGGATGAATTCCGGTTTTGACGGATCCCGTTCTATTTTCTTTCTCAGCCGCTGCACATATACCGCGACGGCCGTAACGTCCCCGTACTTCACCTTCCATACGTCCGAATATATTTTTTCCGGAGGGAGAACCTCTCCCGCATGGCGCACAAGATATTCCAGAACCTCGTATTCCTTTGTGGACAGAGGAATTTTCACGGTTCCCTTCTTGAGCACGCAGCTGTTCAGGAGAAGCGTGAATTCTCCGAAAGACAGTGTCTCCTCGGCCTTGGCCGTGGTGAACGCCTGTCTGCGGAGGTTCGCCTGGACTCTGGCGACAAGAACTCCGGGGGAGAACGGTTTCGTGACGAATTCATCGGCGCCGAACCCGAGTCCGCGGATTATGTCCTCATCGGCGTCGCGGGCGGACAGAATCACCACAGGAACCGCGGTGTCATAGCTCCGTCTGAATTTCTCAAGGAACTCAAATCCGCTCATTCCGGGCAGGTTCAGGTCAAGTATTATCAGATCAGGCAGCCGGCCGTTCTCAAGAGACGCAAGCGCGTCCTCCGCAGAGGAGAAGGCTCCTGTCGTCATGTCCGACTTGGACAGGTAAAGGCTTATAAGCCTCGCAATGGACTCCTCGTCCTCAATAATGTATATAAATGGTTTCAGATCAGTCATCAGCGGAAATTATATATTCTGCCTCCGAAAAGAGTAACATAAAACGTATGGATAACGGAAATTTATTATAAATTGTGACGGTGGAAATTCCGATTATAATCACAGGTGTTTTCTGTCCGTGTTTCCGCGCAAATCGGAAAAAAGATTTGCGGAACCACTTGACGTTATGCCGATAAGCAAGGAAAATCATCAGAATGATAGATGTCATGCGTCTTGACGGAAAAATTTACTGGGTCAATCCTCATATGATAGAAAGCATGGAGGCGAACCCTGATCTGACTCTGACGATGCTGTCGGGCAAGAAGCTTGTCGTCAGGAATTCACCTGATGAGATAATAGAAAAGATCGTATCATATCGCAGAAAAATAGGTATGGACAGGCAAGAGGTTTTGTAGATGGATATAGCGACTCTAATTGGTGTTGTCGGCGGTGCCGCGTGTATCGTCATGTCGGTTCTGACTTCCGGTGGTACGCTGGGCGGAATCTGGGATCTTCCGTCCGTTTTCATGACAATCGGAGGCTCATTCGCTTCCATCTGTATTCTGGCACCGCTGAAGAAGGCGCTCGGAATGTTCAAGGTCATGGGAAGGGCATTCAAGGTTCCTGATTTCGGCGAGAAGAACATAATCATAAACATGCAGGCTCTTTCGGAGAAGGCCCGCCGCGAGGGAATCCTTGCCCTTGAGGACGGACTTGACGATCTTGAGGATCCGTTCATGAAGATGGGGCTGCGGCTTGTCGTTGACGGAACGGACGGAAACATAATCAGGACGATAATGGAGAACGAGATGAACCAGGTTGAGGCACGCCACATGGAATGGATCGGCATTGTCAACCAGTGGGCCGGCTTCGCTCCGGGTTTCGGAATGATGGGTACTGTTCTCGGACTTATAGGTATGTTGAACAACCTAGAGGACAAGTCATCTCTCGGACCGAACATGGCTGTCGCCCTTATCACGACCCTCTACGGATCAATGATGGCTAACTGGATTCTTGCGCCTATCGCCCAGAAGCTGCTGTCCCACAATACGATGGAGATGCGTGCGAAGGAGATGATCGTGGAGGGGGTGCTTGCAATCCAGTCTGGAGAGAATCCGCGCATAATGGCGCAGAAACTTCTTACTTATCTTGATCCACTCACAAGAAAGGCCGTAGAGGCCGATGTCATAAAGGACTGACGGAACGATATGGGAAGAAAGTCAAAGGAACCGGAAAAACCATCAGCAGCATGGCAGGCGACGTACGGAGACATGATTACTCTCATGCTCTGCTTTTTCGTCGCCCTGTATAATCCTTCAGAGGTCGATGTGACCCAGCTTGCGGCCATAACGCAGTCTCTGCAGATGAGCGAGACGGAGAACACGTCCGGCGGACTTTCGCTTTCTGCCGGGCGTCTGTCTGATCTCGGAAACAATATAAATTCGCTTCCGTCAATCGAGAAAGGAAAATCGCTCGGTCTGGCCAAGAAAAAGGCGGTCAGCCTTTTTGCTCCGGATGTCAAGTCCAACCGGATAACTATAACCAGCGACGAGAGGGGGCTGGTCATAACGCTGCTTTCCGACAGTTTCTTTGAGGAGGGCAGCGCCGAGCTGAACATAAACGCCACGAGGGACACTCTGCTGAGGCTCACCGAATTCTTCAAGTCCCCGGAACTGAAAGGCCGCAGGTTCAGGATAGAGGGGCATACAGACAGCACTCCGGTTCCGGCGGATTCCCCGTTCCCCAGCAACTGGGAACTTTCCGCATCACGTGCTGTTAATGTTCTGCATTATCTTGCCGATTATGGAGTAGCTGAGAACAGTTTTTCTGTTGCGGGTTATGCTGATACCCGTCCGAAATTCTCAAATGACACGCCCGAAGGTAGGGCATACAACCGTCGCGTGGATATAATAATCCTAGACGAAGGGCATTTTTAATGTTATCATATTACATTTCCTGGAGGGGATATGGCAGACGATAATGATTTGAATCTTGACGGCAGCGGAACCGATTCTGCCGAACCCAAGAAAGGCGGAGCCGGAAATTTTATTGCCGGCATTCTCAAGTGGATTATAATAGGTCTGGCGGCGGTGATTGTGATTGTCGCCGTGGTCGTGATAACCGTAAAGATAACAGGGAAAAATTCAACCCAGATGACGGCGATTCCCGTGTCTGATGAATATGCATCCGGACAACGCGAGATTTACGACTGGTACACCTCATTGGGAATGACACAGACTACAACCTGTGATGATATTCCCGCTACGGTGCGTGTCGAGGTCGCATTGGGCTACAAGACCGGAGACAAGGCCACCTCCACGGAGATAACGCAGCGGACTGTCGAGCTTAAGGACTTTCTCCGCCGTTATTTCAGCGGCAAGACGGCGGCTGAGCTCAGAAACACGAACAACGAGGATAATCTTGCCAACGAGATAAAGAACGGCATAAATGACAAGATTTTGAGCAGCTCAAGGATACGTGACGTTAAGTTTCTGCAGAAAGACGTTATCGAACAAAATTAGCTAGCAAGGTGGAAGTTGCATGAACGAGGTTCTGTCACAGGATGAGATTGACCAGCTTCTGACTGCCATCAGTTCGGGCGAGTCTGAAACAGATGACTTCAAGTCGGTCAGCAGTACCAGAAAAATTAAAATATATGACTTCAAGCGTCCTGATAAATTCTCAAAGGAGCAGCTGAGGACAGTGTCAAATATGCACGAGACTTTTGCCCGTCTTACTACGACCAGTCTTTCCGCACAGCTCCGCTCGCTTGTTCATGTGCATGTCGCTTCCGTGGACCAGCTCACCTATGAGGAATTCATAAGGTCGATTCCCACGCCGACAACTCTTGCGGTCATAAATATGGATCCGCTCAAGGGAAATGCGGTGCTGGAGATTGATCCGACGATAACGTTCTGCATGATAGACCGTCTTTTCGGCGGACGTGGAGCCACCACCGGAAACAAGAACCGTGATCTCACCGACATAGAGCAGGAGGTTATGGAGGGCGTGATTGTCCGTATCCTTGCGAATATGCGTGAGGCATGGACTCAGGTTATAGATCTGCGTCCGAGATTCGCGCAGATGGAGACAAATCCGCAGTTCGCGCAGATTGTTCCTCCGAACGAGATGGTCGTCCTCGTTACTCTTGAGACAAAGGTTGGAGACGAGGAGGGAATGATGAATTTCTGTATTCCATACATTGTCATCGAGCCTATAATCTCCAAGCTGTCGTCCCAGTTCTGGTTCTCCTCCGTGCGCAGAAATTCGACTTCCCAGTATCTGGGCACAATAAAGGGGCAGCTGTCATCAGTTGATATGGATGTCGTCGCGGATATTGGAAGCATAAATCTTCCGATAAGGGATGTGCTTTCGTTGCGTGTCGGTGATGTTGTCCGCCTGTCGAACATAAAGGTCGGAGATCCTCTGCCGTTGAGTGTAGGAAACAAGAAGAAATTCTATTGTCAGCCCGGTGTCGTCGGCAAGAAGATGGCCGTTCAGATAACAGGCAAGGTAGAGGAAGACGAAGAGTCTGATGATTTTGAAGAACTTTCCGTAGAAGGAGACGAAAATTATGAGTGATGGTGCAATTTCACAGGACGAGATAGACGCTCTGCTTTCAGGTGTCGCCGTGGACGGCCTGAATTCAACGGGACATGTGACGAACGGTCCTGCCGCGCATATTGATGTGGCGGCGCTGCAGAAGATGGCTGATGAGCTTGCTCCCAAACTTGAGGAGAACATAAACAAATACACAGGAGCCGCTTTCAGCGCAGGAAAACCTGTCGTCGAGGTGACGGAACGTGACAAACTGCTCTCCCGTCTTCCTGAGGTTCTTGTCGGAGTGGTGGCTGACTATAACGAGGGGGTAAAGGGCAGCCACCTTTACCTGATTCCGTCCGAGCTTGCGCTCAAGATATTCGCGCTTGTGAATTCGGAGGAAGCCACGGAAGTGGATGACATGGTTCTCTCGGTGGTCTCCGAGATTGTCTCTACACATATAAGCTCTCAGATTCTTGTGGTTGACGGGACCGGAAAGATTCCGGGTCTGAAATATGCGACTCCGGAAGCTGTGAATGAGCCGAAGGCCATGATTATGTTCCCGCAGGGAGAATTCGCCCTCACAAGTTATCCGCTTACCCTTGATGGAAATGCGTATACGATCTGGGAATGTATGGGCGGAAATGTCGCGGAACGTATAGGAAAGGCTCTTTCCGGAGATTCCGCTGCTTCGGCCGGCGGCGCCGCTTCTGCTCCTGATTCCGTGAAGACTTCTCCGGCTCAGCCGCAGGTGTCCGCAATGCAGCAGCCTGTCATGAACGGAATGGCAGGCGTTCAGCAGATGCAGATGGGAGGTATGATGCCGAATATGGGAATGGCGAATATGGCTGGAATGAACATGGCCATGCCGCAGCAGATGGGTGTCAATATGGGAATGAATGTTCCGAATGTCCAGCAGCTGCAGTTTCCGAACCTCCAGAACAATGTTCCGTCCGCCGAACAGGGAAATATCGGTCTGATCATGGATGTGTACATGGAGATGACCGTAGAGCTTGGACGTACGAAAAAGACCATAAAGGATATTCTGGGAATGGGAGAGGGAACAATCATAGAATTGGACAAGCTTGCCGGTGAACCGGTTGACATTCTTGTGAACCATAAACCGATTGCAAAAGGAGAGGTCGTTGTTATCGATGAGAATTTCGGTGTCCGTGTAACTGAAATTCTTTCGCCTCTCGAAAGGGTTAATGATCTGAACTGATTCCTTTGTTTTTCAGGGTGGGGAAAATTGGGATACATAAAAAAAACGCTTCTCGCCGCTGCGGTTCTTGCCGTAGCCGGTATGTCTCTGACAGCACAGTCCGGACAGGAATCTTCTCCTGCCGGAACTTACAGTCCTGTAGATGAATCTTCCATAATGATAGGCGTGCCGGCCGGTACGGATGATTCCTCCGGCTACGGCGGATACTCGTCTGTGTGGCTTTTTGTACGGATGGTCGCAGTCCTGGTCCTTGTCGCGGCCGGTGTGTTCGCATTTCTCCGTTTTATAAAGAAGAAGGGGCTTTCCGGAACTGACAATGATGATTTTCTCCGCCGTGTCGCCTCTATAAGTCTTGGAGCCGGCAGATCCGTGGAGATTGTGACCCTTGTGGACAGGGGATATATTCTCGGCGTGACGGACGGAGGTATCAGCCTTATCAGCGAGATTTCCGACCCGGAGCTTGTCAGCGCGCTGAATCTTGCCGCTGACAAGAAGGCCGGTTCATCGAAGCCGTCGTCATTTGCGGATGTTCTTGATATGTTCATGCCACACGGACCACGGACAAAGAATATGTTCGGTGACTCGGAGGCGAAGATGGATGAGATTATGAGCAGAAATCTTGACAGACTCGGCAAAAATCAGGAAGACAGATGATGCGCAGGATTATTGCTGTACTCTCGTTTTTTTTCGTAATACTTCTTGCCTCCGCACCTCTGGAAGCCCAGCAGAGGAATTTTCCGGAGGGATCCGCGCCAGGAAACACGGAGATGGGCCGTGCTGTCCGCGGTGCTGCCGTCCCTAACGTCACGCTAAGCCTTACCCAGCCGCAGACCGGACAGGAAGTGGCGTTTTCTGTGAGGCTGCTGCTGCTGCTTACGGTGCTGACTCTCGCGCCGAGCATTCTTCTTCTGGTCACCTGTTTTCTCCGGTTTTCGATCGTCCTTGACTTCATTAAACGTGCGCTGTCGCTTCAGCAGGTTCCTCCGACCGCCATACTGAACGGAATCGCACTTTTCATGACGCTTTTTGTGATGTGGCCGACATTCACCACAATATATGAGCGTTCCTTCAAACCTCTTTCCGACGGTGATATAGGTATTGAGCAGGCGTACAGGGAGGCCGAGGCCCCGCTCAGAATTTTCATGTACAGCCAGATGGCGGACGATGACAGCTATATCGGAACATTCATGAGCATGGCCAGACTTGACAAGCCTGCGACTCTTGCGGATGTTCCGACCTATATCCTTGTGCCCGCCTATGTCCTGCACGAGCTGACAGTCGCGTTCAAGATAGGTGTCCTGCTGTACATTCCGTTCATAATAATAGACATGGTCGTGGCCAGTATCCTCATGTCGATGGGAATGATGATGCTGCCTCCAGTCCAGATTTCCATGCCGTTCAAACTGATACTTTTTGTTCTTGTGGACGGGTGGGGGCTTCTGACCCAGCAGCTGTTCACGTCGGTGATAAGATGATTCTACGGAGGATTTATAGGTGACTACAGGAGTGATTGTCAGTCTGATGCGCGGCGCCCTTCAGGAGATTGTTCTTCTGATTGCGCCGGTGCTCGGT
Organism: Bacteroidaceae bacterium; assembly: GCA_963594605.1. GTDB lineage: Bacteria > Spirochaetota > Spirochaetia > Treponematales > Treponemataceae > Treponema_D. Next base: position 76,909 of record CAVBEH010000004.1, read on the forward strand.
CTTGCACTGATAATAGGACTTATAGTCGCGGTTTTCCAGGCCGCGACTTCAATTCAGGAACAGACGCTTACCTTTCTTCCGAAGCTGCTTGTGATTCTCGCGGTTATCGCCCTTCTCGGAGGGACTATGTTCGACACGCTGGCAGAATATACAGTCGCACTTTTCTCAAGAATTCCTGATTTCGCACGCTGAGGACGGTCCGCTTCGTGATTGACGGAATTCTTCAGAGGGCGCCGGTTTTTCTCCTTATGTATGTGCGCTGCCTTGCGATGCTTATGACACTGCCGCTTTTCTCGATGAGAACTGTATCAAGAACCGCGAAGATCGCCCTTGCAGGTTATATGACGTTCATACTGCTGCCTTCGGTCGATTTTTCCGCATATTCTCCATACATCACAGGAGACGGAGCGTTCACACTTGAATTTGTCCTTCTGGCGGCAGGCGAGGGGCTCATAGGCGTCATCATCGGTTTCTTCGTGACGCTCATCTTCGCCGCATTCAGCACAGCGGGACAGTTCTTCGCCTTCCAGATGGGATTCAGTGCATCGGAGGTATATGACTCGCTTTCGCAGGTTGAGAATCCGCTTATGGGGCAGTTTCTTAATCTTGTCGCCATGCTGGTGTTCATGCAGAACCGCTGGTTCCAGAAGCTTTTTGCGGGCGTGCTTGTGTCCAGCTACGCATCGCTGAACGCCATATCGCTCGTGGAGTCGCGCTCACGGATTGTACGCTTCCTCGTGTCGGGGCTTACCGGTCTTTTCGCCGATGCTCTTGTGATTTCTCTTCCTATAATAGGCACCCTTCTTATGATTTCGGTATGTACCGGACTTCTTTCGAAGGCCGCTCCGCAGATGAATCTTCTTTCGGAGGGATTTCCTGTCATGATACTTGTCTCCTTCATTCTGGTGATGTGGCTTATGCCGTCACTGTGTGATTTTTTCATCAGGTCGTTCAGCAGGGGATTTTCCGGGCTGCATAATCTCTTTTTGACTTTAGGAGGAGGCGCAGGTGGCGGCTGAGGATGAGGGACGGACAGAGGAGCCGTCGGAGTATAAGCTTGACAAGGTCCGGAAGGAGGGCCGTGTCGCGAAAAGCCAGGAGATCGGAGGTGCGCTCGTGCTTCTGTTCACCGTCATAACGCTGATTTTTCTCGGCAGATGGATTGTCACGAGATGCTGCGGAATCCTGAGATTCTATTTCTCGCGCTGCTCCGCTCCTGATATCAGGAATCCCGCGCTGGCCGTCGCGTTCTTTAATTTTTTCATAAGCATAATAATTCCTACGGCCGCTGTCGGTGCCGTCGCAGCTCTTGTCGGCAATATAATACAGACAAGGGGATTCCTTTTCTCAATGAAGCCGCTTGAACCGAAATTCTCCAAGGTTCTTCCTAAGTTCGGTGAGTATTTCAAGAAGACCATTTTCTCCGGGATGGGGCTTTTCAACGTCGTAAAGTCGGTTGTCAAGATTGCCATAATCTGTCTTGTCGCATTTGTACTGATAAGAAGGAATATACCGGAGCTTCTTGAGATAATTCAGTCCGGAAACATAATGTACGCGATAAGCCGTATCGCCGGGATGTGCGTCCAGCTTCTCGTGATTGTGGCTGTAATCTTCCTTCTTATCGCCGTTCCCGATTATTTCGTCCAGAAACGGGAATTCATGGAGTCCATGAAGATGACGAAACAGGAGCAGAAGACTGAATACAAGGAGATGGAGGGCGATCCGGAGGTCAAGAGCAGGCTGCAGCGTGCCCAGAGGGAGCTTCTTCAGCGCAACATTCCCAAGGCGGTAGCGGAGTCTGATGTGGTCATAACGAACCCGACGCATTTTGCCGTCGCGCTGAAATATGACCGTGAGACGGCCGATTCACCGAAAGTCACGGCGAAGGGCGAGGATCAGATAGCGTTCGTGATAAGGCGAATCGCAAAGGAGAACGGTGTTCCCGTGGTGGAGAACCGTCCTGTCGCGCGCGGACTATATACAGAAACTCAAGTTGGTGATATAATACCGGAAACATATTATAAAGCGATAGCTCTTATATATTCTCATATTTTATACAACAACTGATAAAATTTCGTTTTCTGGGTGGGGACTTATGGCGGACGGAAAAAACCGGAGTCAGATACTGAATTTCATACAGCAGAACTATGTCGGAGTCGCGGCTGTTCTTGTCATTTTCTTTCTGTTCATACCGATGCCGAAAGTCATAATAGACATCTGCATGATACTGAATCTTGCGGCGTCCATAGTGATTCTTCTTGTCGTCGTCTATACCCCCCGCGCATCCGATTTCCAGACCTTTCCTCGAATCGTCCTTCTTCAGACGATGTTCAGCCTGGCCGTAAACATATCGTCAACGCGTCTGATACTCACGGCAAAGTCGCTGAGGGAACAGAGCGATATGGTCCGGGCTTTCTCCAGAATAGTCGCGGCGGACAATCCTATAATAGGATTCCTCATATTCATAATACTGATTGTGGTTCAGGTTCTTGTCGTGACGAAGGGCGCGAGCCGTGTCTCCGAGGTCGCGGCGAGGTTCTCTCTGGATTCTATGAACCAGAAGCTTTTTGACATAGACAACAGGCTGAACAGCGGTGTCATAGACGAGCAGGAGGCGGAGCGGCTCAAGGATGCGGTCCGCAGGGAGATAGACTTCTATTCCGCTATGGACGGAGCGTCAAAATTCGTTTCAGGAAACGTCAAGGCCGGAATATTCATCACGGTGATAAATCTTGTCGGCGGTTTTGTCGTCGGAATGGTCACCAACCGCATGGATTTCGGGACGGCATGGGATGTCTATTCCGGACTCACAATCGGTGACGGACTTCTGTCGCAGCTTCCATCCCTGATGGTCTCATTCGCCACCGGACTTCTTGTCACCGGAACAAAATCCGACGAGATGTTCAGCGAGCAGCTCAAGACCGACTTCACCAGGTCAGGTTACATCTACGGAATTCTCGGCGCCGTGCTTGCGCTTCTCGGAATAGCGCTGAGGGGCGGAACCCAGTTTCTGCTTGTTCCGATCGGCATCCTGTTTCTGTTCGCGGGATACAGGCTTTCAGGCTCGATGAAGGCCGAGGCGCAGAAAGTGAAAAAGGCCGCGGAGAACGGTGATGATTCAGGTCAGTCGTCGGCCGGTGCGCCTGATTCGGACAGGATCGCGCTTCTTGATCCGCTGTCACTTGAACTCGGATATACTCTGCTGCCGCTTGTCACGAAGGAGAACGGCGCCGAGCTTCTTAAGCGCATAACCAGAATCAGGACGGAGGCCAAGCTTGACATGGGTTTTGTCATTCCGAAGATTAGGATTCAGGACAACATGACGCTTGAACCTGACGAGTACAGCTTCAAGATAAAGGGGATAGAGGCCGGCAGATCCAAGGTCAGGCTCGGTTATTATATGTGCATGGACACAGGGGCAGTCGTGTCGCCGCTTCAGGGCGAGAAGACAAAGGATCCGGCGTTCGGAATGGATGCCATCTGGCTGCCTGAGGACAGAAGGTCTGAGGCGGAGGAGGCCGGTTATGTCGTGGTTGATCCTCCTACGATAATCGCGACCCATATAACGGAGATAATACGTTCCCATGCGGCTGAAATGCTCGGACGCAAGGAGGTCGCGGACATAATGGATACCGTAAAGGAGCAGAATTCCGTTCTTGTGGATGAGGTCCTGAATACGGCCAAGCTCACTTACGGCGAGATAGAGAAGGTTCTCCAGAATCTTCTTGAGGAGAAGGTCTCCATAAGGAACATAGTCGCGATTCTTGAGGCTCTTGCGAATTATGCTGGCATATCCCATAATCCGTGGGATCTTACGGCCAAGGTGCGGGAGGCGCTCGGTCTCCAGATTTGTATGCAGTATGCGGATCCGGATCATAAACTCAGGGTGATGAGGCTTTCCCAGGAGCTGTCTGAACTTGTCCGCTCCTATGCCGTGTATCCGCCTGACGGATCGAAGCCTTATGTCGCGTTTGATCCGGTTGACCGCCGCAGATGGATTTCTTGCGTCAGCGGCTCACTGAGCATGGTCAGACAGACCGGTTGTATGCCGATAATCATGTGCGTGAGTCCGATCAGACAGCTTGTGAGGTCGGCGATTGAACGTGAGCAGCCGGGTGTAGTGGTGCTTTCCGACATGGAGATTTATGCTGCCGGAAGCAATGTCTCGGTGGAGATCATAAATGAGATTGCTGACGGAAATAAAGAGGTTTAGTATATAAATGGCTTATGAAGATGAGATTGAGCAGACTGTCGAGGGTGCTACTTTTGACGAATGCCGCGAGCGTCTGTTCAAGGAATACGGTTCCAACTATAAGATAGTCAGCAGGCAGACGGAATTCCGTCCGTCTGGTTTTCTCGGACTGCGTCAGAAAGAGGTTCAGGTTGTTAAATATACTGTCTCCCGCAGAAGAGGGTATGATTCTCAGCCTTCCGACGAGGAGCGCATGGAGCAGAACAGGCAGGCTATACTTCAGAACAAGAACAATCTTCTTATAAATTCGCAGATGTCACAGATGAATTCAAAACTGGAGGAGATAAAGAACGAGGTCGCCAGGCAGCTCAGCTCAATTGCCGTGGCGGCGTCCGAGAAGCATGAGTCTATAAGAAAAATAGAGGAGATTCTTGAGCAGAATGAATTTTCCTATTCCTATATACAGATGATTTCGGACAAGATACGCGCCACATTTCCGCTTGACCAGCTGGACGACTTCAGGCTTGTGCAGCGTTATGTCGTGGACTGGATAGGCGAGACAATATCGATCGCAAGACCGCGGACATTCAGACCTCCTCATGTGATAATAATCGTCGGTCCCACCGGTGTCGGAAAAACGACTACAATAGCTAAGCTCGCGTCGAATGCGATTCTTGATGCCAAGGCCGAAAAGAAACCGCGTCCGGAGCTTTGCATCGTCACCATAGATACGATGCGTGTCGGGGCGTACGAACAGCTCTCAAGATTCGGGGACATACTGTGCCGCCATGTGCTTAAGGCCGAGACATCCGATGATGTGCTGAAGATTTATGAGGAATATAAGGATCACGTGGACTATATATTCATAGACACGAGCGGATACAGTCCCAACGACTCCACCCATATCGGCGAGATGAAGAACATTCTCGATGTGGAGAACCTTAATCCCGATGTGTATCTTTCCGTATGTGCGTCAACCAAGGCCACGGATATCCAGACGATAATAAGGAACTACGAGCCGTTCGGATATGAGTCCGTGATTGTCACAAAATGCGACGAGACAAAGCAGATCGGGAATATAATAAGCGTGCTTCATGACAGGCATAAAAGCATTTCGTATATAACGGACGGGCAGCGTGTTCCCCGTGATCTCAGGAAGGCTGATGTCATAGACATGCTGAAGCGGCTGAACGGGTTTGAGATAGACCGTGTTCATATAGAAGACAAGTTTGGAGTAAAATAATGGAAGAACAGGCAGAGGAACTTAGGAAACTGATGAATGATGACGGCCCGGCCGGAGGAAGACAGGATTCGAGAAATCATGGAACACGTATAATCGCCATCACAAGCGGAAAGGGCGGTGTCGGAAAGACGAATTTTGCCGTAAACATGGCGATCGCCTATGCGCAGCTGGGGAAGAAGGTGATCCTGATAGACGGTGATCTGGGAATGGCCAATGTGAATGTGCTTCTGAATATAGTTCCGGCCTATAACCTCATGCATGTGATAAACAAGAAGAAGACCATGAAGGAGATAATCATGGACACCGAATTCGGCATAAAATTCATAGCCGGAGCCAACGGTTTCTCCAAGATTGCCAATCTGAGCGTGGAGGAGCTTGAGTATTTCGCGAAGCAGTTCAGTTCCCTCGGCAATGCGGACATAATCATCATCGATACAGGTGCAGGAATCGCGAACAATGTCCTTCAGTTTGTCGCCGCAGCGGATGAGGTGTATGTCGTAACCACGCCGGAACCGACCGCAATCACCGACGCCTACGGAATCATCAAGATAATCACGACCGAGATAGTTGACCGGCCCGTCAATCTCAAGCTTATCGTGAACAGGGTTCATTCCGCGGACGAGGGCAAGCGGATCTCCGAGCGCATAATAACAATAGTCGGCCAGTTTCTGGGATATAAGGTCGATTATCTTGGATTCGTGTATGAGGATCCTGTGGTGCAGGCTTCTGTGATACGGCAGAAACCGTTCATTGTCGTCAATCCTACGTCAAAGCCTGCCGTATGCCTCAAGCATATAGTGGGGAAGATAGAAAGAAACGAGCCGGAATTCAATGACGGAATCTCCAGTTTTCTCAAGAAATTTCTGGGCAAACGTAAAAATGTGTAAATAAAACTGTTATTTTTGCTCATTATGCGGTATAATTGTACAGATTGTTTTTATGGGAGGTAAAATGCGCGATCTGAAATTTGTGCCCCTGTTTGCGGCGTGCGGGTTCATTTTATCTCTTTTTTCCGGACTTTTCTCCCGCTCAGGAATATTGAGGATTCTCGTTCAGGCCCTGATTTTCGGTCTTGTCTTCGGCCTGCTTGCGCTTCTGATCCGCTTTCTCTTCATCAGGTATCTTTATGATGATTCCTCTCAGAATCTTGAGTCTGAGCCCCAGGGACCGGCTCCGGCGGTAGGAGGCAAGGTTGATATTGTCGTCGAGGACGAGGATCTTCCGGACTCGGGCAGCGGCAACAGGTTTGCTGTGAGCGGAAAGCACGGAATCCTTTCCGGAGCCGATGTTTCCGGTCCGTCCGATGTTTCCGGTGAGAAGACTTCTCCGGATTCCGCTCCGGTACGCGGCGGGAATTCATCTTCAGACAGTTCTGATTCAGGGAATGATTCTGCCTCGGGTTCTGCAGTCCGGCCGGCCGGGAATGACGGGACGGCGGTTTATGGTGATGAGGATCTTGATGTGCTTCCTGATATGGATGATGTCGTCGTTTCTGATGACAGAATGGATGTTTCCGGCGGAATGTCTTCCGGTGACGGAGACTATGTTCCCTCAGGAGAACATCATGCGCCGTCCGGTACCGGTTCAGCGGGCGGTATGGATACTGAACTTATGGCCAAGGCGATAAGTTCAGTGCTTTCCGAAGAGGCATCGTAAGATAATAGCAGGGTGAGAATATATGCCGATTAATGATGAGAAAGAAGAGGACATGCTCTGGGAGGAATTCAGGAGGACGAATTCACCTGAGCTCAGGAACAGATTCATAAAACAGTATATGCCTCTGGTGAAATATGTCGCCGGAAAACTGGCCATCGGAATGCCGAACAGCGTTGAGTTTGATGACCTTGTCGGTTTCGGACAGTTCGGTCTTCTGGATGCGATCAGCAAGTATGATCCAGCCAAGAACGTGAAATTCAAGACCTATGCAGTCACGCGCATACGCGGAGCTATTTTTGATGAGCTCAGGCAGATCGACTGGGTTCCGCGTTCGGTGAGACAGAAGTCCCGCGAGATAGAGGATGCGATAGTGGCGCTTGAATCGAAGCTCGGAAGAATGGCGACGGATTCAGAGATAGCCGAATCGCTCAATATGACGGAAGATGAGTATCACCGGACGGTCATGAAGGTGTCAGGAACTTCCGTGCTTTCACTTAACGACGTGTGGTATTCAGGTGATGATAATGACAATCTTTCTATAGGAAGCAACATCGAGTCTCCGTCAAGCCTGAATCCTGATGTTATTGCCGAGCGCGAGGAGATAAAGAAGGTTATCGCACAGGCCATAAGCGAGCTTCCTGAGAAGGAGAAGATGGTCATAGTCCTCTATTATCATGAGGATCTTACGTTCAAGGAGATTGGAGAAGTTCTTGAGGTGAGCGAGTCCAGAATATCACAGCTTCATACAAAGGCGAACCATCATCTCCGTGCGAAGCTGACCAATCTGAGAAAGGGAATAATCTGAACGGAACGGCGGTGAGGTATGGTTACTCTGGATAAAATACGGCAGGATATGCAGAATCATCTCGCAAGGGACAAGGCTCTCAATATGGTTGATGTCAGAGCTGATACGGTTGACGAGGCTCTTGCGGATGCGGCGGTTCAGCTGGGTACCGAACGTGCGAACCTTCAGTATGAAGTTGTCGAGAAGGGCGGAGACGGTTTTCTCGGAATGGGGAAAAAGCCGTGGCGCATAAAGGTCTATCAGAATCCTGATACCGTACGGACAAAAGTCGAGAAGGCTTCGGAGGGGCTTGCGTTCGCGGACGAGGCTCAGGATGAGGCCGTTGTCAGGGACAAGGACGGATTCTACTATGTCCGTCATTTCGGTGCGAATCTTATGCTCAAGGTTGTTCCGCCCGTCGGAAACGGAAATCCTGTTGACATGAAGGATGTCCTGGCGGATCTGCGTCAGCCCGACACAGTCGATGTCAATGAGGGGCTTGTAAAAAAATGTGTCCGGCAGGGAACAGACGGTGTATACACAGAGGTCGGTACATACAAGCATGTTCAGGCGGGCGATGCGCTTGTGTCTGTCGATGTGACGAAAGACGAGATGACCGCCTCCATAACAGTGTCACCTCCTTCTGTCAGCGGAGCCGAGGTCTCGGCTGATCTTATCAGGCGCAGCCTCATGCAGCAGGGAATTATCGAGGCGTGTTTCAATACAGCCAGAATCGATGAATTCGTAGATTCTCCCGTGTACAACAATCCCTATGAGGTCGCATCGGCTGTCCTTCCTGTTGACGGAAATGACGCCTATATATCATATAACTTTGAGACGGATCCCCGCAAACTGAGGGCGAAAATATCCGATTCAGGAAACATAAACTACAAGGAACTCAATCAGATTCAGAATGTGATCGCAGGGCAGCCGCTGGCTACAAAAATAGCGGCGGAACGTGGCCGGGGAGGAAAGACCCTGTTCGGCCGTTACCTTGAGGCGAAGAACGGAAAGGACATACAGATTCAGCTCGGCGCGAATGTCGCGCTTGATAAGGACGGTGTCACCATAAAGGCGCTTATAGACGGCGAGGTGATGCTTGTCGGCGGAAAGATTACAGTCGAGCCTGTGAAGTATCTTGACGGTGTAAATGTGAAGACCGGAGACGTCAAATTCGTGGGAACCGTGATAATAAAAGGCTCCGTAGAGGATGGCTATAAGGTCGAGGCGACCAATATCGAGGTGAACGGAATAGTGGACAAGTCGCGGCTTGAGGCATCAGGCAATATAATTGTCCGGCAGGGAATTTTCGGCAAGGGTGAGGGCTCCATAAAGGCGGGCCGCTCACTGTGGGCGAAATTCATCAATGATGCGACGGTCGAGGTGGAGGAGAATGTGATTGTCTCCGACAGCATCGTGAATTCAAATGTTACGGCGATGAAGAACATCATCCTTCGGGGAAAGAAAGCCCAGATTATCGGCGGTCATCTTCTTGCCACGGAGGAGATATGCGCAAGAAAAATCGGTTCTCCGGGCGGAGGAACAGAGACAATACTTGAGGTTGGAATCGATCCTCGCGCCAAGAAGCGTCTTCTGGAGCTTCAGAAGACACAGACCGCGCTTGTCAAGGAGTATGAGAATCTTGGCCTTGACATACAGACGCTTGAGCAGCAGAAGAATGTCAGAAGAAAGCTCTCTCAGGACAAGGAGTCCAAACTGAATTCCCTCAAGGAGCGCCGTGATGCGGTTTCATCGGAGCTTGAGGAGATGACATCCGAGATAAACAAGATACAGTCTCATCTCCGTGACCTCAAGGCGGTCGGCAAGGTCAAGGTTGAGGGGACAGTCTATGCCGGCGTGAAAGTCTATGTGAGGGATATTCTTGACGAGGTCAAGATGGACGCTTCAAACCTTGTTTTTTACTATGACAAGAGTTTTGCGAAGCGCGGTCCTTATGAACCGCCCTCAATGAAAATGGAGGAACCGGATGGGTATACAGCCAATTGATCTTCAGACAATGTATTCCCAGCTTTCCAATGTCTCAAAGATTGTCGCCGGACAGCAGCAGGCCAGCCAGCTTTCTGAATCGATGCAGCAGCATTCAGTAATCCGGCAGAATCTTGAGAATTCGATGAAGGTTCAGCAGACCACAGGTGACGGTTCCAGAGCGGGAGCTGTCGGCGGTGACGGAGGAAATTCAGGAGCGTGGTCCTCCCCTGATGAAAAATCTGAAGGAAAACGGCGTGGAGATGATCAGAATGATGAAAAGGGCTACAGTTCCTCATCCGGAACCGGTTCATATCTTGGCACAATAATAGATATTACAAGGTGAACCGATGGTCGTATATTTTATGGTCGCACTCACAGTAATAAATATCTCGTTGTGGATTTTTTTTGCCGTAAGGTTCAGGAAGATTTTTTCCACAGACTCAATAGTGGATAAGACACGTGCGGCCATAAACAAGATGATTATGGATGTGAACCGGAACACGGAGCGCGACATCAATCTGGTGAACGATTCGTCAAGACGTCTTAAATCCATGCTGGATTCGGCGGATCAGAAGATGCTGCAGTTCAGGGAGGCTTCCGACAGACTGAGGGACATGATAGCCGAGACGGACAGAATCGCAAGGCGGCCGCAGCAGCCCGCGCGCAGAGGCAGAGGTTATGTACAGGCCGTTGGGAACGGCGCGCTCCCAGGGGCGCAGCAGGCGTCACTTTTCGGTGATGAGCAGCAGCAAGGACATGACTTTCAGTTTTCCGAGGCTTCTGACGGAGCCGCATATAGAAAAGATTCCGCGGGGGCCGGACAGCAGAATGATTCTGCGTCTGTTTCCAAGCGGGAGCCGGAGGAGAGTCTTCCTGACCGTATAAGAAGCCTTTACGAGCAGGGAATGGGCATAGAGGAGATAGCGGCTGAGCTTTCATGTTCGATAGTTGAGGTTCAGCTGAGTATTGATATTTTGTGAGAGGGGCATTCCAATTTTTCCGGAGGCGTAACGATGAAGGTAAAGAAACAGAAGTTCGGTCTGCTGTCGGACGGCACAAAGGTCAGCCTGTTCACTGTCAGGAATTCAAGAATGTCATTTTCCTGCACTGATTACGGTTGCACACTGACAAGTATAGTCATCAGGGATGACAGCGGCATCAGTACAGATGTCCTGCTCGGATTTTCGACACTTGAGGGGTATCTGAATTCAAATTTCTGTTTTGGAGCCATTGTGGGACGCTTTGCGAACAGAATCGGAGGCGCATCGTTCTCCCTTGACGGCACGGAATATCCGCTTGACAAAAATGACGGACCGAACACGCTTCATGGCGGTTTTAACGGATATGACAAGGTTATGTGGAGCGGCAAGCCGGTGAGGGAGAACGGCTGCTGCGGTGTGAGGTTCACGAGAATTTCTCCCGACGGAGAGCAGGGTTTTCCCGGAAACGTGAGGCTTGAGGTGACATATCTGCTTGATGACAGTGATAATATTACGTGCAGATATACGGCAGAGACTGACCGTGCGACTCCGATTAACATCACAAACCATGCTTATTTCAATCTGGCCGGAGGCGGAAGCATAAAAAAGCATACCATGAGGATGAATTCATCCTATGTCCTCGACATAGACTCAAAGCTTATTCCCACCGGAAAACTGAATCCTGTCGCGGACACACCGTTCGACTTTACCGTGGAGAAAAGGATCGGAAAGGACATAAAGACGGTCGGACCGGGATATGATCACTGCTATGTCACGGAAATGTACGGTGCGGACAGATCCGGATGCGGAATTCCTCTTGATGATTCGGATCTCGTGGAATTCGCCGAGGTGAGGGATCCTTCTACCGGACATGTGATGTCAGTCTACACGAACCTTGAGGGATGCCAGTTCTATACAGCAAACTGGATAAAAGGTATAAAAGGAAAGAACGGTCAGGTCTATCAGAACCATGACGCCTTCTGTCTGGAGACGCAGTGTTTTCCGGACAGTCCCAATAAAAAGGAATTTCCGACCTGTATCCTTGAGCCCGGGCAGCGTTATACCGCAAAGACGGTATACTCGTTCAGTTTCTGACGGGCGGATTTTTCCGTTCTTCAGAAAGACTGATTTTTTGTGATTTTATTGAAAATAAATAAATTGTTCAGTAGATTTAATTCATTATAATATAGACATAACAGTGAGGTTTTGAGATGGATGTTCAGTTGCAGGAACTGATTGATAAGATCAAGAGGGACGGAGTGGCCTCAGCCGAGGCCGAAGCCGGAAAAATCGTATCCGAGGCGGAAAAAAAGGCGGAGCAGATTGTCGCCGATGCGCGTCTTAAGGCTGATGAAATCATCAGGGATGCGAAGACGGAAACCGCCAGAATGGAAAAGTCAGGGGAGGATGCGATAGCCCAGGCCGGACGCAATATGCTTCTGACGTTCAGGGATTCGCTGGTCGCCGAATTGGACAACCTTATAAAGGCCAGGACATCAGAGGCCGTTACCGCCGATGTCCTGAGAAAACTTGTTCCCGAGACTGTCAGGGAATGGAGCCGCAGGTCGGAGGTGTCGGAGCTTTCCGTTCTTCTTCCTCCTGATGAGCTTTCCGAGCTGGAGAACGCGCTGACGTCAGAGCTGAAGTCCGAGATTTCCGCAGGCCTTGAGCTGAAAGGCGACAGAACCATTTCTTCCGGATTCAGAATCGGTGTGAGGGACGGAGCCGCATACTATGATTATTCGGCTGAGGCGGTGGCGGAGCTTTTCGCCGCATACCTGAATCCGAAGGTAGCCGCGCTGGTGAAGGGCGCCGCGGAGGAAAACAATAAGTGAGTTCCTACTATTATCTGGTCTCGCAGCTGCCGAATATTTCCGGACTCGGAGAAAAATCGGCTCTGCCCATAAATCCTGATGAATTCAAGAGTCTGTGCAGCCGGTTCCTTGACGGAAACAGCAGGAATGTGGTGATGGGGCTCTCGCTTGTTCCTCCGGAGCAGCAGCCCCGGACAGGATCTCCGTTTCTTGACGCATGGTACGGACATGAGCGTAATCTGAGGCTTGCGCTGGCGCAGATCCGGGCACAGAAGCTGCGGAAGGATTTTTATCAGCTGCCCGGTTCATGTACTGCTGACATACTTCAATGCGCAAGAACTGCTGTAGGTATGAGCAGCCCTCTGGCCGCGGAGCAGTTTCTTTTCGACTACAGGATGAAGGTTCTTGATGACCTGAGACCGCTTGACGGCTTCTCGATAGATGCTATCTATGAATATGGAATCAGGCTTCTTCTTGTGTCCCGCATGAAGAAATTCGACACTGAGAACGGCAGAAATTCCTATCACAGGATATACGATACAATACTTGGAGAATCATTATGACAGATACAAAAGCGAAGGTGGTCGGTATCAACGGCAACCTTATAACCGTCGGTTTTGACGGCAATGTCGCCATGAATGAGGTCGGTTATGTGGATGTTGACGGAAAAAAGCTTAAGGGCGAGATTATCCGTATCCGCGGAGACAGGGCCCAGATGCAGATTTATGAGATGACTCAGGGAATCAGGGCTGGAGATACAGTCGAATTCACGGGAGATCTTCTTTCTGCGCAGCTTGGTCCCGGACTTCTTGGACAGGTTTTTGACGGTCTTCAGAATCCTCTTCCGCTTGTGGCGGAGAAGGCCGGATTTTTCCTGGAGCGGGGAATTTATGTTGATTCCCTTCCGAAAGATGTGAAATGGGACTGGACTCCTTCCGTAAAGCCTGGGGACAGGCTTCTGCGCGGTGACTCAATCGGAACTGTACCGGAAGGACCGTTCACACATAAGATTCTTGTTCCGTTTGATATGTACGGAGTCTATACCGTCAAGGAGGTGACTCCGGCAGGTTCATATAGCATCGACGAGCGTATGGCTGTCGTCACTGACGGAAAGGGGAACGATCATGATCTCACAATGACATTCCGCTGGCCGGTAAAGCGTGCCGTGGACTGCTACGCCGAGAGGCTGGCTCCATCCGAGCCGATGGTTACACAGACCCGTCTTATAGACACTTTTTTCCCGGTGGCGAAGGGCGGAACTTACTGTATTCCGGGACCTTTCGGTGCAGGAAAGACAGTTCTCCAGCACACGACTAGCCGCCATGCCGATGTTGACATTGTTATCATCGCGGCCTGCGGCGAACGCGCCGGAGAGGTTGTCGAGACAATAAAGGAATTCCCGGAGCTGAAGGATCCGCGCACAGGCGAGTCGCTGATGAAACGGACCATCATCATCTGCAACACGTCATCAATGCCTGTAGCGTCACGCGAGGCGTCCGTATATACTTCAGTAACCTTGGCCGAGTATTACCGTCAGATGGGACTTCATGTTCTTCTGCTTGCGGATTCTACGTCGAGATGGGCTCAGGCTCTCAGGGAAATGTCGGGCCGTCTGGAGGAGATTCCGGGAGAGGAGGCTTTCCCCGCGTATCTTGAGTCTTATATCGCCGCATTCTATGAGCGTGCGGGAATTGTGCGTCTGCGCGACGGAACTACCGGTTCTGTCACAATCGGAGGTACTGTATCTCCGGCCGGAGGAAATTTTGAGGAGCCTGTGACCCAGGCTACGCTTAAGGTGGTGGGAGCCTTTCATGGACTTACACGCGAGCGTTCGGATGCGCGCAAATATCCGGCCATAGATCCTGTCGCCTCATGGTCAAAATACAGGAGCGTCATCCGCGAGGACTGGGTTGACTACGCACGTTCTGTATTCACGTCCGGTGTCGAGGTCAACCAGATGATGAAGGTTATCGGTGAGGAGGGAACCACTACGGAAGATTTTGTCATCTATCTCAAGAGTGAATTCCTTGATGCCGTTTATATGCAGCAGAATTCCTTTGACGATACGGATTCCTCCGTCAGCGTGGAGCGTCAGAAATACACGTTCAGAAAGGTGCTTTCAGTGCTCGGTTCTGATTTTGATCTGAAGGACAAGGATGAGGCCCGTGTGTTTTTCAACCAGCTGAGACAGAAATTCATAGACTGGAACTATTCCGAATGGATGGGCGAAAAATTTGCGGCTAATGAAAAGGAAATAGATGAGCAGTATGCGAAGCGGCATGGGCAGCTCTGTGCCGAGGCCGCTGAAATGCTCAAGGACGGCGAGTAATGAACAAGGTTTACAGTAAAATAGAGTCCATCACGGGCAGTGTAATCACGGTGAAGGCCGATAACGTCGCTTACGGGGAGCTTGCCGAGATCGAGACCCGTTTCGGAAAATCCCTTGCCGAAGTCAACAAGATTGACGGTGATGTCGTGTCTCTTCAGGTGTTCGCCGGGGGAAGGGGGGTATCGACCGGAGACCATATAAAATTCCTGGGACATCAGATGGAGGTCAGTTTTTCTGATGATCTGCTGGGGCGCATATTCAACGGTTCCGCAGAGCCGAGGGACAACGGTCCCGCTCTGACCGACAGTCTTGTGACGATAGGCGGTCCTTCTGTAAATCCGTCAAAGCGTATAATGGCGCGCAGAATGATCAGGACTGGAATTCCGATGATTGATATGTTCAACACGCTTGTCGTTTCCCAGAAGCTTCCTATATTCAGTATTTCCGGTGAACCGTACAACCAGCTTCTTGCGAGGATTGCAATGCAGGCGGAGGTTGATGTCATTGTCCTTGGAGGCATGGGTCTTAAATATGATGACTATCTGTACTTCAAGAAGACGCTTGAGGACGGAGGCGCGCTGAGCCGGACGGTAATGTTTGTCCATACGGCGGCGGATCCTACAGTTGAGTGCCAGAAAATTCCGGATCTCAGTCTTGCTGTGGCGGAGCAGTTTGCGCTTAAAGGAAAGGATGTTCTTGTCCTGCTGACAGATATGACCAATTTTGCCGATTCTCTCAAGGAGATTGCAATCACCCAGGAGCAGGTTCCGTCCAACCGCGGATATCCCGGTGACCTTTATTCACAGCTCGCCTCGCGTTATGAGAAGGCGGTTGACTTTGACAATGCCGGTTCGGTCACGGTGCTTGCCGTCACTACGATGCCGGGTGATGATGTAACCCATCCTGTGCCGGACAACACCGGTTATATCACCGAGGGGCAGTATTATCTGAAGGGCGGAAGAATAGAGCCGTTCGGTTCGCTCTCCCGTCTGAAACAGAATGTGAACGACAAGACGCGTCCGGATCACCGTGCGCTTATGGACGGAATGATCCGCCTCTATGCGAATTACAAGGATACACTTGAGAAGAAGTCCATGGGGTTCATGATGAGCGGATGGGATGAGAAGCTCCTTTGCTACGGACGAGAATTCGAGGCGCAGATGATGGATCTGTCCAAGAATATTCCGCTTGAGGATGCTCTTGACATGGGCTGGAGAATTCTCGCCGACTGTTTTGAGCCGGAGGAGACAGGAATCAAGTCTTCCCTTATAGAGAAGTACTGGCCTGCTGAATAGAGGTTTTTATGGCGAAGATTAAGCTGACAAAGAATGAGCTGAAGATACAGAAGGATGCCCTCAAGATGTACAGGCGCTATCTTCCTACTCTCATGCTCAAGAAACAGCAGCTTCAGACTGAAATCAGGACGATAGATGCCAAGGCCAAGGAAGTCCGCGCCGCGCGTGTCCGGCTGGAGAAGGAATTCAACGACTGGATTGCGGTTTTCGGCGAGGAGGATGCGTTCAGACCTGGAATGGTGACCGTCCGCAACATAAGAAAAGGATTCGGAAATATCGCCGGAGTCACGATTCCTGTATATGAGGGCGCGGATTTTTCCCGCGGGGATTACGATCTTTATGAGACACCAGTGTGGATTGACCTTGCGGCTGACAGGATGGAGAAAGCTCTTTCTCTTGATCTGGAGGCTGATGTGCTGGATGAGCAGGTCAGGCTTCTTTCGAAGGAGCTCAGGACGACAACCCAGCGGGTGAATCTGTTTGAGAAGGTGAAAATCCCTGAGGCAAAGGCCAATATAAAGAAGATTTCCGTCTATATTGGAGATGAACAGGTTGCGGCCGTCGTGCGCAGCAAAATCTCAAAGAAAAAGCTTCAGACGGCCGGGACGGAGCCTGCGGAGGCAGACAGATGATAGAACCAATGAAAAGGGTCTCGATAGTTCTTCTTGACAAGGGCAGGGAGGAAGCTCTTGTCCGTCTGCGCAGGCTTGGACTTGTGCATCTTGAGAATGTCGAGGGAAAGGGCGGAAAGCTTGCCCGCTTCCGGGAGATTTCAGGAAATGCGGTGTTTGCGCTTTCGGTGCTGTCTGAAATAAGGCAGTCTAAAAAATCCCCAAAAAATGCGGAGTCCGGTATTACGGATGAGCAGGTCATATCAGTGTGCTCCGAGATTGTCGCCGGATATGACAGAAAGAAACAGCTTCTTGAGGAAATTGCATCTGATGCGGCCGAGCTTGAGCGTTTCGGAAAATGGGGCGATGTAAGTCTTGAGGATTTGTCATTTCTCAGAAGCAGGGGCGTGGATCTCAGGCTGTATGAGATTTCCGCGGACAAGTACAGCATGATTGACGGAGACATACAGACGCTTCTTGTGAACAATGACAGGAAGACGGTACGTTTCCTTGTCGTGAACGGCGGTGACAGCCGTCCTGCTAATCTTCTTCCGGAGGCGTTCGAGGTTCCGGAACCGAGAATCTCCACACCGCTTCTTGAGAAGGAGATAGAGGAAGACACCGCCGAGATAGCGCGCATAGAGGCCGGATTCGCGGACAAGGTCCGTTATATCGGTTCCATAAAGGAATTCCTGTCGGTGATTGAATCGGATATTGAATTCGAGACCGTCAACTCAGGAATGGAGCGAGAGGCTGAAGCGGAGAATTCTCTCGCCTGGATTTCCGGATATGTTCCCGCCTCCGATGCGGGACGGCTGAAATCGGCCTGTGCGGAATACGGATGGGCGGTCGCCTGTTCTGATCCTGATGATTCGGACGATAATGTACCGACGAAACTGCGCAACAACAGGCTTGTGAGTCTGATTTATCCGCTGACGGATTTTCTAGGAACTGTTCCGGGCTACCATGAGTATGACATTTCCGGCTGGTTTCTGTTCTTCTTCACGATATTCTTCGGCATGATTTTCGGAGACGGCGGTTACGGACTCATCGTTACGGCCGGTGCTCTGGCTCTCATCCTGAAGTCAAGGCTATCCGGAAAGACTGTTCCCGCCGCTGCAGGACTTGTTCTTCTTGTCGGAATTTCCACGGTGATATGGGGAACGGTCACATGTACCTGGTTCGGGCTTGGCATGGATATGATTCCGCAATGGCTGAAAAACCTGTCGGTTCCGCAGATTTCCAATGCATATTCCGATGTGCAGTGGAAGCCTTTCTGGAAGGACACGGGGACACTTACGACGGCGCAGAATATGCAGATTTTCTGCTTCTCGCTGGCTCTGTTCCAGCTGTCGGTGGCGCATATAAAATGCATGGCACGCAACAGGAAATCGCTGAAGGCGGTCGGAGATTTCGGCTCGCTGATCCAGCTGGTCGGAATGTTCTATGTCGTGCTTTCCATGGTGGTAAGCTCATCGGTTTTCTCTCTGGACGAGGTGATATACGGTGTCCCCGTGGGAAAAATCGCCGTTGCGCTTATTCTTGCCGGATTTGTGCTCAGTTTTATTTTTGCCAATTATGACGGAAGCATCGGAAAATCCGTGCTGGAGAGCTGCCGGAACATAATTTCGGTTCTGCTTGGAGTCGTAAACGTGTTCTCCGACATAGTTTCTTATATCCGTCTGTGGGCTGTCGGTCTTGCAGGTGCGGCCATTTCGGGAACAGTAAATGACATGGCAGGTCCGCTGCTTGGTCATTTCGTTACCTTCCTGGCGTTCGTTCTGCTTGTGTGTTTCGGCCATGGGCTGAATATGGTTCTGAATCTTCTTTCTGTGATAGTCCATGGAGTCAGGCTCAATACGCTTGAATTCTCAAACCATCTTGGAATGTCATGGTCAGGATTCAAGTATAGTCCGTTCAGGGAGAGGAACGCCTGAGAATTCGGACTGGAGGCCGGTTCTCCGGCCGGTGAATTTGTTTCAGATGGTCCGCGTCGCGGGCCTGAAAATTATAGGAGTTAATTATGGCTTTTGATTTTGGTATGCTTGGAGCGGCTCTTGTCATGGGTATAGCCGCAATCGGATCCGCTGTCGGTATAGGAATTGCAGGTCAGGGTGCGATCGGCGCCTGGAAACGCTGCTACATCAACAACAAACCGGCACCGTTCATTCTTACTGTGTTCGCCGGCGCTCCGCTGACACAGACAATCTACGGATTCCTGCTGATGCAGCAGATGATCGCCTCTGATAAGAATCCGGGATTCCTGCTTGGACTCGGCATCGCGTCCGGTCTTGCGATGTGTTTTTCTGCCGTCGCTCAGGGAAAAGCCGGTGCCGCCGGTTCTGATGCCCTTGGAGAGACAGGAAAGGGATTCGCCCAGTACATCATGGTAGTGGGTCTCTGTGAGACTGTCGCCCTGTTTGCCATGGTATTCTCCATGATTGTGTGCTGATTCTTGAGGAGAGGCCTCATTTTCCGGCACTTGCACCGGAGAATGAGGCTTCTCCGTCAATGTATTGAGACGGACGGAATTCCGGAGTCTATGCGCCGGAGGCCGCCCGCCGCCTGCGGAATGGAATATTCCGTCAGTTCTGTCCCCGCTTTTTCAGGCGGGGATATTTTTAAATTCAGGATTTATGAATACAAAGGAAATTCGTATCGGCGGAAAAGGCATGACGAAAAGGCTGTCATTGGGCGGAGGCAATCCTGTTACGATACAGACAATGTGGAAGGAGACAATCTCCGCCGTCACCGGGGACACAGCAATGCTGGATTCCGTGCTTTCACGCATATCGGAGCTGCGGAGCCTCGGCTGCGACATAATACGTTTCGCGGTTCCTGACATGAGGAGCGCCGCCGCCCTTAATATGATAGCCGAAAGGACAGAGGTTCCTCTTGTCGCCGACATCCACTTTGACTACAGGCTCGCCCTTGAGTGTCTCAAAGGAAACACCGCGGCAATCAGAATCAATCCGGGAAACATCGGCTCCGCTGACAATGTGCGCAGGGTTGTGGAGTCATGCCGCGAGAACGGAGCCGCGATAAGAATCGGCATAAATTCAGGAAGCTATCCGAAGGAGCTTCAGCATAAGGTCGCGGCCGGACTTATGACGCGTGCGGAGGCTCTCTGCGAGACCGCGGTGATGGAGTCCGAGGTGTTCGCCGGACTTGACTTTGACCAGTATGTAGTCAGCATGAAGTCATCCGATGTAGCCGAGACAGTCCAGGCGAACCGGTTCTATGCTGAGAAGTACAGGAACCCGCTTCATCTTGGGGTCACCGAGGCCGGACCGCTTATAGACGGCATCATCAAGAGTACTGTAGCTTTCTCCGCACTGCTGAATGACGGAATCGGCGACACAATCCGTGTCAGCCTGTCATCATCTCCTGAGAATGAGGTTATAGCGGCGCGCGGCATACTGAGGGAATGCGGAAAGCGCTCAGGAGGCGTCACTATAGTCTCATGTCCCAGGTGCGGGCGTGACGGTTTTGATGTGCATGGTTTTGTGGCAAGGTGGCAGAACAGGCTTCTTTCGATGGACAGGAACATTACGGTCGCGGTGATGGGATGCGCCGTGAACGGTCCGGGCGAGGGGCGTCATGCCGACATCGGAATAGCCGGAGCCGGAGGAAAGGTCATAATCTTCAAAAAAGGCAAGATAATCCGAACGGTGGATGAGGAAAATGCCGATAAAGTATTCAAGGAAGAACTGGAAACTTTATGAGAAAAAATAGATTTGTCATCGCGTCCGCACTGCTGATTCACCTTTTCATGCCGTTTTATGCCCAGCAGAATGACATGGGCCGTACGGCGTATAATGACGCGCTTTTCTGTTTCGGAAGCCGTGACTACGGGCGTGCCCTCCGTTATGCGGAGACTGCCGTGTCTGAGCGGCGGAATTCGATAAAAGCGCAGCTTGAGCTGCTTGAGAACGCCACCGCATCGGAGCCGGTGCAGCGCGCCGGAGACGGCATAGACTCTGTTCTCCTTGTGCTTGACAGGAGGGGCGAGAGCAATGCGGCGGATATAATCAGGTTTTATGTCAGAAAGAAGGGAGAGGATTATTTCGGCGGATCGATGAAGTCCATGCTGTCATATATAGGCGGAACGGCTGAATATCCGGAGGCGCAGAAGCTCATCGGTGATGTCTACAGAATGGAGGGCGAATACAGCTTCGCGGAGAACTGGTATCTTGAGGCGCTGAAAAATTCCGGTGTGCTTGACATTCCGGATGCAAAATATGAGATTCTCTATCAGCTCGCAGAAATCAGCCGGCTGAAGGGTGATCTTGACATGATGGAGAAAAGGCTTCTGAACATAGCCGCCTCCGATCCTCATTTTACTGACGGAACTTTCATGGATTCGATGTGTGCGACGGTGAAAGGCAGACGTAATCCGGTCGGAAAATTCTTCATGATGTACAGAGCCGGCTCGTTTTATGCGATGAACGCATACTCCGAGCTTGCCGAATACTATTCCGGCAGGGGAGAATATGACCGTGCCCTGCGGTCCTGCGGACTTGCGGTCATAACAGGATTCACAAAGGTCTGCTCCGTGGTTGAAAGCCGTGACACCGAATTCTCATACAGCGATCTCCGCTCGTTTTTCGGTGAGGTCGGACGTTACGGCGACATAAAGCAGTGGGGGACAGACAACAGCCTCTGGAAGAGCTTCAATATGCTGGCGGAAATATCAGGAAAATGCGGCGGACGGGTGTTCTCCTCGGACCTGTATGACATACTTGCGGACGCGTCTCCCGATCCGTACTGGCGCGGAGAGGCTGCCGTCAGTTCCGGGCGGAATCAGTAGTGATGGTTAAGTCCGATGAATATTTCCAATAGATCCGTCCAGTTCTTCACGTCCTGTCTCCAGCCCATGTTCAGGACGTCCTGCAGCAGGAGCCGCCCGACGTCAAGTCCGAAACTGGCGCGGATTGTGTATCCTGTCCATTTCCTCGGATATACAAGAACGTCAAGTCCGGCGGCATAGAATCCGTCCCTCGGATCAAAAAAACTTCCTGTGGCCTTGTTGGACATGAGCGCGAGATCAATGAACGGTGACATCTGAACATCGAAATTCAGGTAGCGGAATATTCCCCTTGAGAAGTCAGTGGACAGGATCCGTACCGGAACGTCAAGGTTGAGCACTATTCCGGCCTGTGGCTTGCAGGCGTAGTCTCCGCCGAACGCCGTTTCACCGCTGAAATACTGGTCATCCCTTATTCCCCGGAGCTGCGCGTCGAATTTTTCCGAGCCGTTCCTGCCGTAGAAGAATCCGTGCAGTGAGCCTGTTATTCCGGCGAAGCCGAAGGACTTGTATCCCCTCATGTCGAATGTGATGCCGGGCGTGCATGAGCCCTCCGGCTCAAGCTGTCCGAGCTGGAAGTTGTACTTTATCGACGGCGACAGAGAGAGGCTCCATCCGTCCCTGAAATTTCCGTTCCAGTCCACCTTTGACGTTGAGAAAGTGTTTCCGACTGTTATGTATGGTCCCGACAGATCCGTGTTTTCCCTTGAGATTCCGCTCCAGTCCCCGTCTTTCTGAATGAACGGATCCCAGTTCCATACGAAGGAGACTTTTGGAGTGCTGTATATTTTTGAGAATCCGTCCGTGTCAAGCAGAGTGAACGGAGCCGAGAATGCGGCCTCCTCGGTGAAGTATGTGCCGTCATTGTATTTCTCATAGTCGAAGTTCTTCGCGGAGCTCTGGTAGAATTCCGCCTTCAGCGAGAAGAGCCTGAACGGAAGCTCGGCGGACAGTCCTGTCCTGAGATTCCATTCAGGGGAGGTTTTTCCCCAGGTATATGAGACCGTATGGTCATTTGTCCAGATGAATTTTATTCCTCCGGCCTCGAACGGATGGTCATACGTGAAATTCACCTCCGGTTCGAATACTGTGAAATCATCCCTGATGACGAGATCCATTGACGCCGTGAGCGGATTCATAGAGCCCAGGAAATTCGAGTCCTTTACCTTTATTTTTGGTGTGAGGACTGCTCCTGAGGATGGCGTCGAGAATGTGAGGTAGGGGACAGTAAGAAAGCTGAATCCCTCCTCAAGACGGACTTTCAGGGTGACGACTGATGTGTCCCCGTCTCCGGAGCTGATGCTGTAGTCTATGCTGACCTTCTCGAAGGCCCTGGTGTTGTCATATTCCTGACGGAGTTTTTTTATGTACTCAAGGAAACTCTCCTCGTCCCTGAATACTGTCACCGTGTCAACCTGAACCTTACGCTCAAGCTGGTGCACCTTCGTCATTCCCCTGATCTCGTATTCCGTGCCGCCGATTCTGTAGGCGGCGGCAAATGTTTCCGCCGCCGCCGCAATTGCCGCGGCCACGGCGATAATCCGTTTCATCAGTATGCGCCCTTTCCCTTCAAGACAACCCAGACTGTCTTGATTATTATCCAAAGATCCAGCCAGATGGACCAGTTCTGTATATAGTAGGTGTCGTAGGAGATTCTCTCCTCGTAGCCTGTGTCTGACCTGCCGGAAATCTGCCACATTCCGGAAAGACCGGGCTTTACGGAAAGCACGAAATCCTTGTATTTCCCGTATTTCGACAGTTCTCCCTCGGTTACAGGGCGGGGACCCACAAAGCTCATCTCCCCGCAGAGTATGTTTATTATCTGCGGCAGCTCGTCCAGGCTTGTCTTGCGCAGGAATTTTCCGAATCCCGTCACACGCGGATCGTTCACGAATTTCCTGTCGCGCTCCCATTCGGCCCTCATCTGCGGATTCTCCGCCAGAATTTTCTCAAGCTGCCTGTCAGCGTCAATGTACATGGATCGGAATTTCCAGCATTTTATCTCCTTTCCGTTCTTGCCGACCCGTCTGTGTCCGTAGAATACCGGACCTTCGGACGTTGCCTTTACAAGTACGGACAGCACGATGAATACGGGTATCAGGAAAGGGGATGCCACAATCACAAGCAGTATGTCTATCATGCGCTTTATCAGCAGGTTTCCCCTGAACGTGAGGTTGTTTATGGATGCGAATCCTATTATTCCCGCGATGTCCTTCATCTGCTGCGTCGTGGTGAATGATACGTAGGCCTTTGATACTGTTATCGTGTATCTGTAGGCGGTCATTATATCCGCGATGTCCTCGCCTCCGCAGTCACAAAGTATCGCTGTTTTTATGTTCACATCGTGTATTACCCTGCTGATTTCCTGTGACGGGGGAAAGACCGGGATTTTTCCGTAAAAGTGCGGGACGGCGCAGTCTCCGTCTATTATCACCGCCGGCTTGTAGCCGAGATACGGGTTGTTCAAAAGCCTGTTTGTTATGGTGTCAGCATTGTCCCCGCGGCAGTAGATGACCGCCGGAACTCCCCACCAGCTGAACCTGCTGAACAGCCTCCGTGCGATCTCGCGGCACACCGGAAGCATTATGGTCGCGGCCGGAAACGCCACCAGAAACGCGATGCAGACGGCTATGTCCTGGCTGTCCTTCAGGATGTATTTCAGGGTGAAGCCGGTCTCCGTATGATTTGTAAGGAGAATGCTCATGCAGATTCCTATGAAACTGAAAAATGAGCACATGCAGAATTTCTTCAGCTCCTCGGTCGGGGGAATCATTATGCCCGGATACAGCCCCGACGAGAGGAACACCGTCAATATCAGGGGAATATATATCGAATAGTTTATGAAAGAGCGGAAATTTATGTCGTCCGGCGCAAAAAGATTCACTATGAAGAATCCCGCTGATATGCACAGCATGAGCACGGTCGCATCCACAAGAAAAAGCGCCAGTCCCGATATGAACGAGCTGGTTCTCGGAAAAGTGTCATTCAGATACTTTTTGAAACTTTCTAACTCCATAGTCTTGCCCGACATTCTACCAGAAATAAGGTTTTAGTTCCATCAGATGAAATGAAAAAAGCGTAGTAATTTGGTGGTTACACTTTCTTTTCGTGTTTTTTTTACTTAACTTAGAGAGATAATGTTTTATGGAGAATGCTTTATGAAGAGATTTATCGCCTTATGCTTTTTTTCATTCGCGGTCATGGCCTGCATGTTTCCCCGGTCTGTCAGCGACATGCAGCTTTTTCCTGCCTCCCACTGGATCTACGGAGCCATGGAGTCTGTGGCGTCGGACGCCGGAGCCGTGCTTCCCTGGGGATCCGTTCCCGCTTCGGCCGGAGAGCTCAGGACATGGTTTTCCGGCATAGACAGGGACGTGCTTTCCGCTCCGGCCAAGCGGATCTATGACAGGATAGACTCGTTCCTGCGGCCGGATCAGGACGAAGGAACGGGGGGGGGTGCGTTCAGGTTCTCCGGAAACATAATCCTGAATCCGGAATTCTACTGGAAGAGCAATCCTGAGATTCCCTGGAGCTTCCGCTATTTCATGTCTGACAATCTTGCTACGGCCCCGCTTCTGTTCGGATTCTCGGACTGCCTGATGATCGAGACCGATATTTTTCTGGGAAAGAATTTCGCCTCCATGCAGGCGCCGGGAAATTTCACGAACATTCCGTACCGCACTGATCAGCTTGAATTCCTTTTCCCGCGGTTCGCCTATGCCTCCGCAGGAAAGATATTCGGCGGATGGGGATTCAATCTGTGCGTAGGAAAGGAGGGGATGCAGATCGGAAACACAGGCCGGGCGAGCATACTTTATGACAGCACGTTCGAGACAGACGCCTATGTGCGGATGTCCGTGTTCTCAAGGTTCTTCAGATACAGCCTTGACACCGTTCAGGTTGACCGCGCGAAATACCTCTACCTCCATCAGGCCGACATAAATCCGCTTCCGGGTCTCCGGATATCGCTTGTCGAGGGTTCCCTCGTGAATGCTCCGTTTGAGCTCCGTTTCCTGAATCCTCTGATGGTGATGCACCAGTTCTCCGCCTGGACGGAATACAACACCGCGGAGGAGAACCGCTGGTATGACGAGGGGCATTTCTGCGCATATCTGGGATTCACGTTCGACTGGAGCGCGTCGAGAAATCTGAGGATATACGGTCTGTATGCACAGAACGAGCTGCAGACAATAGGAGAGCGGAGCACCGAGAATGGAAGATCGTATCCGGACAGTCTTGGCGCCCAGCTCGGTGCCGAATTCTCCCTGCCGTCAGGAACCGGACTCTGGAAATTCCGGCTTGAGGGCGTGTACACGTCGCCCTGGCTTTACATAAAAATCAGTCCGGACTGGTCGCTTTACAGGGCGCGCCGCGACAACATGAATTCCGCCGCAAATCCGGTGTGCACATGGATAGGCCGCTTCGGACCGGACTGCGCCGGATTCATAACCGGAGCTGAGTATTCGGAATGCAGGTTCTGGTCATTCTCCGCTGAATATATGCTCATAGCGCACGGTTCCACGGGCTTCGGAATCTTCTCCGGCAGGAATGATGACGGAATCTGGACATATTATCCTACCGTCAGATACAACATGGCGGAAAGCGATGACGGGAGGGCTGCTGCGGTCGCGCTGGCCAGGAACATGGGACTTTCCGGAACTGTTGAATTCAGGAACAGCATTGTCCTTAGGGGCTCCCGCCGATTCGGGGAGCACCTGGAGCTTAATGCGGAGACTGCGGCTTCCGTCATATTCAACTGCGGAAACGTCAGCGGCAACCTGCAGTGCGGAATTGAAATAGGCGCGGGAATAAAATATAATGTGCTGTAGCATAATTTTGTGACTGTAGTGAGGATTTTATATGCATAGAAAACCTGCGGTTCTGGCGTCCGCATTCCTGCTTGTCTCGTTCTGCCTGGCCGCGCAGACGAATTCGACCGTGGACATAACGGATGATGTGTATGTCATTCTGGAAAAGGCTGAGCAGCGCGGACTTTGTTCCCCGCTCAGAAACACAAGACCTTATACGGAGAGATACATCACCGCACGTCTGGATGAGATTCTTGAGTCCCTGAGCAGTTCAGACGGAGGATACACTGCTGATACCGAAATTTCTGAAATAGCGGCATATATGGAGAAATTCCGGCATACCGGGGGTTTTGATCCGCAGAACCTCTCATACAGGGTAGAATCCTCCGCCGGCAGATTTCCGGTTTCATTTGAATTCAACAACACCACGGAAGGCTTTGTCTCCGGAGGAGTCTACGGTGACTCCTCTCTGAATTCCGCCGGATTCGAGCTTTTTCACAGCTTCAACTTCTTGGGCGATCTCGGGGAACACGTCTCATACCGGGCATCCGGATATATCGGCCTGACATCGATGAGTCTCCAGAATGTCGGAACATACACTGTCGGAAAGTGGTGGAACGAGCCAGAGGATGACACGGACAGATATATAAACGTGTTCCGCAACAACAGCGTCCTTCCTTACTCGTACAAGAAGCGATGGGACGGTTCCGTGTATAAGGTGGACCGGATCTCCGGAGACGGCCTGAACGGATGGCCGGACAGCACAAGCATGGCGTTCGGAATGTACGGCGAGATAAACGCCTCTCTTCTTGACGACCGGATAGAGATAGGCGCCGGACGGATAAACCGCGAATGGGCCGCGATGGACAGAGGCAGCAGTCTTGTCCTGAATTCATCGGCCGCGCCGTTTATGGGTGTGGACATAAAGGTGGAGCTTTTCAGGTTCCTGTCGTTCTCGACTCTTACGGGCGTGCTGGAATTTCCGAACCAGGGATACATGAACGGAAACGCCTGGTACAGGGAGAATCCGGGGGATACGGTGGATTCATACTTTTTCCAGAATGCATATTCAATAGCAATGGTTGATCTGGACTTCAGGTATGCGCACCTGGATTTCGGAAGCACCTGCATCTGGCCGAAGCGTTTTGAGCTTGGGTATATGTTCCCGCTGGTGGACAGCGTAGTGTATCAGAACAGTGTCGGAGATTATGACAATCTCGCGCTTTTCGGGGACATAAAGCTCCGTTATCCTGGAATAGGCTCGGTCTGGGCATCGCTGTTCCTTGACGAGCTGTTCAATTTCAAGATAAACCCGTTCGAGAAGACGCGGTGCATGTTCGCATATCAGTTCGGCACAAGGGCTGAGATTCCGGCCGTTCCTTTCATGTCCGTATCGTTCAGATACACGAAGATTGAGCCTTACTGCTATACCCATCAGGCGCTGAAATATCAGCCGTGGTACTCAGGCTACATAAGCCAGTCCTATACAAACAACGGTTCCGGACTCGGATATTATCTTCCTCCGAATTCGGATGAGTTCTTCCTCCGGGTTGACGCGCGTCCTGCTGCCGGTCTGTCCGCCGGGCTGCAGTACCAGCTTGTCCGCCACGGCGCGGATTACGGCTCCGCTTCTGTTCCGGGAAGTTCCCTGTATTCGGAGATGAATCCGGAGGGCAGGGATGAGCTCACCAAGTATTTCCTGAGGGACGGCGTGTATGAGTGGACAAGCATGATAAGCCTTGACGTGTCGTACAGCCTGAGACAGCTGAGAATTCCTCTCACGGTTGCGGCGTGCGCCGGCTATGTATACGACTGGTTCACCAGAAGCGACGGAACCGGCCGTGACGCGCCGTTCAGCGCCTATGAGACATCCGAATATCCAGTGAAGAGCGGTGCGGTTCTTTCCGTAGGCTTCAGGGCGTTCCGTTACTGAGCCGAAACTCCCGAAATCACGTCCATGACAAGGCTGAATGTCCGTTCAAATGAATATTTCTCCGGTATTCCGGGAAGACCGGAGACGTCATTCCAGACAGTCTCCATCTTCGATGCGAGGTCGTATGCGTCTCCTGTCCTGAAAAATGTGACCGGAAATCCGGCGTATATCTCTGTGAACACAGGAATGTCGGAGATCACGGCCTTTGTTCCGGAATACAGTGCCTGAAGCGGCGGAAGTCCGAACCCCTCGTATAGTGACGGCTGGACAAGAAGCCTGGCCTCTGAGAGCAGTGTTCTCAGTCTCGTGTCGTCTATATAGCCTGTGAATTCCACTCCGCTGTCTCCGTCCGTCATCGCGGATATGCTTCCGTCGTCTGTCCTGAAATTGTCCTTTGCACCGACGACGATAAGCCTGGGGCTGCATCGGCCTTCCATTTTTGATCTGAATATACGGAACGCCTCGAACAGCGTCGCAAGTCCCTTGTGCCTCTTTATGTTTCCGATGAATATGACGGTATCGGTCTTTTTGAGTCCGGCGGGACAGGGGGAACGGAAAATCTCCGGAACGGAACTGTACACCACGTGGACCGGTCTGCTGCAGCCGAGTTTTTCCTCTATCCTTGATCTGCTGAATTCCGATACGGTGAGCACCGCGGCGGATTTTCTTATGGCGCGTCTGTAGAACATCTTTCTTGCCGCTGTTCCGATTTTTCCGGCAAGGTCCGGCATGTCGAGGAACACGATGTCATGGATTGTCGTCACGACCGGAATCCTCAGTCCGGAAGGGACGCTGCAGTACGGGGTGAAGTACACGTCACATCTGTTTATTTTTTCCGCGCATACCCGCGGGAAAAATAACGTCTCCCTGACCGAGAACAGAGGAATGTCGCATATAACCGTCTCGGCTCCCGGAAATTCTTTTACGCAGCCGCTCCTGCATATAAGCAGAAGGCTGTGTCCGCTGCATGCGAAATGCGGAAGCAGTCCGTCTATGAACATTCCGATTCCGCTTTTTCCGCACATCCTGCAGTCCACCGCTATCCTCATATCTGCTCCGGTTTTGAACTTTTAGATTGTTCCGCGGCAAGCGCCGCCGTTGTCTCCGCGACCGCAGCTGTGAATTCCCTTATGAATTTCTCCTCCGAGAATTCCGCCGCATGATCAGCTATCGCCTTCCTGTCGAATTTTCCGTCCCTGTCCATCCGCTCGAACCTGTCCAGAGCATCGGCGAGCGATTCGGCGTCCTGTCTGCCGAAGAAAGTTCCGGTCTTTCCTTCGGAGACAGTCTCACATGCTCCGCCCCTTCCGAATGCGATCACAGGAGCGCCGCAGGCCTGCGCCTCAAGCGGTGCCAGCCCGAAATCCTCCTCCGCGCAGAAAATCATCGCACGGCATCCCTGAAGCTGCTCCCTGAGCACGCTGTCCGGCGCCCGGCCAAGGAATTTTATATTTCCGCAGCCGCTTGCCATTTTCCTGAGTCTCTTCTCCTCGGGACCGCTTCCTATGACCACAAGCTTCCTTCCGGTCTCCGCGGCAACCTGCACCGCAAGGTCAATCCGTTTGTACGGCACAAGTCTTGAGAATGCGACATAGTAGTCTCCGCGGCTGGCGGATGTGTCCTGAGCCGGCGGGAAGAATCTGGACGTGTCAAGCGGAGAATATATCACGCGTGCGTCCCTGTTCCAGAATTTCTTTATTCTCCGCGCTATGTACTTCGAATTCGCCACAAGAGTGTCAATCCGCTGGGATGAGACATAGTCCCAGAGCCTAAGACCGGGAATCCAGCGGTCCATGAAGAATTTCGTGAGACGTCCGCTTCTTTTCCTGTAGTCGAAGAAGAGGTCCCATGCGTATCTCATCGGAGAATGTATGTATGCGATCTGCGGAATGTGCGGAGGGACAATCACGCCTTTCGCACAGCACGAACTGCTGCACAGGACGAGATCATATCCGGAAAGATCGAACGCCTCGAACGCCGCCGGCATGAATTTAAGGAGCTTTGTATATATTTTCGGCGCCAGCGGAATCTTCTGGAGCCGTGACGTGTGAATCCTTGAATTACCGAAGTGTCCCCTCATCTTTTTCCTGTCGTATACAAGCGTGAAGATGTCTGCATCAGGATAGATTTTCAGCAGAAGCTTGACGAATGTCTCGGCTCCGCCGTAGTTTGTCAGCCAGTCATGGACTATTGCAACTTTCATTCCGTGATTATATACAATCGTGTGCGGAAATACAATTGCGCTCCGTATGTTGCCGTCCCTCTGCCAAGGTGATACAATCATTTCCATGTTATCAGGTGAACACAGAATTGACATGACGGAGGGACCGATTCTATCCAAGCTGCTGCGCTTTTCCGTTCCGATCATCCTGTCCGGAATTCTTCAGCTTTTCTTTAATGCCGCGGACATAATCGTGGTCGGACGTTTTGCCGGCGACAGTTCCCTTGCCGCGGTCGGTTCGACCGGCTCCGTCGTGAATCTTATGGTGAATCTTTTCGTCGGGCTTTCCGTAGGAACGAATGTCGTCGCGGCCAGTTATTTCGGCGCCGGAAAGCGCCCGGAAGTCGGCAGGACCGTCCATACGGCGATGGTTCTGAGCGCGCTGAGCGGTCTTGTCCTTACGGCAGCCGGAGTCGCCGGTGCAAGATGGATTCTTCGCATGATGCAGGCTCCTGACGGGGTTCTCTCGCTCGCGTCGGTGTATCTTCAGATATACTTCGGAGGCATAACAGCCACACTGATATATAATTTCGGAAGCGCCCTTCTGCGCGCCAAGGGAGATACGGCAAGACCGCTGTACATCCTGCTTGCCGCCGGAATGATAAATGTCTGTCTGAATCTGCTCTTCGTGATTGCATTCAGTCTTGATGTCGCCGGTGTCGCCCTTGCGACAGTCATCTCCCAGTGTTTTGCCGCATTCATGGTTGTCAGATGCCTTATGTCTGAAAATGATGAGTTCAGGCTGGAATTCAGAAAGCTCTGTCTTGACCGTGACATTCTTGTCAGGATAATCAGAATCGGAGTTCCTGCCGGCTTTCAGGGGATAATATTCTCTCTGTCGAACGTGATAATACAGTCGTCGGTTAATTCGTTCGGAACCTCTGTCATAGCGGGAAATTCCGCGGCGTCTAACCTTGAGGGGTTTGTCTACACCGCAATGAACGGGATGTCCCAGGGGACACTGACATTCGTATCCCAGAATATGGGAGCCGGAAAAACGGACCGGATAAGAAGAGCCGTGGCCGTGTCCCTGTTGTCGGTTCTTGTACTCGGCTCCCTGCTCGGAAACGCCGTCGTGTTCGCCGGACCTGAGCTTCTCGGAATATACTCCTCGAGTTCAGACGTGGTTTCCGCCGGAATGGAGCGGCTCCGGATTATATGCACGTGCTATGCCCTTTGCGGACTGATGGATGTGCTCGGAAACGCCGTACGCGGAACCGGCCATTCATCGCTTCCGATGGTGGTGACGCTTGTGGGCGCCTGCGGAGTCAGGCTTCTGTGGCTTGCGACTGTATTCCGGATTCCGGATTTCCATACATGCACCGTGATTTTCCTGTCATATCCGATTTCATGGGCGGTCACGCTTGCGGCTCATGCGGTGTGCTTTGCTGTTTCAGTCAGAAAGCTGGACAGGACGGGTGCTCAAATCCGGCCATAGACGGTCAGGAATTCATTCTGTACCAGTCCATCAGGATTTTGTATGAATTTATGATTATATCGGTCCTTCGTCTTGCGAATCCGTCAGAATTCGCATTGGAGCCTGTATCCGGATGGAACTTTTTCAGCTCCTCACGGTATCTGCGCTTTATGTCCCCGGCGGTCATTTCCGGCACCGCATGAAGCAGAGAGAATGCATTCTCCACCTCAGGAGGAAGAGTTTTTGTCCGGCGCGTTCCTCGTATTATCTCACCTGTACGTACCGCATTTTTTCTCCTGGGGATACGGATTCTGTGACTTCCCGCCGGTTCTGTGTCCTGCTCCGGGATGGAACGTCCGTTCTCAGCGGTCCGGTCATGCCGCTCCTCAGTACGGGTGTTAAAAGAGGAGAAGCCGTGCGGTTCAGATTCGTCCTCACGGCTTCCTTCGTAAATAACGCCGGATTCAAGCACCCCGGAGAGCATTTCACCGAGCCTGTCAAACATTGAATCCGTCGCGTCCATATCAGATAATCGAGCCCGGCGGTACGACCGCACCTTTTCTTATGACGATTATGCCGTCCGCACTGAAGAAGCAGCCGTGGTCTCCGTCCTCGTATGTTTTTCCGCTTACACCGATCTGACAGTTGTCACCGATTTTGGCATTCTTGTCGATTATCGTGTTCGCTATGCGGCAGTTCCTGCCTATTCCTGTGCAGGGAATACCATTCTTGCGGTTCTCCTGCTTCTCGTCCTCCGGATCGTAGTAGTCGGCGCCCATCATTATGACACCGTCAAGCTCGCTTCCTTCGTTTATGATGGAACGCACACCGATCACCGACTTGTTCAGTCTGCATTCCGTGATTATGCATCCCTCCGAAGTGAGAGTTGACTTTATGTCCGCGCTGTTTATCTTTGACGGCGGAAGGTTTCTCATGTGCGTGTAGATCGGATCTTCGACACCGTAGAAATCGAATCTCGGATATGGTTCCGTAAGCGCGATGTTCGCATCGTAGAAACTCTTTATGGTTCCTATGTCCTCCCAGTATCCGTCGAAAATATACGAATTTATCTTCTTCTTTCCGAGGGTGAGAGGAATTATCTCCTTGCCGAAATCCGTGTATTTCTCGTTCTCGCCTCCGAGAACCTCCTCCATGGTGTCCGCATTGAATATGTAGATTCCCATCGACGCAAGGTATTCCTTCTCCGGGGGAAGGGCTCCGCGCGCCTCCTGAGGAATCTTCCACTCGTCGATGTTCATGGTAGGCTTCGGTTTCTCCATGAATTCCTTGATTCTGTTCTCGCTGTCAATCTTCATTATTCCGAATCCCGACGCGTCATGCCTGTTTACTGCCGTGGCTGCGATCGTGACATCGGCACCGGAGCGTATGTGCTCGTTCATGAATGATTTGAGGTTCATCTTGTACAGCTGGTCGCCTGAAAGAATGATGTAATGCGTAGGCTTCTGCGTCTTGAAGTGGATGAAATTCTTTCTCACCGCATCCGCAGTTCCCTCATACCATCCTGAGTGTTCAAGTGTCTGCTCAGCGGCCAGAATCTCGACGAAACCGTTCGAGAAGCGGTCAAAGTTGTAGGAATTTGATATGTGGAGGTGCAGGGACGCGGAGTTGAACTGTGTCAGGAGATATATCTTCTTGTATCCTGAGTTTATACAGTTCGACAGGGGAATGTCCACTATCCTGTACTTTCCGCCGAATGATACTGCGGGCTTGGATCTTTCTTTTGTGAGCGGATAGAGTCTTGTTCCCTTTCCGCCTCCAAGAATTATAGCAAGAACTCTGGGTTCTTCATCCTTTGACATAATTTGCTCCTCTTGAATAGTTATTTCTGATATTATATGACCGAAACATCCAATTTGCAACGAATTTATTTGGCTGTATGTCAAAAAATAAGCCTCACAGCGCCGCAGCAAACGTGCGTATACGCCGTCATTCCTTGTGATAGGGCTTCAGAATTGACAGAATCCTCTCTTTTTTGAAAAGCGATGCATAGTCCCATGCCGACATTCCCATCTGATCCTTGACATCCGGATCTGCACCGGAACGGACAAGCAGGCTGCATATCCTGTCCCTGTCTGCGCCAACCGCCAGAACAAGGTTTGTCTGTCCCTCCTTGTTTACGGTGTTGAGTTCCGCGCCTTTTTTTATGAGATATTCGGTTATCTTCTCATTTCCCCTCCAGACGGCATCCATGACGGCGGTATAACCTCTGTCTTCCGAGACCGCATTTATGTCAGCGCCCATGTCAAGAAATTCAGGTACAAGTTCGAAGTTGTCGTTTCTGCAGGCTATGTTCAGAAGCGGAGTTCCGCTGTCGTCTCTGGAATTTATGTCCATGCCGGCTTCCATGAATTTTCTGATTATTGAAGGCTTGTTTTTTTCTATATAATATGCGAAGCAGTCCGCAGTGAACGGAATTCCCATGTCCATAAGTGACCGCCGCGCCGCACGTATGCGCGCTGTTTCCTTGATTTCCTTGTAGTTTCCGTTTATATAGTCTCCGATAGAGATGTCTCTGTCCGTATGTACAATAGTTCCGAATGGAGGAACGTTTTCCGAGGTGAATCTGACATCCGAGATGACTGTGACTCTTCTTGCCGTAAGATACCCCTCGACGGCGCACAGTCCCTCCTTTTTTTCCGCCGGAAGCTGTCCTTCTTCTTCCGCATGAATGATGCAGAGATCCGTGTCGTCAAGAATTTTCCTGTCTGTTCCTGTATTCTTAAGATCGGTTCCGGATACCGAGAATTCGTCGTCCGAGCCGCAGACACATGGAAGCTCCCTTATGCTTCCTGCAAAAGTGCTGTCGTCAGAGATTATAAGCCATTTCATGGTGCCTATTATAAATCGTGATTATACTAAACTTCAAGTATCGGTTTGTGTATGTTTATGTAAAAAAATAAAAAAAATGGTGAAATTCTTGATTTCCGCCGCTTATCATATTGACACAAAATGTGTCTTGCTGTATATTGACAATCGCAACGCCGCTGTAGCTCAGTTGGTAGAGCAATGGACTGAAAATCCATGTGTCGTTGGTTCGATTCCAACCGGTGGCAAAAGGAGCCTCATCAGAGGTTCCTTTTTTTTGTCCTGATGACATTTCAGGAATATGGTGTTTTCCTCTTGCCTGGCGGTCCCGGATGTTTGTGACGGAAAGGCTGCTGTTCTTTGGACGGATATGCGCATGCAAAAAGGCGGCTGGAATCTCCTTGGGAAATTCCAGCCGCCCTGTATCCTGGTACGTGTAGGTGTCAGTATTTCGCGTCGGCGTATCCGATCCAGCCTTCCTTCTCGACCAGAGCCTTCTCGAAGTCGTCAAGATGGAAAGGGTAGCTCTTGGAGAGCGATCCTGCGATTAGCTTCACCTTTGCGGTTCCGTCGTCATTTATAACTATCTTGCATTCCGTGTCCTTGTCCGCGAATGTCCGGAACATATCGTCCACGGATTTCCTGTCTATCTCGACCGCCATCATTCCGCAGTTGAACATGTTCTGGCGGAAAATCCTGGCGAAATTCGGAGCCACTACAACGTGGATTCCGTTCACCTCAAGAGCCCATGGCGCATGTTCACGTGAGGAGCCGCATCCGAAATTCTCCCTTGTGATGATTACTTTCTTTCCGGCGACATCGGTCTTGGAATTGAATCCTTCGAGCTTCAGATCCTCCAGAAGGTACGGTTTCAGAGCCTGTTTTGAGATCTCTGTGAGATATTTTGCAGGAATGATTTCGTCAGTGTTGATATCTGAACGATCCAGAAAAAGCACGGAACCGCCAAATTGTTTCATTTTTATCTCCCATAAAACAGAAGTTTGTATTTATATCCATAGAGTATAACACATAAAGCCGGCGTTGTGGGAATTTATTTTCCGAACAGCACCGAATTTGATATTGTTCCGGCGATCGCAGTCGCGGCCGCCGTCGCCGGACTCATCAGATGCACCATTCCTCCCTTGCCCATGCGTCCGTTGAAATTCCTGTTCGTCGTGGATGCGCAGACCTCACCCTCCGCTATGACGCCGTTGCTCATGCCGAGGCAGGCCCCGCAGGTCGGGTTGGTGACGCAGAATCCGGCCTCAAGGAATATGTCTATGATTCCCTCGTCTACGGCCATCCTGTAAATCTTCGGCGTCGCCGGGCTTACTATTCCTCTCACGCCGTCCGCAATGTGATGTCCCCTCAGAATTTCCGCCGCAATCCTCAGGTCACTTATGCGTCCGTTGGTGCATGAGCCTATGTACACCTGATCGACCTTCGTTCCGGCCATCTCTGATACCTTCTTCACCTGATCCGGCTTGTATCCGAAAGTGCACACCGGCTCAAGATCGGACAGATCTACCGTGTACACCTTCTCATATACGGCGTCGTCATCGCTTCTCCATTTTGACCAGGCGGCGAGGGCGTCCTCCTTTGAGCTGAATTCGTCCTTTATGAATTCCCAGAGATAGTCCACGGTCTTCATGTCCGGATAGCAGATTCCGCTTGTTCCGCCCGCCTCAACAGCCATGTTGCAGAGCGTCATCCTTTCCTCCATTCCGAAAGAATCGACTACAGGACCGGTGAATTCAACCACGCAGTTCGTGGCTCCGTTCACGCCGATCCTGCTGATGAGGCTAAGAATAACGTCCTTCGCGTAGACACCGCCGCGCAGTTTTCCGTTCAGCACGAATTTTATGGATTTGGGCTCGCGGAAGGAGCAGACGCCCTTGAGAATTCCGACCTCAAGATCAGTGGTTCCGACACCGGCGGCGAATGCCCCGAAAGCTCCGTGAGTACAGGTGTGGCTGTCACCCATTATCACCGTGAAACCGGGTCTTACGAATCCCTTCTCCGGAAAAATCGCATGGCAGACGCCGTTCGCGCCGATGTCGAAGAAATCCTTTATGCCGTTCCGTCTTGCCCAGTCGCGCAGGATTTTTCCCTGGGTCGCAGTTTTGCTGTCCTTTGCCGGGGTGACATGGTCTATCACCGCCTTTATCTTTGTGCTGTCGAAAACCCTGTCCTTTCCTCGTTCCGTCAGGTCGTTTATCGCGACCGGTGTGGTTATTTCGTGGCAGAACACGCGGTCCAACCTGAGCACATACGTGCTCGGAAAGGGCGTGTCCACAAGGTGATCCTCAAAAATTTTCTGTGCGATTGTTTTTCCCATCTCTGATTCCTCGCTTTATAAATATTAAAGATAATTTATTGTAATTAAAGACCGCCGCATAGTCAATATGAGGACATTCGCCGCGTTTTGTGCTAGTATCAGCGGCGATGATCACTCTGTCATGTTTTTCAAAGAGATACAGGAATTTTTCCGGAAAAAAATGCGCGTGTGCCGCCGACCGCGTGTCCCTGACCGCATCTCCCGGCTCCGTCACTGTTCTTGCCGGACCGAACGGATCGGGCAAGTCCACGCTGATGAAGGCCGTGTACGGAATCCATTGTGCGGACTCAGGCTCGGTCCGCGTGTCCGGCCGAGACGGAAGTCCGATAAGTCCGGAGTACGATGTCTCCGCGGCCCGCGATTCCGTGGGCTATGTCCCGGAGATTCCTGCGCTTCCGCCCCAGCTCTATGTAGCCGGATTCCTGCTTTCGGCGGCGCGGATGCACGGTATGTCCGGCGGAGATGCTGAGTCCGCGGTCAGAAGGACGGTCTCTATGTGCGGCCTTGGACCTGTCATGGGAAAACGCATAGGCTCCCTGTCAAAGGGGTGGCTTCAGAAGGTGTCTTTCGCGCAGGCTCTTGTCCACAGTCCTCCGAATGTTCTTCTTGACGAGCCGATGTCCGGGCTGGATCCCGTCCAGACCGTCAGGATGCGCTCTCTCATATCGGAGCTGGCAAAGTCATGCACGGTGCTGATGTCCACTCACAGTATGCAGGAGGCGGAAAGACTGGGAAATATGATTTTCATAATGAATTCCGGCCGGATTGCGGCTTCGGGAACAGTCGGGGATATATGCGTCTCTTGCGGTGCGGATGACCTTGAGACGGCCTTTGTCCGGCTCACGGCGGGAGATGGACAGTGAGCGCTGAATTCTCAAGGTTCCGGGCCTGCGTGTCGTTCTTCCTCCGTGCGGGACTGTCCTCTCCGCTGTTTTATTTTGTGTGCGCTGTATCCGAAATTTCGGCGGCGTTCGTGTTTTTCGTGTCGGGACGTTTTTTCGCGGGAGCTCCGGCCGATTTCTCACGGCTGTTTTCCGCCGTGCCGTATATATGTGTGATTGCTGTTCCCGCCCTGTGCTATCGCAAGCCGCCGTCCGGTTATGACGGATTTATTCCTGCCGGGCCTCAGATGCTGTGCGCCGCGCGTTTTATGGCAGGACTGATACAGTTTTTTCTCATGCTTCTCTGCATGTCCGCCGTTCCATTGGCAGCCTGTGTTCTCGTCCCGTCGGATCCGGGCTGTCTTGTTGTGTCCGCCGTCTGCCTCCTTTTTTATGGTGCGGCCGCCGTCTCTCTGTGCGTGCTCGCAGAGTCTGCCGCCGGTCCGGGAATCCCTTCGTTCGCGCTTTCGTCCGTTGTTTTGGCCGCAGCCAGCTCCGCGCATCTTGCGGTTCCATATACCGGACTGAATTCCCCCCTGTCGGCTTTTCTGCGTGCTGTCAGTTTCGTGTGGCATTTTAACGCGGCTGAAAGGGGGATTGCAGACACAAGGGATCTGTCCTGGTATGCGGGTACGGCATTCATCTTCGTCTTTCTGGCATCCGCCGTGCAGGAGCTGAGGAGGGGACGCAGGTTCGGAAGGAGGGGGCTGCTCCGCCTCGTGGGAATTCTCGCGGCGGCCGTGCTGTCCGTGATGAACTGCTCGCGCTGGCATCTGAGCCGGGATTTTTCCGGTTCAAAGACATTCTCCGTATCCGGCTATTCATCCGGACTGCTTGGAGGCGCCGAGTCCGAGCTGAAGCTCACATACTACCGTTCCCGCCGGCTTGAGTCGTTCTATCCGCAGGTCCGCGGTGTCTACGATTTTCTTGTCATGTACGCCTCGTCCGCCGGAAATGTCTCCCTGACTGTGAGGAATTCGGACGGAGACTCCGGAGCCGCCGCCGTCCTCTCCTCGGCCGGAATCAGGCCGCAGCAGCTCCGTGCCGTCAGTGGAAATTCCACGGAATATGTGGATGTGTATTCCGCGGTTGTGGTCGAGTATGGGGGAAAGTCGGCTTATATTCCGTTCGTCATGTCCGCAGCGACCCTGGAATATGATCTTGATGTCCGCGTGTCTTCCCTTCTGTCAGGAAAGAAGCGTACTGTTAACATCCTCTGCGGAAATTCCCTGTCACCGGAAGGGGACTACGGATATGTCGCCCCGTGGCTTGAGTCTCAGGGGTTCGGCTGCAATGTAGTAAGCGCGGTTCCGGAGGACACCGCCGCCGGCCTGTTCAGCACATCCGGACCTCTCGTTGTTCTTGGGGACTCGTCGCTTACGGCGGAGCAGGCCGTGGCCCTTGAGCTGTATCTTGCGGACGGAAGGGGAGATCTGTTCGCCTTCGTGTCTCCTGCGGATGTGGCGGTGGATTCTGACTGGAGCGTGTCGGTGTCTGCGGGTCCGATTTGCGCCGAGCTTGAGCACTGGGGATGCGCTTTCGGCGCGGCCGTTGTATGTGACACATCCTGTGCGGACATTTCCATGTACGGCGGCGCAGGCGGGGACGATGCGACAGATACGTTCGGTTATCCCATGTGGGTCAGGGCATACGGTGCTTCTGCGGATTATGTGTCAGGAAGTCCTGTCCTTTTCTGGCCGGTTCCGCTTGAGCTTTCGGGAAGCGCCGTGCCGCTCCTTTTTTCCGGCGGCAGCTCATGGCTGGAGCCGTTCCGTTTTGACGCTGACTCGTCCCTTGTCGATACGAATCCTTTCTCCGTCGCGGAACATCCGGGCGGCGGTCAGAGGTTTGTCATCGGAGCTGAGATTTCCGGTACGCTGACAGGTCTGCTCACCGGCGTGGAAATATCCGGCCGGAAAGTATATGTGATTCCAGATCAGTTTTTCCTGAGTTCCCTGATGAGCGGTTATATCGGAAGCTACGGAAATTTCGACTTTCTTGCCGGCATGATTCTTGAGTCGGGCGGCGAGGAGGGCCTGTCCGCCGTCAGAAACAAGTCACTCTCCGAGCCGGGGACGGCTGTATATGATGGCAGCGACTCCTCCCGGATCCGTTGTTATGTGTTTTTGTTCGCTGTTGTACCTGCTGCCATGGCCGCAGGTTATGCCGCTGTATCCGTCATAAGGCGGAAGGTTTCCGAAAAATGGACAGAAAAATAAACAAGATGAATCTTTTTTTATGGAGCGGAGT
This sequence comes from Bacteroidaceae bacterium, assembly GCA_963594605.1. Classification (GTDB taxonomy): domain Bacteria; phylum Spirochaetota; class Spirochaetia; order Treponematales; family Treponemataceae; genus Treponema_D. The sequence continues at coordinate 117,283 of CAVBEH010000004.1, forward strand.
GATAATATTGATTATCCTGTATACAATATCATACAGTAAGACAGGAGAATCTTCCTCTTTTTCTTCAAGAAAGTCGTTTCCATTGTCTCTGGTGGATCCGGATACAGTATGCCGGCTTGACAGGATTGAATTCTCCGGCTCATGCGGTGAATTCTTTCTGTCATTTGAGGAGGGCGGATTCTGGAGGGTGTATGCTGACGGCGGGGACTTCATTCCTGCGGACATGAAGAAGGTGGACGCGCTTGTCGCCGAATTGTCCGCGCGGAGGGATGTTTTTGCGGTTGCGGAACGGAATTCCATGTCATCGGACGGATTCTTTCCTGAGGGGAGGACTGTTTCCGTAAGATGCTTTTCGGGCGGAAAGGCTGCTGCGGAGCTTGAGTTCGGCTCGGAGGATTTTTCCGGAACGTCGGTGTATTTTGCGGCCGGAGCGGAGGGGCCTGTGTGTGAGACCGGCGCGTCTGTCTCTTTGTATGTGTTCTCTCCGGCGGGATTCTGGTGTGATCCCGGTCTTGTATCTCAGGTTGTGTCTGGAGGAATGGATTCTTCCGATGTACAGCGGATTTCGGTTGAGTCCGGAGATGGCGGAGGCTTTTCGGCTCTTCCGCCGGACATCGGATTCCATGATGCGGCCGTAGGAATTCTGAGATTGAGACACGGAGGCTTCCCGTCATCCGATGCGGTGCTGTCCGCCTTCACTTATGGGGAGCCTCTTCTGCGTGTGCGGCTTGAGAAGGGGGACGGACTCGTATATGAGCTTGCCGTATTCGGCTCGGAGGGTGATGCCTCGTACTCCGTCATGAACCGTGCTGTTCCGGGGTCCGGCGCGTTTTCAGAGGTGATGTTTTTCACCAGGATAAGCCGGTGGACCTTCGCCTCGCTTTTCGGATATGCGTCTCAGATCCGCAGCAGGTAGAGGGATATCAGGTTGTACAGGAAATGGGCCGAGGTTCCGGCGCAGATATTTTGCGTCCGTTTCATGCAGAGCCTGAGTGCTATGTGCGCCGCGGCTGCGTTTATCACGGACGGAGCGCCCAGGTATGAATGTGCCGCTGCGAATGCCGCCAGTCCCGCCGCCTCGCAGAGCACCGCGGCCGTTCGCCCGTGCCTTTCCGTCCGGAATATTCTCCGGAGCGCGTCCGGAAAATAGAATCTGTATATGACTTCCTCGTAGAAGGCCGCCGCCGTGAAATTCATGATGCAGAATGATGTCTGTACCGGCCCCTGAGGAAGATTGACCGTCATTCCGCTCCCGAACGGAATTTCCGCCGCCGAGGACAGCGCCGTCACCGCCGCTGATGATGCAAGCAGCGCGCACAGCGTGAGCAGCGCCGGTGTTATTGTCATCCGGAAAAACGGGAGGCCTGTTTGTCTTTTGTCGGCTTCAGCAGAGTCTCCGCGGGGAGCCGTCACAAGCACGGCTCCGGCAAACAGCGCAAGCGCCAGCTTCTGCACCGGAAGGTTCCATTCGCTGAACATTCCCGGTTCCGCGGACCGTGCTGACATCAGGAACGGTGGCGTTATGCAGAAGAATAAAATAATCAAAAAAAACAGGATTTCATATTTCCGGGAATGTATTTTCATAGGAATGTGTGCTATTATAAAGCATTGGTGGTTCTGTGTATATATTGATTGCTTTTATTGTGCTTGTGGCCGCGGCCGGATTTTGCGCCTGGATTTACAGCGTTTTCAGGATAAAGATAAATTTCTTCGTCACCGGGCTTGACTCGAAATTCTCGGTCGGGGATCTGCGGCTGCTGTGGAACGTGGCTGTCATATGCGGGCTTGACGAGCCTGTCACCCTTTTCTGGTCGATGCCTTCCCTTGTCAAGTGCATGGAGCGGATCAGTCAGCTTGCCGGTGATGGCGGAGATGAGAGGTACGGAAAAATCCTGTCGAAACTGTACGACTACAGGACAAGGCTTCAGAATGAGTCCGACGGAAGGAAGGGAATCGACTCCACATCATATCTGTCCCGGGGCCAGAAGCTGAGAATCATATTTCCAGGCCGCGGGGTGTTCACCTCCGAGATTCTTAACAACGGCAGGGAGATGTCCGTGTCCGTGCCCAGAAAGGACAGCATTATCCCCGTGCCGGCTGAGGAATGGGTCGGGCATGACGTGAGCGTGTATCTGTGGCGCAGCGGAGATGCCAGCTATGTGTTCGACACCTCCGTCACCGGAACCGGGGTTTTCGTCGGAAAGCCTGTTATTACGCTCAGACAGAGCTTCGAGCTGCACCGCACGCAGAAGCGCAGGGCGGTACGTGTCAAATGCATGATAAACGCGGAGCTGTTCGTCGTGAGGGACGGTGAGAATGACGTGTCGGCAGTTGAGACGCGCGGAGGATACAGATGCCGCCTTGAGGACATATCCGAGGCCGGCGCGCTGGTCAGAATAGGCGGAAAAGGTGTTCCGAACGTACGGATAAAGCTCCAGTTCAACATCCGCACGATGCTTATAGTCATGTCGGGAGTCGTCAGGACGGTTGAATTTCTCGGCGGGAAGGGACAGTCTCTTCTCCATTTCGAGTGCACACATATAGAGCCGGAGATGCGCAATGAGGTTCTTGCCTTTGTCTACAAGATGCTTCCGGATTCGGACAGGGAGATATGTGATGCCCTTGCGATGACGGCCGATGACGAGAAATCCGATTCCGCCGCATCCGGCTCCGGCAGTGCGCGTTCCGCGGACGGTGGAGATGCTCCGGAATCCGGTGATGGACATGGTTCCGGGGAGACGGACGAGATCAATGTGTTCCTTGAGGACGGAAAGAACACGGATATTCCGTAGCCGGTCCGGAGAATCTCATGTCGCGCCGTAACTTTCCGTGTTATGTTCATTTTGGAGGATGATTTTATGTTCAGAAAAACAGCCGTGGCCGTCTTGTGCTGCATGGCAGCCGCGGGGACATTTATGTTCCCGTCCGATTTCAGAACCGTCTTTATAAAGGGAAATATTGCGGACAAGACCGCCGCCGTGAGGGAGGCTTCCGGTGAGGACGGGATATGGCTTTCGGTGAAGGCGCTGGAATTCGCGCTCGAATACAAGCCCATGCTCGGCAGGGACCGGGAGCTTGACGGACTTGCCGTAGCCGCGGTTCTTTCTCTTCCGGCCGACTATATGGTTTCGGCGGATACGTCCGGAAAAAATGAGCTTAAGAGCCAGCTGATGGAGCTTTTCAGGAAATTCGATGACAGCGATACTGTCCGTATCGCCGTGCTCTCAAAAATTGTCTCCGTCAGGGACGGTTTTCCAGCCGGAGAATTCGCGCTTATGCTTGACGGCTATGTGTCTTCCGCGGATCCTGATACCGCGGATGCCGGGGTGTTCCGTTCGGCGGTCAGCACGCTCGGATATATAGGTGACGGCGCGTCATTCTCAGTTTTATATGCTCTTTGGAAAAAAAATCCGGACTCTCCGTATACAGAGGATTTTGAGGCCGGCATGACAAGGCTTGCCTCTGTCTCTTCAGGTGAGATCTCCGGGCTCATAGACAATGAGGATTCAGCTTCGGTTGCGCGGCTTTTCTCCTTAATATCGTCATCGTCAGAAATTCCTCAGAAAAACCGCGCCGAGATTGCAGAAAAGGTCCTGAAAAAATCTATATTAACAGCGGACGGTTCCCTGACAGATAAGGAGACGGTGGACATGCAGATGTCGGCTGTAAGGGTTCTGAGCGGCAGCCGGTGGACAAGGGCTTCATCTGTCGGACTTGAATTCTTTCCGGTGGCGGAGAAGGAATTTCTCGCCGGCGTGATGAGCGAGGATCAGTTCATAGAGGTTGTTACGGCTCTTGGAGTGATTGCTCCGCTTGATGCCGTAGCTCCTCTTTCCTCGTATCTTGGGGAACTGAACAGCGCGGCCGAGCTCGGAGACTATGCGTCTACAGGTATAATGCTTGCCGTCATAAACACTTTGGGCGCGATCGGCGACAAGGCTGCTTTTGATACGCTTCTTGCTGTTTCCTATCTTGGGTATCCGGAGCCGGTTCTGTCAGCCGCACGCAATGCGCTGGCAGGACTTAAATGGTAGTAAAAAGGAAATTCTGTGTTTCGGATTTTATGCGGACCGTCAGTATCCGCTTCAATCCGGTTGTCGCGGCGGCGGTCATCTGCGCATCCGTGTTCTACATCCTGAGAATTCCGTTAAGGGACAGAGACGCGTTCGTATCGCTTTTTCCCCCGGAGAGGATAACGTCCGTATCAGGCCGTGTGCTCTCGTCGCCGGTTCCGGCTTACGGGAGAGATTGCTACAGCTGTATTTTCCGTGCGGAAAACGTCCGGACAGGTGACGGTTGCGCCTCGTCTTCCTCAGGAACCATAACGCTTCTTTTTCCGGCCCGGATGATAGAGTCTTTTTTTCCTGGAAAGCTGTATTCCCGCTCGGCGGAGAGCGCGGGTTTTGTGTGCGAGACCGGAGCTGAGGTTACTGCGGAGGGGCAGTTTTGCCGGGGAAAATTCAATGTGACACGTGTTATATCATGGGATTTTCCGGACTCGCTGTCCGGGCGCATGAATTATGTCAGGGCCATATCCCGCTTGAGATTCCGCCGGCTCATGTATTCCTGGAAAGGAGCGGGGGGACTCCTTCTGTCCCTTCTTGCCGGATCCAGGGAATATACTGAAAACGACACTGCAATGGCGTTCAGGAACGCCGGTCTGTCCCATATACTCGCCCTGTCCGGAATGCATCTGTCACTGTTTTCTGGAATCGCCGTATTTCTGGGACGTAGGATCGGAAGAAGGATCAGACTTTTTATGCAGATCGTGCTGACGCTTATGTTTGTCTGGTTTGCCGGTCTGTCGCCGCCGCTTCTCAGGGCGTTTATATGCAGTTCTGTCCTCTTTGCCGCGGAGCTGTCCGGAAATCCAAAGCCGTCTTTTCTTCCGGTTCTGTGCTTCTCGTTCCTGCTTCAGTCGGTCCTGTCTCCGCGTTCAGTCCATGATGTGTCATTTGTGCTGTCCTACGGTGCGCTTGCCGGAATCACTGTTTTCGGGGATATGTTCCGGCGGATTTTCGTGAGGATTTTCCCTCCGCCCGTCTCCTGTGCGGTTTCATCATCCGTCTCTGCACAGCTCCTGACGGCTCCGGTGTCCCTGTCGGTGTTCGGAGTTTTCTGTCCGGCAGGCATAGTCGCCACAACCTTGGTGGCTCCCGCGGTCACGCTGTTCATATACTGCGGGCTTTTCTGTACCGCCGCCGGACTCGTTTTTCCGGAAACCGCCGGAGTATCTGGAATTTTTCTGAATTTTCTGTATACTGTCATAAAACGGTCGGTGATGCTGTTCTCCCGTTTTCCGAAAATTTATCTCAGGAGCCTGATTTGACACATCCAGATTACAACTCGCCGTCGGCGCTCAAAGAAATTCTTGATGCGAACGGTTTCTCCATGCAGAAAAAATTCGGCCAGAATTTTCTTGTGAACGGCGATGCCAGAAGAAAAATTGCCGATGCGCTGGAGATATGTCCCGGAACAAGAGTATGGGAGGTCGGTCCAGGACTCGGTGCGATGACGTCGGAGATTCTTGCCAGGGGCGCGGATCTTACTGCCTTCGAGATAGACAGGGGGTTCATTTCCCTGATACAGAGATATTTTTCAGATTACGCGGATCTGGGCAGGTTCAGGATTGTCGAGGGGGATGTCATCAGAACCTGGAGAACCTGTTATGATAGCGGCGGAATTCCCGACAGGTTTTTCGGAAATCTTCCATACAATATCGCGGCAGCCATAATAGCCGACACGATTGAGGCCGGGGTCAGGTTTGAGCGCTGTGTCGTGACGGTTCAGAAGGAGGTCGCGCAGCGGATGACGGCTCTTCCCGGTTCCGCCGACTATTCATCGTTCTCCGTTCTGTGCGGCTGGGCATACGATGTGTCACCGGTTCAGGATCTTTCCGGAGGATGTTTCTGGCCGCGCCCGAATGTGGACTCACGCGCGGTCGTCATGACGCGCCGGGACGGTTTTCCGGGCTGCTCGAATCCGTCTCTTTTCATAAGAATGCAGAGGGCGCTGTTCATGTCCAGGCGAAAGACTGTCAGAAACAATCTGACAGCCTTTCTTCATGACGGAGATCTGTGTCTCGATGTGCTCGCCCGTGCGGATGTGGATCCGATGTGCAGAGCCGAGGTGCTTAGTCCGGAGGAGATGCTGCGGTTGTCCGATGTTATTAATGATGATATAATCTGCGGCAGGGTGAAGTTATGAGTTTTTCCGTAAAAGACAATATCGCCGCGATAAGGGAGCGGATTAATGCGGCCGAAAGAAGATCCGGAAGACCGGAGAACAGTGTCAGGCTGATGGCCGTGAGCAAATTCCATCCTGCCGAGGCTGTCATTGAGGCGGCGGCGGCGGGTCAGCTCCTGTTCGGGGAGAACAGGGTTCAGGAGGCTGCCGGAAAGTTTCCGGAGATTATGGAGAAATTTCCCGGTATGGAGCTCCACATGATAGGAAGCCTTCAGACCAACAAGGTTAGACATATCGTCGGACTCGCATCATGCATAGAATCCGTTGACAGAATTCCCCTGCTTCAGGAAATCGAGCGCCGTTGCGCGAAATCTGATTTGAAAATGAGGATTCTTTTTGAATTCCGCACGGGAGAGGACTCCAAGTCCGGGTTCGTTTCCGAGGAGGATATGGAGAGGGCTGCCGCATTCTGTGCGGAGGGAAACTGTCCTCATATAATTCCGTCCGGCTTCATGACCATGGCTCCTCTGACCGGTGACACCGGAACTGTGAGGTCGGCATTCAGGAAAATGCGCCGTGCCGCGGAACGGATCCGCGCTGGATTTCCGATGTTCGCGTTGGATGAGCTTTCAATGGGAATGTCCGGAGATTTTGAGACTGCCGTGGAGGAAGGCTCAACCCTGGTGCGTGTCGGAACCGCAATTTTCGGGGAGCGTAGAATTTGAGACATGCAGGACAGGTCATGGTCTTTGCTCTCGCCATGTTCATGATTTCAGGATTCCGCCTCAATGCGGAGGAAAACACACCGGCACCATACAGGGACGATGAATTTCCTCTTTTCATGCAGGATTTGAGGCGTTTTGAGATAGTAACGCTTGGAGCCATGCCTTTTGTGACGCTGGACACGATGCTCGGTTTTTCCGCCGCGAAATGGGCCGGAAGTGGTTTTTCATCATCTTCATTTCCCAATCCGTTTTCGCCGTCATCGGAGAACGGATTCACGCAGGAGGAGCAGATAGGAATAGTCCTCACATCGCTCGGAATATGCGTCGGCATAGGGCTTACGGATCTGATTGTACAGATTGTCCGCCGCGGAAGGGCAGGAGGAACTTCATCTGATACGAGAAGGGATATTGCCGCTGTTCCGGTCTCCGAGTCTCCTGATGCGGAACGGATTCCGAATCCCCGTGCGGAGTGATATTTACCCATTGACTTTTTACGGGAGAAGATATGCCTTTTTTTACCGCCAGAGTTCCCATGTCATTTGAAGGGCAGGAGCGTCTTGACAAGTTCATTGCATCGCTTCCGAACGGAATGAACAGATCCCGGCTTAAGGTAGGTGTGTCCGAAATACTTATAAACGGACGGAAATCCAAGCTCTCACAGAAGGTAAGGGCCGGCGATGTGATCGACATACAATGGGAGGATAATATTCCGGATGATATTTTCCCGGAGGACATTCCGCTTGACGTGGTTTTTGAGGACGGCAATGTGACGGTCGTGAACAAGGCTCAGGGAATGGTGACGCATCCGGCCGCCGGCAACTGGACCGGAACGCTCGTGAATGCGCTGCTTTTCCATTGGGGGCGCTCCGCGGTCTCACAGGTTAAGGAAGGTTCCGCGGCGGAGATAATGGAGCGCCGGCGGCCTGGAATAGTCCACCGTCTTGACAAGGATACATCAGGTCTTATCATAACCGCAAAAAACAGGGATTCCGAGGAATGGCTGCAGCGGCAGTTCAGAAACCGCTCCCTCAGAAAGGAATATATTATGATATGCTGCGGACGTCCTCCGGCTGACAGCGGCGACATAAGGACGCAGATTGTGAGAGATCCGAAGAACAGGCACAGATTCAAGGCTGTGACCGGGACGGATGAGGGGAAATCCGCGCGGACAATATATCACTGTGTCGCCTGCTACGGAAACTATTCGCTGATCCGTGTGAGGCTCAAGACGGGGCGTACACACCAGATAAGGGTTCACATGAAGTATCTTGGATGTCCGGTTCTCGGCGATCCGATATACGGTCATAAGGATCCGCTTTTTCCCGGCGCTACGCTCATGCTGCATTCGTTCCTGCTGGGAATAAGGCTTCCGGGTGACGGCGGAATCACCGTTTTCAGGACGGCGGTTCCTGACAGGTTCAGTAATGTGCTCTCGGTGCTCAAGTCAAAATACGTCATGTCTCTTCCGTCGGGCAGGTGCAGGAGATGAACATAAGGGTGATAAAGTCTCCGTCCTCCGAATTTCAGTTTGCGGTCATATACAAACCTGCCGGACTTCCGTCGGCTCCGCTTGTGGACGGAGGTGATTCAGCTCTTGTTCAGGCATGTTCCCTTTTTCCGGAGATCGGACGTGTATGCGGAAGAAAGGCCGTGGAGAGAGGTCTTGTACACCGCATAGACACTGCGACTTCCGGACTTCTCCTGATGGCCTCCTGTCAGGAATCCTATGAGAGCGCCCTCCGTTTTCAGCATGAGGGGAAATTCGTGAAATTTTACAGGGCCGGAATAGAAAGACGGATTCACGGAAATCCGTCTGCCGCCGGTTTTCCTGATTTCGCCGCCGTTTATCCTGACATAGACGCTGCGCTGGATCAGTATTTCTCAGGCGGATCCGTGCCTCCGGCCGCTTTCCGTGTGGAGAGTCTTTTCAGGAAATTCGGTCCCGGCGGCAGGCAGGTACGTCCCGTCGCTGCGAATTCCGGACGCGCCGCAATGAGAAAATCCGGCTCAGCTATTTATTCCACCTCCGTCAGGATTGCCGGACATGATACGGCCGAATGCAGCATAACAGCCGGATTCCGCCATCAGGTCAGGTGTCATCTCGCATGGTGCGGAATTCCTGTGCGCGGCGACAGGCTTTATAATCCGGAGTCATGCGGAGACACGATGGAATTCTCCGCGTTCAGGATTGATTTTCCTGATCCCGGAACAGGCAGGATTCTTTCCTTTTCCGTTTGACCTGTCTTTTCAGAACCGGTTAATTGTGCTAGAATCATTCATTCTTACAGAGGTTTACTGATGAGCACTGATTTTCCGTTGAGCCATGATGAGCTTGTCTCGCTGACAGAACGTTTTCCGACCCCTTTCTACCTTTATGACGAGAAGGCGATACGCGGCAACATGAGGAGATTCACGGAGGCTTTTTCCATATTTCCGGAATTCCGTGAGCATTTTGCGGTTAAGGCCTGTCCGAATCCGTATATACTGAAAATTCTTGCCGAGGAGGGCTGCGGTGCGGACTGCTCAAGCCTTCCTGAACTTATGCTGTCCGAGATGGCCGGAATCAGGGGCGGCGATGTGATTTTCACATCCAATGATACTCCCGCCCGGGAGTATCAGTATGCGTTCAGCCGCGGCAACATAATAAACCTTGACGACATAACCCATATTGAATTCCTCAGATCCGCGCTCGGCGGAAAACTGCCTGAGACTCTGTGCTTCAGATATAATCCGGGTTCCGAGAAACAGGGCTGCAATGCGATAATCGGAAAGCCGGAGGAGGCCAAGTACGGTCTTACCCGCGGGCAGATTCTTGAGGCATACGGAATATGCCGTGACGCCGGTGTAAAGCATTTCGGACTGCATACGATGGTCGCCTCGAATGAGCTGAATCCTGATTTTTTTGTGGATACGGCCAGGCTTCTTTTCGGTCTGTGTGCCGAGATAAAGGAGAAATGCGGAGTGCGCATTGAATTCGTGGATTTGGGCGGAGGGCTTGGAATTCCGTATCGGCCGGAACAGAAAGCCGTTGACTACCGTACGGTGGCGCGTGGAATCCGCCGTGAATATGACTCCACGGTTGTTCCTGCCGGACTTGATCCTCTTTCCGTCCGGTGGGAATGCGGCCGTCCGATAACGGGTCCGTACGGCTGGCTTGTGACCAGGGCTGTACATCACAAGCATATATACAGGGAATACGTAGGGGTGGACAGCTGCATGGCGGACCTCATGAGGCCCGGAATGTATGGCGCATATCACGAGATTACCGTAAGCGGAAAGGAGAACGCTCCTAAGGATCATGTCTACGATGTGGTCGGAAGTCTGTGCGAGAACTGTGACAAATTCGCCGTCCAGAGGCGGCTTCCTCAGATAGACATCGGGGATATTGTCATAATCCATGATGCGGGCGCCCATGGACGGGCGATGGGATTCAATTACAACGGAAAGCTCCGGTGCGGCGAGATTCTTCTCCGCAGTGACGGCTCCTTTGTCCGGATAAGGCGCAGCGAGACCGTGGATGATCTGTTCGCGACGCTGGATCTGAAGGCGCTGGAGTCGTTCAGCTGACAGGAGAGCATGTCTGTAAGGGCTGTTCCGTGGCTGTGATTGGTTTTTATAATATTATGGAAGGAAAATAAAAAATACAAAAAAAAGGAAAGTATGAATTTCACTGATTTTAAACTTGATGAGAGACTGCAGAAAGGCATAGATGCCGCCGGATATGTTGTATGTACGCCGGTTCAGGAGCAGGTTCTGGCAGCTTCGGGTGACGGCTCGGATCTGTATGTACAGTCACAGACGGGAACAGGAAAAACGGCCGCATATCTTGTCTCGGTCATACAGGAGATGCTTTCTTCCGCTTCCGGAAAGAAGGGGAATGCGCTTGTGATTGTTCCGACAAGGGAGCTTGCGGTTCAGGTTGAGGAGGAGGCGAAGACCCTTCTGTCCGCTACGGATCTTGTGGCGTTCAGTTTTTACGGCGGTGTCGGATATGAGAAGCAGGTCGCCATGCTCAGGAAAGGAGTCAACATTATAATCGGAACACCAGGGCGAATAATAGATCTGACTGAAGGAAAACATCTGGATCTCAGCGGCGCCTGTTTTACGGTCATAGACGAGGCCGACCGTATGTTCGACATGGGCTTTTATCCCGACCTGAGGACGATTCTCAAATGCCTGCCTCCTGCCGAGGAGCGTCAGACCATGCTGTTCAGCGCGACGTTGAATTCCTATGTCAAGAACCTGGCATGGGAATACACGCGCGACGCAAAGGAGATAACGATCGAGGCCGAGAATATAACCGTCTCGGAAATAGACCAGGAGCTGATTCACGTTTCCAGCGATGACAAGATGAGGCTGCTTGTGGGAACCCTCCGTAGGGAGAATCCGTCCAGTGCGATAATATTCTGCAACACAAAGCGTATGTGCGAGGTTGTCGCCAAACGGCTTCAGATGAACGGATTCAGAAGTGAATTCATAATCGGAGATCTTCCTCAGGCGAAGCGGCTCAAGGTTCTGAATTCGTTCAAGGACGGGGCTGTCTCCATCCTTGTCGCGACGGATGTCGCCGCACGCGGAATAGACGTTGACAGTCTGGCGATGGTCATAAACTATGATCTCCCGATCGAGGCCGAGAATTATGTCCACAGAATCGGACGTACGGCCCGTGCCGGCAAAACCGGAAAGGCCTATACGTTCTGCTCCGAGCAGGATGTATATAACCTTCCGGCGATAGAACGCTATGTGGAGATGCAGATTCCTGCAAAGGTCGCCGCACCTGAGGACATGGATGATGACAAAAGCGCAGGCGTGTACATCAGGACACAGGACTGGCGCGATGACTATGACGACAGCCGCGGCGGACGGAAGACGGGAAGAGACGGAAGAAAGGAAAAGGGCGGACGTGAATATTCCGCCGGGCGTTCCCGGAAAGGTCCGGCCGCAAAGGGCGGAAAGAACGGCAGGAACAGGAGTGACGGCTCAAGGAAGGACTTCTCTTCCGGCGACATCGAGAAAATCCGGAATATGTCGTTCGATGAGCGCATGAAATTCTATAAGGAGAAATATTCGGCCGGAGGCGGAAACTGTGCCCAGGAGTCGAGGAGGCCGCATTCCGGTGACGGAAAGAAAAAGAAGACGGCGTCCGCCGGAAGAAAGAATTCCGCCCGCACCCAGTCTGCCGGAAACAGCCGGAATGAGCAGATCCGGAGGAAAGTTCAGGACGGAAAGAATAATCCGCGTAACGGCTCTTATTCTGCGGAACGTGCCGGGCGGCGTACTGCAACGGCTCCTGAGAAGAGGAGCCTGATTGCCAGGATAAAGGCGTTCTTCGGCCGCTAGAAATTCAAATTTTGAGGATTCGAGATGATAACAGTAAGCGATGTAAGCGTCTCGTTCAGCGAGAAACCGCTGTTCAAGGACGTAAATCTGAAATTCACGCCGGGAAACTGCTACGGAATAATCGGCGCCAACGGTGCCGGAAAATCAACTTTCCTGAAAGTTCTTTCAGGGGAGCTGGAGCATGACCGCGGAACAATAACTATGACTCCCGGCGAGCGCATGGCCGTGCTTAAGCAGGATCACTTCGCCTTTGACGGATATTCGGTCAAGGACACAGTGATGATGGGATTTCCGAAGCTTTATGAATGCGCCAAGGCCCGTGAGGCGGTTTATGCGAAGGACGACTTCACGGAGGAGGACGGAATAAGGGCAAGTGAGCTTGAGGGCGAGTTCAGCGAGATGGGAGGCTGGGAGGCCGAGAATCAGATAGAGCAGATGCTTTCAGGACTCGGTCTTGAGGAGGAATTCCACGACCGCATGATGAGCGACCTTGACGAGAGCCAGAAAGTCCGGGTTCTGCTTGCCCAGGCGATTTTCGGAAATCCTGACGTGCTGCTTCTTGACGAGCCGACCAACGGTCTTGACATAGAGTCGATAACATGGCTTGAGAATTTCCTCCTCGAATTTCCGAACACGGTGATAGTCGTCAGCCATGACCGCCACTTCCTGAACACGGTCTGCACGTTCATCTGTGACATAGACTACGGAAAGATAACGCAGTTCACCGGAAACTATGACTTCTGGTATCAGATGAGCCAGATTCTGCAGAAACAGGCCAAGGATCAGGCCAAGAAGCGCGAGGAGAAGATGAAGGATCTCAAGGAATTCATATTGAGATTCTCATCCAACGCCTCGAAGAGCCGGCAGGCGACAAGCCGCAAGAAGGTTTATGACAGGCTTGCGCTCGAGGAGCTTCCCGTAACGACGAGGAAATTCCCCTATGTGAATTTCAAGATGGACAGGGAGATAGGAAACAACGTGCTTTCGGTGAGCAGGCTGAATTTTACGTCCGACGGAATCCGTCTTCTCAATGATTTTTCACTTACGGTGAACAGGACGGACAAGATTGCGTTTGTAGGAATAGAGCACAATTCTGTTACCGCCCTGTTCGACATAATAAACGGAGTTCGCAAGCCTGACTCCGGGGAATTTTTCTGGGGACAGACCACGGGTCACACATACCTGCCCCGTGACAATTCACAGTATTTTGAAAGCAGCTGCAGCATAACCGACTGGCTCAAGCAGTACTCCAGGGAGCAGGATGACGCCTACGTGCGTGGATTCCTCGGAAGAATGCTGTTTTCAGGAGACGAGTCGCTTAAGCCGGTGAAGGTTCTCAGCGGAGGCGAGAAGGTCAGGTGTATGCTGTCAAAACTGATGCTCAGCGGAGCCAATGTCCTTGTAATGGACGACCCGACGAACCATCTTGACCTTGAGGCGATTCAGAGCCTCAACGAGGGGCTTATATCTTTTCCGGGGGTCATACTCTTCACAAGCCACGACCATGAATTCATCCAGTCAGTCGCCAACAGGATAGTCGAGATAACGCCGAACGGTGTCATTGACAGGATGGAGTCCTTTGACGATTACATACAGGATGAGCAGGTTGCCGAGCTCAGAAAAAAGATGTACGAGGGAACCGGAAAGAAGATAAAATTCCGTGTCTGATCCGGACATCCTCCTCTCTCCGGCTTGTAATTGGAGAATGTGCGGACCGGACCGCTAATGTGTGCCGGGCCGCGCTTCTCCTGCCGGCTGTGGAATCAGATCTTGAATTTTCCGGTCAGACTGTTCAGGGCTGAGACCGCATCCGCGTTTCTCCTGGTGCCGTCCTCCATTCCGCTTATGGATGTGTTTATGGTGTTCAGGGCTTCCGTGATTTCCCTGGAGCTGTCCTGGACTTTCAGGGACACGCTCTCAAGCCGCTCCATCTCCTTCATTATCATTCTGGCTCCGCTGTTCATCTCCTGCGAGCCGTCCTGTATCGCCTGCGTTATCTCCTGTATGTTGCTCAGCGCATCGAGAACCTGTCTGTTTCCCTCGTTCTGGCTGTTCATCGCCGCAGACACCTCCGAGACAAGCGCGTTCATCCTTGTTATCATCTCGGCCACCTGGTCGAACGTCTTTCCGGCGTTGCCGGCCGCAGATACGACAGTCTTTATGGTCTCCACGATGTTCTTCATTCCCTCCGCAATACCCTTTGACTGTTCGGCCGAATTCTCCGCAAGAGTCCTGATCTCGTCTGCGACGACCGCAAATCCTTTTCCTGACTCTCCGGCATGTGCCGCCTCGATCGCCGCGTTCATCGCAAGCAGGTTCGTGTTTGACGCGATGCTGTCAATGACCGCGTTCGTCTCCAGCAGGTGAGCCGACTGCTCCTCCATGGCACCGACAAGCTGCTGAACATTCTTGATGGCGTTGCCTCCGTCCGTAGCGGCTCCCGTAAGCTCCGCGAAACTGTCCGACGCCTGCCTGAGTTTTGCTGTTATGGAGTCGATGTTGGTTATCATCTGATGGATTGCGGCCGATGACTGCGATACCGCGGCCGACTGGTTCTCTATTTTTCCGGAAAGCTGCTCCACGGTCCTGACAATCTGCTGGATTGTGGCGGATGTCTCCGTGACCGACGCGCTCTGCTCCTCGGTCTGGAAATTCATGTTCGTTATGTTGGAGCCGATCAGCTCGGCGTCGTTTCTTACGGACTCCGTGTTCTTCCTCAGCTCGTCCTTTATCGTTCCGATCTCATTGGTCTCCGTGATGACCCTGCTTATCATCTCGTGGAGGAATTCCATGAATGTGTTGAAATATTCCGACAGCTGGCCCGACTCGTCCTTTGTCGTCACGGCCAGCCTGCGCGTCAGGTCTCCCTCTCCGCATGAGATCTCCCTGATAAGGGATCTTGTGTTTATCAGCGGTACGGATATCCTTTTTCCTATTATGAATGCGAATGTTCCCATGACAAGAAGAATCATCATGGAGATTCCGAAATTCAGTTTTGCAAGCGTCTTTGCGTGCGCCCGTGTCTGGTTCTCCGGGTAGGCAAGGACGAATTTCATTCCGTTCATCAGTGTGGTGAACGAGCATCTCATCTGTTCTCCCGTCGTTCCGTCCGTGAACGGAATCAGCCCGCTGCTTGTCATGGAGAACTGCATGGCAGTGGCCAGCGGCTGCATCGACGTGTTTCCGTCCTTTATGTTTGAATTCAGCTTCAGCTGCGGATGGTTGTATACCGTTCCGTCCGGAGCCGTAAGAAACGAGTAGTAGCCGTGTCCGTCCGCGGCCCTTGTCCTCTCTATTATGTCGGTTATGGAATTCAGCTCGACGTCCAGTCCGACGACACCTATTGATGTTCCTCCGATGGATATCGGGATTACATAGGAAATCATCAGGACATCCACGTTCGCGTTCTGATATGGGGCCATCCAGGTCGGTCTTCCGTTGTTCACGGGAATGTAGTACCAGCCTACGTGCTCTATGTCGTTTTTGTCGAAGACCGAGAAGTCGGTCGGAGTGACGCTGGCGAATTTCTCGTCCTCCGAATTCCGCGTCAGAAAGAGTCCGGACGTCGGCTCGGTGAAGTCAGGATTGTAGCGAATGTATGCGCACAGCGATTTTGTCGTGTGCGTGGCGGTGTTGTCGAGAATTCCGAGCAGATCCGCGGTCAGACTCCTGACGTTCCCCGGATTCCTCATGAATTCCGCATCCGGAATCGAACGGACAACATAGTCAGCGAGCATGTTAACCGACTGCTCCACGCCGGATAGTATTATGTCCATGTCCTTCGCCGATGCGCTGCACATCTGCGTTATCATGTTTTCTGAATTCTCGTTCAGTATCCGTGACGCCTTTATGACGTCAGTCACGCCGATGACGCCGGCGGACACGGCGATGCAGCAGAACGACAGGATGAAGATTTTCACCCTTATCGAATGGACTGAGAATTTCGGATCCTTGTTCATAGAAATCTCCCGTAAAGAACAGTTTTGTGAATATACACTGAGATGCCTGTTTGTTTTATATGGAATTATAAGTCCGTTCAGTCAAAAAATCAACGAAAAGTTTGACATAAGCGCGGCTTCTTACTATAATAACGCAATTACCTGTGATAAGAGAAACAGACAGACGAGGTGACAGATATGATTTTTCCGCTTGAGCAGCTGGTGGAATTCGACGGCAATATTTATGAGATAACGGTTGCGGCCAGCAGGCGCGCATATCAGATGGCAAAGATAAAGGATCCGGAGATAAGCGCGAACTACGACAAGGATGTTTGCGTCGCCGCAAGGCAGCTTTTCACAAGAAAGGTAAGCTACAGAATTGAGCACCAGAAATAACGGTGTCTCCGGAAGAATTCCCGTTGCTGTCATTTTTGCACCTACGGCGACAGGAAAAACCGCCCTTCTTTACGATCTTTTTTCGGAGAGGGGCGGCCGTTTTTTTTTAAACGGACGGGCGGAGGTTATAAGCGCTGACTCCATGCAGGTTTACCGCGGAATGGACATAGGAACAGCCAAGCCATCCGGAGCCGTACTTTCCGCGGTTCCTCATCATCTTATTGACATCACGACTCCGGACATCCAGTTCTCCGTGGCCGATTTCGTGGACGCCGCTGATGTGCTCTGCGCCGGCATATACGGTTCGGGCCGGATGCCCGTCGTCGCCGGCGGAACGGGCTTCTATATAAGGTGCTTCCTCTCCGGGCTTCCGGACACGCCGGCCGCTTCTCCTGAGACAAGGGCCGTTCTGAGGAGGAGGCTTGAGACAGAGGGGGCCGGTGTGCTTTACAGGGAGCTTGCGGCCGCGGATCCTGAGAGCGCTGCCGTCATCCATCCGAATGACACGTACAGAATTCTCCGCGCGCTTGAGATTTTTCTTGTCTCCGGAATAAGACGGAGCAGCTGCGGACGTGCTCCGGCGCTCCGGCAGGACAGATATGAATTCCTTTTCATCGTGCTTGAGCCTTCACGCGATCTTCTTTACGGGAGGATATGCGGCCGTGTGGACGGGATGTTTGACGCAGGTCTTGAGGACGAGGTCGCGTCGCTCATGATGGCGGGATTCAGTGCGGAATCTCCTGGAATGAAGGCGATCGGATACAGGGAATGGTTCATGTCATCCGACAGGGACGAGATCCGCAGGCTGATAAAGAGGAACAGCGTCAGATATGCGAAGAAACAGTTCACGTACATAAAGGATCTGCCGGGAAGCACCGTGATTCCGTTTGACGACATAGGAGAGGGGACGGATCGCGTGTCCGAACTTCTGAGAAAATTCTATTTTTCTCATTTCAGCTATTGACGCAAACGCTCTATTCTGCGATAATCATCAGTACTTTATAAAGTCAAAGGAGTGCCATCGTGCCCTGTGGAAAGAAAAGAAAACGCCAGAAGATGGCGACACATAAGCGAAAAAAGATGCTTAGACGTAACCGGCATAAGAGCAAGTAAGCTTTTAGGGTGACAGTTTGTGTCAGATGAGACCGCGGTAATTTTAGAACTGCCGCGGTCTTTTTTTCGTTTAAGGGGGCTGTGTTACGATTCTTTCGGAAATAAAATCACCTGAAGACTTGAAGAGGCTGCCGCGCGGGGATGTCTCCGCCCTTGCCTCCGAAATCAGAAAAGTCATAATAGATACTGTAGGGGAGAACGGCGGCCACCTTGCGAGCAATCTTGGCGTGGTTGAGCTTACGATAGCGCTGCACCGCGTGTTCTCAAGTCCGGACGACGCGATAATCTGGGACGTCAGCCATCAGTGCTATGCCCACAAGCTGCTTACCGGCCGCTATTCATCTTTCGGAACGCTGCGGTGCCGCGGCGGGCTTTCCGGTTTCACCAGCAGGAGCGAGAGCGTCCACGACTATTTCAGCTGCGGACATTCGTCCACCTCGATATCATCCGCTCTGGGGCTTCTGACATCATGGAATCTGAAAGGCAGGAACGGATATGTCATAGCTGTCATAGGTGACGGCGCGCTCACCGGAGGAATGGCGTTCGAGGCACTTTCCCACGCGGGGCAGCTCGGACGCAACCTGATCGTGATTCTGAATGACAACCAGATGTCGATAGACCACAACACAGGCTCAATATCACGCTATCTCAGCCGTCTTTCCGTGACTCCGCAGTACCAGTCGTTCCGTTATCATGTTGACCGTCTTATCGACAGGATTCCGTATTTCAACAGGCACATAGAAAAGTTCATATTCAGGTTCAAGCGCGCGGTGAAGGGGCTTTTCCTGACCAACAACCTGTTCACCGATCTCGGATTTGAATATGCCGGACCTTTCGACGGACACAACGAGGCCGTCCTTGAGCAGGTGCTCGGAAAGGTGCGCCGGATCCGGAGACCGGTGGTGGTTCATGTCGTGACGAAGAAGGGGAAGGGCTACAGCCCGGCGGAGAACCATCCTGAGCTTTTCCACGGTGTCGGACCGTTCTGCACGAGCGACGGCACCGTGGAGAAGTACGACACTCTCAGCTTTACGGAGGCGTTCAGCAGGAAAATCGTATCCATGGCCGAGGAGAATCCGTCTGTCGTGGCGGTCACGGCGGCCATGGCCAAGGGAACAGGTCTGTCGGCGTTCTCCAGGAGGTTCCCGGACCGTTTCTTTGATGTCGGCATAGCCGAGGAGCATGCCGTCACATTTGCCGGAGGGCTTGCGGCCGGCGGACTTTTCCCCGTTATATGCATATATTCCACGTTCATGCAGCGGGCCGTCGATCAGGTCATCCACGACATCGCCCTCCAGAATGCTCCGTGTGTCATTGTGCTTGACAGGGCCGGACCTGTTCCGAATGACGGGGCGACCCATCAGGGAATTTTCGACATAGCTCTGTTCCGTCCTGTTCCGGGAATCTGTATTCTGAGCGTGGCCGGGGAATCTGACCTGTCGCTCTGCCTTGACTGGGCGCTCTGTGCCGGAAAGCCTGTGCTTGTCAGGTATCCGAAGCATTCCTGTCCCACTGAGATACCTGAATTCTCGCAGCCTGTGGTTCCGGGCAGAGGAATTCTTGTGCCGTGCGGTGAATGTGTGGTGGAGGATGTGACCGACAGTGCCATTGAGTCCGCGGACAGGAGAATTCTTGTGGTCACGACCGGAGGAATGTATCCGGAGGTCCAGAAGGCGGTCCGTGCCGACATGATTTCCGGAGGAGCCGCTGACATATACATACTCAGGTTCATAAAGCCTTTCGACATGGATTATTTCCTTTCGCTGTCGGAAGGCTACCATGGAATTGTGTTTGTGGAGGATGGCGTCAGGACAGGCGGAATCAGCGTGGAGATCGAGTCCGCCGTGCGTTCATCGGGAAAACTCAACACCGAGATACTTGCTTTCGGGGACCGGTTCTATCCGCAGGGCTCGCGCGACGATATATGCGCCGCCGCCGGAATGTCGTCTGCGGACATAGCGGCAGCCATGGCGAGGCGGAGGATTTATGGGTGAGAATGTCAGTGCCGGAACTATTGAGCTGACGGTCGGTTCCGGGGTGATCCGCACGGAGCGTCCCGCCTTCGTGATGGGAATACTGAACGTCACGCCGGACTCGTTCTGGGAGAAAAGCCGGGCCGGTGCCGATGCCGCGCTCAGGATGGCGGATGATGGCGCCGACATGATTGACATAGGAGGAGAGTCCACCAGGCCGGGATTCGTTCCTGTCGATGCTGACGAGGAGATCCGCCGGATTGTTCCCGTGATAAGGGAGATACGGCGGCATTCCAGGATTCCTGTTTCGGTCGATACACGGAAAGCCAGCGTCATGAGGGCGGCCGCTGATGAGGGGGCGGACATGCTCAACGATGTCTCAGCCCTGGAGTATGATCCGGAGCTCGCACGCGTCGCGGCGGAGGCGGGGCTGTCGGTCGTGCTGATGCACAGGTTCACCGGAGATGAGGATACCAGAACCGGATCACCTGACATTCTCGGTGAGGTCGGCGCCTACCTTGACCGCAGGGCAGAATTCGCGGTGTCCCGTGGAATTCGGCCGGAGAGGATAATCGTTGATCCCGGCATCGGATTCGGAAAGACGTTCGGGGAGAACACCGCGCTCATAGGGAATCCGGCTGCAATCTGCGGCGGAAAATATCCTGTGATGATGGCCCTGTCCAGAAAGAGGTGCATAGGCACCATGACCGGCCGTCCCGTGGAGGACCGGCTTGCCGGAACACTCGCCGCTGATATGATCTCCGTCCTGAGGGGCGCGCGCATTGTCCGTGTACATGATGTCCGCGAGACTGTAGATACTTTGAACGTGATGCGATATATTATATGACATTCTAATTCATGCGGAGCTGAATTTTGGAAACCTTCGACAGAATAGCGTATGTCTATGATTTTATAAGGCCGGTGCTCGACATCTCTGTGCTGACGTTCATACTGTATAAAGTCTATGACTTCATGACAAAGACGAACAGCATACAGATAATAAAGACGGCTGTGATTGTGGCCGTGGCCTACGGTGTCGCGGAGATCCTGAATCTGCAGACGCTGCTGTGGATTCTGAACATAATAGCTCCGGGACTCGTCATCTCCTTTACGGTGATTTTCCAGCCTGAGATACGCAAGCTGTTTCTCCGCATAGGCCAGAGCAAGTGGTTCGCGTTCGGAACAAGATCCAAGCACACTTATGTCGATTCGGTGCTGATGGCGGCCGAGATGCTGTCGAAGCAGAAGCGCGGAATGCTCGCGGTGTTCATGCGCCACACTAAGCTGGACAACATACTTCAGACGGGGACGCGGCTGAACGCTGACCTCTCTTCCAGTCTGCTTGTGACGATATTCGGAATGGATACGCCTCTCCACGACGGAGCCTGTTTCATTCAGGGCGGAAAGCTTGTCGCGGCGGGATGCTTCCTTCCTCTCAGCGAGGTATATGACATAAAGAAGACGTTCGGAACAAGGCACCGCGCCGCCCTTGGTCTTTCGGAGGTCTCCGATGCGGTGGTTCTGGTCGTCTCGGAGGAGACTGGTGCGATAAGCCTCGCCTACGACTCCAAGCTCAATTATGACCTCTCCCTTTCCGAAATAACGAAAATTCTTGAGAATCTTCTTGAGATAACACCCGACGCGTACAATCTGGAGGATACAGTCGATGAAAGCAAACCAGTTGTTTGAGAAAATCCTTGACAAATGGCCTGTGAAGCTCATCTGTTTTGCGATCGCCGTATGCATGTATATGTTCCATCAGATTTCGCTCGTGGAGAAGAAGACCTTCAACGTTCCGCTGAAGGTCGTTCAGGAAGGCTCGGTGATGAAGACCGGGAATATGGTGAATTCAGTAACAGTGGTTGTCCGCGCCGGGCGTGACGAGATGAATTCGATATATGTGTCCGACATGACGGCGAGCGTGGATATAGGCGAGATTACGGCTCCGGGTGAATACACCGTTCCCGTGAACCTCTCTCTTTCAGGGCGTCTTATGGCTATGGATCCGATCGAGGTCAGGGTGAAGCCTGAGGCTGTCTCCGTGACGGTTGACAGGAAGGCCGTGAAATATGTTCCGGTGAAGGTGCTCACGGCGGGAAATCCCGCAAGAGGCTACAGAATCACATCCGTGTCGGTCTCTCCTGATTACGTGGGTGTCTCAGGACCGGAGAAGATTGTGGACGGTCTTGAGTCCGTAAGCGTCGGAAAGGCGGATGTGTCCGGAATAAGGCGGAATTCTGAGTTCCAGGCATCTTACATCGAGATGAACAGGCTTGTGTCGCTTGATTATGACGGCGTTTTCACCGTCTCCGTCAGGCTGGAGCAGGAGACGGCCGTCCGGACTTTTGACGGAATCGTGCCGGTCCTGTCCGGGCTTGGAGAAAGATTCTCCGTTGACGGGAAGGTACCGTCCGTATCCGTGTCTGTCAGCGGACCTCTTCTGTCGCTTGAGGGCATGAAATTCGCGGCCGGTTCCGTGACCGCGGACATGACGTCCGTTTCCGCCGCAGGAAAAGTCTCCGTCCCTGTGTCCGCGGTGCTGCCGTCCGGAATGGAGCTTGCGGGAATTTCTCCGGAGAGGATAGAGCTGACGGTAAGGGAGAATGTCCCCGCCGGCGCGGAGAATGCGGATACTCCTCCTTCCGGGCCTGACGCGCCGGAACCGGGAGCCGCGGAATGATTTACGGAATCGGTACGGATATAACCGAGGTGCGCCGGTTCGAGAGGTGGGTCAGCTCGCCGGGAATGTGCGCGCGGTTTTTCAGCAGAGGCGAGATTATGGAGCACGGAAGCCTTTCCGCCAGGTGCCAGCATTATGCGGTACGCTTCGCCGCCAAGGAGGCCTTCTCAAAGGCGCTCGGAACTGGAATATCCTTTGATCTCAGGGATGTGTCTGTCGGGAAGGATCCGGACGGACGTCCCTTCCTGTCCGTCACCGGGAGCGCCATGGAGCTTATGCGCAGGAGATGCGGCGACTGTAAGGTGCACGTCTCTCTGAGCCATGAGAGGGAATACGCCGTCGCC
Source organism: Bacteroidaceae bacterium (assembly GCA_963594605.1). Lineage (GTDB taxonomy): Bacteria > Spirochaetota > Spirochaetia > Treponematales > Treponemataceae > Treponema_D. The sequence continues at coordinate 139,978 of CAVBEH010000004.1, forward strand.
ACAGTCATAATAGAGAAGACAGAAAAATAAAATTTATCTGAAAAAATACCCCCCCCATTATTCAATAATGAAAATCTTGTTATATACTGTCGTCCGTCAGAATTTTGCTTTAGGAGGGTAAATTTTATGGACGAAAAAACAGGCAGCACCGGATCCGCCTATGGAGCAGACGGCGGCAAACGCAGAAGTATTGTGGTCTGGCTTATAACGATAGTCGGAGTTCTGATTGTCGTGTTCAATATGCTCCAGATTCTGGTGACAGGATCCATAACAAAAAAGGCCCAGCTTGAGGATTCCGCGAACGATTACGGAGTTATTGTGAAGGCGTATTCGCAGGTGGTTTCAGAAAAAATCGAAGCCTATTTCTATGCCATGAATTTCTATGTGAATTCGGATGTGGCTCAGGACGGAAGTCTTGCCCAGATGCGCGAATGGCTTGCTTCGCATGAAGATCACCGCATATCGGAATTTGACTACATAATGCTTGCAGGCCCGGACGGAATCGCCTACACCGACACAGGAAAACAGATTGACATTTCTGACCGTCCTTACTTCAAGGCGGTAATGCAGGAAGGAAAGACAAGGTTCATAGATGATCCTGTCGTGTCCAAGACAACCGGGCAGTCCGTAATTCACGTAACACGCGCGATTGTCCGTGACGGAAAGAACATCGGGCTTTTTGCAGGCGTAATGCAGTCAAAATATCTGGGAGAAATCATCAGCTCGATAAAAATCGGAAATACTGGCTATGCATTCGTTCTTGCCGACGACGGAACCGTAATCTCGCACCCGAACAGGGACTGGATAAACAGCCGCAACTTCCTCACAGGATATTCGGAAGGACACGAGGACATGGGCGAGCTTGCCAAGCAGATGGTGAACCGCAGGACAGGACACGCCTGGTTAAAGGGAATTTATGATGACCTTGAATTTGTAAATTTTACGCCGGTAGATGGCACTTTATGGTCCATTGCGGTTTCCGTCCAGCAGAATGAGATTTATTCAACAATCAGCCTTGTGATAAGGCAGATGTCGGTATTCAGTATCGTCAGCGCCGTCACCCTTGTCCTTGTGCTCGGTTTCCTGCTGTACCGCGCCATAAAGCCTCTGCGTGTGCTGGAGAACGCCATAACAAAAATCGCCTCCGGAAACGCGGACCTGACCAGGCGCATAGATCTGGTCTCAAGCAACGAGATCGGATTCGTGGTGAAGGGATTCAACAGATTCATCGCCAAGCTGCAGGAGATTATCACCGACGTGAAGGCGTCCAAGAACGAGCTGAACCAGACAGGGGATGTCCTTGCGGAGAGCACCCAGAACACGTCAAGCGCGATAACCCAGATTCTTGCGAACATTGAGAGCGTCAGGGGACAGATAGTGAACCAGAGCGCGAGCGTGGAGGAGACTGCCGGAGCGGTGAACGAGATAGCGTCCAACATAGACTCGCTTGAGAAGATGATCGAGAACCAGACCGCAGGCGTATGCCAGGCTTCGGCCGCCGTCGAGCAGATGATAGGAAACATATCATCCGTAAACACGTCGATTGACAAGATGGCGGAGTCGTTCAGGGAGCTTCAGACTGAGGCGCACAACGGATTCTCAAAACAGCAGACAGTGAACGAGCAGATCGAGAAGATCGAGCAGCAGTCCGCCATGCTTCAGGACGCCAACGCCGCGATTTCATCCATCGCTAACCAGACGAATCTGCTTGCGATGAACGCCGCGATTGAGGCGGCCCATGCGGGCGAGGCCGGAAAGGGATTCAGCGTCGTGGCGGACGAGATCCGCAAGCTTTCCGAGACGTCCAGTTCCCAGTCAAAGACTATCGGAGAACAGCTCAACAATATATGGAATTCCATAAACGAGGTCGTCACGTCGTCATCCGAGTCGAGCGCCGCATTCGAGAACGTGTCCAAGAAGATAAAGGATACGGATCAGCTCGTGCTCCAGATAAAGTCCGCGATGGAGGAGCAGAATGAGGGCTCCAAGCAGATAAGCGAGGCGCTCCATTCAATGAACGACAGCTCGTCCGAGGTCAAGAATTCATCCGCCGAGATGTCGGCCGGAAATCAGGCCATTCTTGAGGAGGTCAGGAGGCTCCAGGATGCGACCATGGTGATGAAGGAGAGCATGGACGAGATGGCCACCGGCGCGAAGAAGATAAACGAGACCGGAATGGCGCTCAACGAGATCTCCACTAAGGTCGAAGGTTCCATAACAAAGATTGCCGGACAGATTGACCAGTTCAAAGTATGACGGCGATTATTGACACCGGAATGTCATATCATTATTATATCTAACCACGAATATTCGATTTTTGGAGGCACAAAATGGCTGGAGCTAGTAAAAACTCTCGTACAACTGTTGCAACACACAAGTTCATTTGCCCTGACTGCGGCGGAGAAATCATAATGAAGACGATGATTGAGAACGGCAGACTTAAGAATCAGGCCGAATGTCAGAAATGCAAGCGTGTCGAAAGACGCCCGAAGGATTTCAAATAATCAGAGATTCTTTCTGTATAAGAGCCCGCATGGAATCATGAACCATGCGGGTTTTGTTTTTCCGGAGGGGTTTTGCCGGGCTGTTCATTACTAGACAAGAAAAGCATAATGTGCTAATATGTCAGCCAGTTAACTAATTTTTTGGGGGTCTCCTTTGGCAGGCAAAAAAACATCTGCAGAGAAAAGGCATGCGCAGAGCGAAGTTCGCAGACTTCATAATAAGGCTATTAAGAGCACTTGCAGGACTTATGCAAAACAGTTTGTAGAGGCTGTTCATGCAAAAGATCAGAAATCGGCGGAAGAAAAACTCAGACGTCTTGTGAAGGAACTTGACAGCGCCCGCAGTAAGGGTGTCTTGAAAAGGAATGCCGTTTCTCGCAAAAAATCAAGAATGATGAAGCTTTACAATGTTTCATTCGCTGCGGAAGCAGCAAAATAACTTTCGGGTTATCGTTTCATGAATCCAGTTGAGGTGGTCTCGGCTGGATTTTTTTTATTTACAGTTTGTCCAAAAAGCGGCCGGGACGTTTTTGTTGCACTGGTCCTGCCGCGGCGAGGGGTGTATGTCATTCGGGAAAATAACCAAGAGCGTTCTTGTGGATGCGGTCCGCCAGAATGTAAGTGAGGATCGGGCCGTCATCCAGAGGATTGTCGATTCATTTCTTGATGAGCTGCGCGATGCGATGGCGGACGGATGCACCGTCGAGCTGAGGGGATTCGGCACATTCGAGCCGAGACTCAGAAAGGGGCGGGCGGAGGCGCGTAATCCCAGGACCGGCGAGACTGTATCGGTTGAGCCTCATTATGTCGCCGCTTTCCGGGCAGGGCGCCTTCTCAGAAACAAGATGTGGAGGCTTGGAGATACCGGAAGTCCGGAAGACGGGACGGAAGCAGACTGATGACTGGGCGGCTTTGTCCTTTCATTCTTTCTGCTGTCGGAGCGCTGATTTTTTCCGCGGCGCATCCCGGAATCATCTTTCCGGACGGTGCCGGTTTTGCGGGATGGCTGCTTTATGTTCCGGTTCTGTTCGCCGTGCGCGTCTCTGGAAGTTCTGCGCGTTCAGCCGCCGCCGGTTTTCTGTACGGAATTCTGTCCTACGGGCTCTACGCTTTCTGGCTTGCCCGTTTCAGTCCGGCGGCATTCACCGCGGTATGTCTGTACTGCGGTGTCACGCTTGCGGCCGTGTTCGTGGTTCTGCGGTTCTGCGGAAGACACTTCGGCGGAACCGCATGGCTGATCCAGTGGCTTGTGCTGTGCTCGTATGAATACATTAAGACGCTTGGATTTGCCGGTTTCGGCTACGGTGTCACGGCATATACGCAATGGCGGTACATTTCTCTTATAGGTATATGTGATGTCACGGGAGTTTTCGGACTGAATATGCTCGTGATTTTTTCCTCGACGCTCCTGTTCCGTGTTTCCATGCCGTTCATTTCCGGACATGGCTTTTGTAGAATTTCTCCGTCACTGATTGTCTCCGCCTTGCTCTGGGGAATTCTCGTTGCCGGCGCGCTCATTTACGGAAGAATGTCGTCCGGAAGGTTCGACGGCGCACAGACCGTAGGTGTGGCCGCGGTGCAGAACAATGAGGATCCGTGGAAATCAGGCGTCGAAGTGTACAGGGACAATATCCAGCGTCTTATAGATCTTACGGAGGAGGCGGTCGCGCTCCATCCGGACACCGCCATTGTCGTATGGCCGGAGACCGCCGTGGTTCCTCCTGTCGTATTCCATTATTATTCCGGAGAAGATGTCAGAAGACATGCGATTGCGGCGGCTCTTCTTGACTATATGAATTCACGGCGTCAGGTTTTTGTGATCGGAAACGGCCACAGGGTCATTTCCGCCGGAGGTGATGTCGATGATTTCAACAGCGCGCTGGTGTTTGTTCCGGGAGCGAATACCGTTCCGCCGGAGCCGTACATATATTCAAAGACTCATCTTGTGCCTTTTGCGGAATTCTTTCCCTTTTATGATGTCTTTCCGCCGGCGCGAAAACTGGCTGAAAGACTGGACGCCCATTTCTGGATGCCGGGAAAGGATATGGTCGTGTTCAGCTGCGCCGGCATCAGATTCTCCACTCCTATATGTTTCGAGGATACATTCACATCCGTATGCAGGAAAATGAGGCTGGCCGGATCAGGATGTTTCGTGAACCTGTCAAATGATTCCTGGGCATCCAGCGGCGCGTGCCAGAGACAGCATCTTTCCATGGCGGTGTTCCGTTCCGTCGAGAACCGCGTCCCGTCCGTGAGAAGCACATCCTCCGGAGTCACCTGCATAATAGATCCGGACGGAAATGTGACGGTATCGGCTCCTCCGTTCACGATGTCATTTGCCGCGGGAAGGATACCTGTCGTTTCCGGTTCTCCTGGATTCTACACGCGTCACGGAGACTATCCGGGAATCCTGTGCGCCGCTTTGACGTCCGTATTGTTGCTTATAAAGCTGTTTGCTGTTATAATCGGGAGATATGTCAGATCAGAATGATAGCAGAAAAAGGAATATGACGGTTTTCGGTGCGGAGACGGAATTTGACGGAACAATAAAATTCTCGGACAGGCTTGTTATAACGGGCAAATTCACAGGAACGATAGAGGCTCCGGACGGTGATCTTGAGATTGCCAGGGGCGCGGTCTGTGATGTTGACAGGATGTCGGTGAATTCGGTCGTAGTTTCCGGCTCGGTGCGGGGAAAGATTGATGCCGCGGACAGGGTGGAGATGTGTTCAGGAAGTGCTGTCGAGAGCGATGTGACGGCATCAAGGCTGAGAATTGCCGGAAACGTGGATTTCAGCGGACAGGTCACGATGATCGATTCGCTTCCTGACATGGATCTGTTCACCACGGCATCTGACGAGTACAGGCAGGCGCTGATTGTCCATTCGGATGTCATAAAATAAAAGAATTCCGATGCATATTGACTTTATTCACCAAATACGTAACAATGTAACCAATTATTACAGGCTGTTTATTCCTGTCATTTATAGTCTTTAAGCGGATGTTTTGTCCCGAAAAATCTATATAACATTTTTATAGTCAGAAATGGAGTATTTTTAATGGCACCATTAAGAAAGCGTCATACGGATGATGCAGGTGTTCAGGAGCATGATGAGGAGAATCAGGCGCAGCTGGATTTTGAGCCTGCATCGTCACTGAACGAGAATGAAGCCCGGAGCTCGGAGGACGGAGATTCTGCATCCGGACCGGTTCCGGAGCAGGAGGCGGACGGCGTGCCTGCGCAGGAGACACCGCATGTGGTCGTGAGAAGACGCCGGATTGTGAAAGTAGACAGGAGCCAGAATTCTGAACAGCCGCCTTCCGAAACGGCGGAGAATTCTCCGCAGCAGCGCTGGAGCCGGCAAACACCCGGCGGCGGCTACAGAAAGAGCACGGCAAAACGGCCCTATGCAAGGAGTTATCCGCAGCCCTCATACCAGCCGGATGTTCCGGATGTGCAGGAGACTGCGGAGGACAACGAGTCGAAGCCGCGTCTTCTTATAAATGATCTTACAATAAAAAGTATGCCCGAGCTGCGCGAGATGGCAATGCAGTACGGCTTTACGGCGGACGATCTTGCTCCTATGAAGAAGCAGGATCTCATATTTGTCATACTGAAGGCGCATACGGAGCACGGTGGAATCATATTCGCCTCAGGCGCACTTGAGATTCTTCCTGACGGCTACGGTTTCCTTCGTTCCCCGCAGAACAGCTATCTTCCCGGACCTGACGACATCTACATATCTCCCAGCCAGATCCGTCTGTTCAATCTGAAGACGGGAGATACAGTCTACGGTCAGACCCGTTCTCCCAAGGAGGGCGAGCGTTTCTTCGCGCTTCTTCGCATCGAGTCCGTCAACTTTGACGAGCCGCGCGTTGCGCAGACCCGCGTTCCGTTCGAGAACCTGACTCCGCTCTATCCAAACAACAAGCTCAGGCTGGAGACTGTCTCATCGGAGCTTTCGACACGTATCGTGGATCTTTTTGTCCCGATCGGAAAGGGGCAGCGTCTGCTTATCGTGGCTCCGCCGAAGGCCGGAAAGACCATACTGATGCAGAAAATAGCGAATGCGATTACGGCGAACCACCCTGAAGTATATCTTATAGTCCTTCTTATCGACGAGCGTCCCGAGGAGGTCACGGAGATGGAGCGCTCGATAAAGGCGGAGGTCATATCGTCCACTTTCGACGAGCAGGCCACACGCCACGTTCAGGTCGCTGAGATGGTTCTTGAGAAGGCGAAGCGCCTTGTCGAGCATAAGCGTGATGTCGTCATTTTCCTTGATTCCATCACCAGGCTTGCACGCGCTTATAACCAGACCGTTCCGACGTCCGGAAAGGTTCTTTCCGGCGGTGTTGACTCCAATGCGCTTCATAAGCCCAAGCGCTTTTTCGGAGCGGCGCGCAATGTGGAGGAGGGCGGTTCTCTCACGATAATATCAACCGCACTTATCGAGACCGGCAGCCGTATGGATGAGGTGATCTTTGAGGAATTCAAGGGCACGGGAAACAGTGAGATTGACCTTGACAGGAAGCTGGCCGAGCGCCGTCTTTTCCCGGCAATCAACATAAAGAAATCAGGCACAAGAAAGGAGGAGCTGCTGCTTACGGACAACGAGCTGCAGAAGCTCTGGGTGCTGCGCAAGGTTCTGAATCCGATGGAGGATACGGAGATTCTGGAGCTGCTGCTTGAGCGGATGAAGAAGACAAAGACGAATGACGCCTTCCTCGCCTCTATGAACACAGGCGCTGCGGCTATGGACTGAAACTGCGGTGAAATTTGAGCTATGCTATTGAAAGACAGTTGTTTTTCTGATAGTATTACCAGACTTATATTATATGCGGATTTGTGGCTGCGTCTTGAGCATCGCTCCGCACAGCCGGGCAAACCACATGGGGGAAATATGAAAAAAGGAATTCATCCTGACTACAAACTTACAAAAATCACATGTGTCTGCGGCAATGTGATAGAGACACGCTCAACTGTGCCGGACATCCATGTTGAAATCTGTTCTGCCTGCCATCCTTTCTATACGGGAAAGCAGAAGCTTGTTGACACAGCCGGACGTATCGACCGCTTCAACAGGCGCTACGGAATCAAGACTGACAGCAAATAGCCGCATTTTCGGACTGCCGGAGGTTTCCGGCGGAAGCAGAGAGCCCGGAGCCTGTTCCGGGCTTTTTTTGTTTCTACGCCCTTGATTTTAGGGTCCGCAGAAAATCGGAGAAGTATTCCTTTGTCTTCTCCTCCGTGAGCTCCTGAGGCGGCTGATGGTATTCGACCAGGTTCGCTGGAATCTCGTCAAGAAAGCGGCTTGGCTCACATTCCGTGACGGCCTGCATGTGCCGTCTTTTCCGGCAGGCTGATATGAAGAGCTTGTCGCGTGCCCTTGTTATCGCCACATAGAAAAGCCTCCGTTCCTCCTCGACGTCGCCTCCGTTCTCCTCGACGGATCTTGCATGTGGAATCAGTCCCTCCTCTGCGCCGGCGATGAACACAACCGGAAATTCAAGTCCCTTTGATGCATGGATTGTCATCAGGCTGACCTTTCCCTTGTCGTTACCGTCATCAGGACTGTCCCTCGACATGAGCGTGACCCGGTTCAGATAGGTGAAGAGGTTCGCGTTGAAATTGTCCGGGTCGTTCTCCCAGGTCTCCATGGAATTCAGCAGGCTTTCTATGTTCATCAGCTTGAACCTGACGGCCTTCTCGCTCCTTGCGAATTCCGTAAGCAGGTGATCCTTGTAATTTATGTCATCGACCAGGTTTCTGACCTTTGCGGCAAGACCGTGCCCGCTCAGAAGTTTCTGCCGGTGGCTCTCGATTGTCGCGGTGAATTCGCGCAGATCATCCTTTACGGACTCTGCGGCCGGCGAGTCCTCCGCATCCGTAAGCGACTTTATCGCTGTCCAAAGCGTGGAGCCGAGTTTTTCCGCCTCTTCGTTTATCAGCCTGACTGCGGCACGTCCGATTCCGCGTCTGGGTGTGTTTATGATCCGGAGCAGGTTTATGTCATCATCATGATTCGCTATCACCCTCAGGTAGCTGATCACATCCTTTATCTCCTTGCGCTCGAAAAAGCTGGTCCCTCCGCTCATCGTGTAGGGGATGTTCGCCTCAAGCATCGCCTCCTCGATGAATCGGCTCTGGGTGTTCGCCCTCATCAGCACTCCGAATTCGTCATATTTCCTTTTCTCTTCGGCCGAGATTCCGAGTATTGACTCCACGATGAAGTCCGCCTCGTCGGTCTCGTTTTCCGGCATGAAAATCTCTATCGGTTTTCCGCCTCCGTTTCCGCTCCACAGCTTCTTGTCCTTCCTGTTCGTGTTGTGCGAGATGACGCCGTTCGCGGCCTCCAGTATTGTCTCCGTGGACCGGTAGTTCTGCTCAAGCCTGATCTCCGTAACCTGGAAGTCCCTCTCGAAATTCACGATGTTCTGGTAGTCCGCGCCTCTCCAGCTGTATATCGACTGGTCGTCATCACCAACCACCGCGACATTTCCTCCCGCAAGAAGGTGCATCAGTTCGTACTGCTGGTGACTTGTGTCCTGGAATTCATCGACCATTATGTATCTGTAGCGCTCGCGGTATCTCTCAAGCACGTCCGGATTCTCCCGGAAAAGCTTTATCGGAAGCACGATCAGGTCGTCAAAGTCAACGGCGTTAAAAAGCTTCAGCCCCTCCTGATAGCTCTCGTAGAGCGGTCTGTACATATCGTTCGCGGTCTCCCAGTTTTTGCGTCCCGTCTTTATTCCGGAGATGAGGTTTCCTATCTTGTATATGTCGAGCGCATCCTGCGCGTAGCCCAGCTCCCGGCCGCATTCCTTTATCAGGGCGGTCCTGTCGGTCTCGTCGTAGATGGAAAAGTTGTCACGGTAGCCGAGCCTGTCTATGTCCTGCCTGAGAATTCTGACGCCGAACGCATGGAATGTGGACACCGTGAGGTTCTGGAGCTTTCTCTGCGTCAGCTCCTTTATCCTGTCCTCCATTTCCCGAGCCGCCTTGTTGGTGAACGTGAGGGCGAGAATCTGGCTCTGCGGAATTCCTGAGTCCAGCATGTATGCGATTCTGTATGTTATGACGCGCGTCTTTCCGCTGCCGGCACCCGCTATGATGAGTATCGCACCGTCAACCGTGGTGACCGCCCTGAACTGTTCCGGATTCAGCTCTTTTCTGAGTGTATCAAGATTAATGACCATAGGTGATAGAATCTATCATTTAAATCATTTTGGAACAACTTGCTTTTTACGGAGCAAGGCCTTGGTCCGGATAAGATGGACTTTTTACGCCGTGTCTGTTATTATGGTAGCCGGATTTTTTGTATGAGAATTCTGAGCGGCAGACTGTCCGGATTCCTGAACGGTTTTCCTGTAAGAAAAAGCCTTCTGATCATTTTTCTGGCCACATTTCTTGTCCCTTTTCTCCTTGTCTCGTTCCTTTTTGTATGGAGGCTCTACGGTTCCATGGTCGGATGGGAGGTGTCGCGCGTACGTCAGAGTCTTGTCCAGACGGAGAAGAATTTCGGAATCCTTCTGTCGGACGTGAAGAGGCTTTCGGACAGGATTTATGTTAACAGGCAGCTTCAGGATGTGGTGACGACCGTGTACGGTGACATAAGGGATGTTTATTATGACTACATGGGGATGACGTTTCTTGAGGACTACATGAATTCCTATCCGGCGGTTGCGAATTTCAGAATATATACAACCAACAGCACTCTTCTTGACAACTCGTTCATAATAAAGACAACGCCGCAGGTCGAGGCGGAGGACTGGTACAGGAGGGCCATGCGTGACAAGGGGCTTCCTTTCTGGACATACAAGACCGACACGGTGACCAGAAAGATGTATCTCTGTCTTGTCCGCTCCGTCTGGGGCATGAACAGCGGCGAATTCATCGGTGTTCTTGTGATAAACATAAATTCCGATATGGTGCGCAGGAACCTTTCCGTGCAGATGTTCGAGACTGCAGTCATGTTCGGAGGGGAGCTCGTGTTCTCGTCGGAGGAGGACATAAGCGCGGAGGACAGCCGGACTCTCAGGGAATTCCTGCGCAGGGACAGTATCCCGTCACCCGGCCGGATCACGAGAATCAGATACAGAGGCGCGGAGAACGGAATAATCGCGGAGCGGTTCTGGACGCCCGGAGGAATATCCGTGGAATTCGTCATGATGTACATAATTCCTCTCAGGCAGCTGGTCCGCATGACCAGATACTGCACCCTGCTTGCCGTCGTCATCCTGGTGATTCTGGCCCTGCTGTCGTTCATGCTTATAGGAATGTTCTCGTCATATATAACCGGAAGGCTCGGTAAAATCCAGAGGGGAATTTCCGGAGTCGTGTCGAACAATTTCGAGATCGAGCCGTCGATCGGCGGAAACGATGAATTCGGAGCGATATATTCGGCTCTGTATGACATGTCGTCAAGCATAAAGAAGCTGATCGCCGAGGTGTATGAGCAGAATCTGGAGAAGGAGCGGATGTCCGCGCGCCACAACGAGATGCGCTACAAGATGCTCGCCACCCAGATAAATCCGCACTTCCTGTTCAATACGATCGAGACCATAAGAATGAAGGCCCTTTCATCGGGAGACAGGGATGTGTCCCAGATGCTCAAGCTCCTTGCGTCCCTTCTGCGCTACAATCTTTCTGTCAGGGGGCAGCCGGTTCCTCTTATAAGCGAGCTTGAGGCCGTTCAGAACTATCTGACGATACAGCACATAAGGTTCGGACGCCGCGTCACATACGACATAGCGACAATGTGCGACGTTCAGCACATATATATACTTCCGCTTCTGATTCAGCCGCTTGTGGAGAATTCCTTCAGCCACGGACTGGAGAACAAGTCCTCCGACGGATTCATATACATACTCATATCCGCATCCGAACATGACGGAGCGCCGGAGCTTGCTGTGTCGGTGAGGGACAACGGCTGCGGAATTCAGCCTGAGAGGCTTGCCGGAATCAGGGAGAAGCTGGAAAGCGAACTTACCGCCGACGAGTTGGATTCCATAGGGCTTGCGAACGTGAATTCCCGGATCAGGCTTTTCTACGGTCCGGAATACGGAATCAGCATATCATCGGTGCCTGACGGCGGAACCGAGGTTACTATAAACATTCCTCTTGTCGGTACGGACAGGAATTTATTGGAGGTGTAGCGGTGCTGAAGCTTTTTATCGCCGATGACGAGCAGAACATAAGGGACGGACTCAAATTCATACTTGACTGGAAGTCCCTGGGGCTGAAGCTGTGCGGGGAGGCCTCGACGGGAAAGGATGCTGTCAGACAGATTGAGGATCTTATTCCAGACGTCGTTCTTATTGACATAAAGATGCCCGGACTTACCGGCCTTGAGGTGATGGAGGAGGTCAGGCGCAATTTCTCCAGGAGGGGCATACAGTTTCCGGCCTTCATAATACTTTCAGGTTATTCCGAATTTGACTACGCGCGCAAGGCTCTGAACCTCGGCGCTGTGGCCTACATACTCAAGCCGGTTGACGAGGATGAGCTTGAGAAGGCTGTGACATCTTCCTGCGGACAGATAAACAGGATACGCGGTCTGGAGGAGAATTCACGGCGCTCGGAGGAGAATTCCGTCCGGAATTTCCTGATGAACATGCTGCATTCAGGTTCACGGCCGGACACGTCAGAAGTTGAAGGCTCCGTGTTTTTTTCGGATGCCGGTTCCGCCGGGTACATCTGCGTCCTGTTCTCGCCTTCATACTGCGCATCCGGAGATCCGGTTGCGCTTTCAAGGCTTGCGGACGAGTGCTTCCGGTTTTTCAGCAGGGTTGTGCTGAACATATCCGGCAGCATAGTGACAGTTCTCAGAACGTCCAATTCCGAGGCCGTGGAAAACAGCATCGCACGCGCGGCCAGGCAGCATCCGGAACGTACATTCATCTGCCGCGGCAGGACCGGCACCGGATATGAGGGGATCCTCTCGTCATTCAGGGATGCGGTCTCACTTGTTCCGGCCCTTTTCTACATGTCAGGAGAGCCGTGCATAACCGTGGGCTTCATCCAGGCTGCGGTCTCCCCCTGCGGTGACAGTTCTCCTGAAGAGGGATATGACAGCCTTATAGACTCGCTCATCTTCTGCATCGAGACCTACAACAAGGACCGTATGGAGACGGAGCTTGAGAATCTCAGAAGCAGGATGAGGATTGTCACGAAGCCTCAGGAGGACACGCGCAGGGATCTGATATACTGCCTTGTCGAGCTCCGCAACCGTCTCCAGAAGAAGTATCAGGAGCGTGACATAACCGACGGCGAGACATTTGACGTCGTTCCCGGAATACTTGAGAACAGGACGTTTGACGAGAGCTTCTTCTATCTGAGAAAAGTCGTGAACAGTATGCTTGAGAATTTCAGCTTCAACACCTCGGATTCCGTGATTGTAAAGGTGATTGCCTATGTGCAGTCAAATTATATGTCCGACCTCAAGCTTGAGCTGCTCGGTGATATGTTCAACTGCAACAGCGCATATCTGGGAAAGCGCTTCAGAAAATATACGGGCGTGCAGTTCAACACATATCTTGACAATCTGCGGATAGAGGAGGCCAAGCGGCGTCTGAGGGAGACGGATCTGAAGGTCTATCAGATTTCCAAGCTTGTCGGATATTCAAACACCGACTACTTTTTCATGAAATTCAAGAAGCATACCGGCATAACTCCGCGTGAATTCAAGCGCAGGGTTGAAGCCGGGGAGGAGCTATGATCAGGAGACAGATCCGTGCCGCCGCACTGTCATGCGCCGCCGTCATGTTGACGGCGGTTTTCCCGTCATGTTCCGCAAGGAATATTCCGGATTCTGAATCCGGAACTGAACCGGTGACCTTCACGCTTTATTCGGCCGACCTTGACAGCTACAGGCCGTTTACGGATTCCGTGGCGCGCGAGATAACCGCACGCACCGGGGTAGTCCTGGAATTTTCGGGCCCCAGACAGGAGAATGACGAGGAGATTTCCATGATGATTGCGAGCGGTGAGTATCCCGACCTGATTTACGCGAAAAGCGCGCTCGTCAGGCTTGTGGATGCGGGGGCCGTGATTCCGCTCGACGGATATATAAAGGATTTCGGACGGAACATGACGGAGCTGTACGGCAACAGGATGGCGAGACTCCGCCTTACGCTTGATGATCCCCGGATTTATTCCGTCGGCACGTTTGAGATACGGACGGAGCCGCTGGAGGCTTCAGGCTCGCTTCAGATCCAGAATGCGGTGCTGAAGGAGCTTGGCTATCCCCGCATCAGAACCCTTGATGACTATGAGAACGCCATGCTCGCCTATATGAAGAAGTATCCTGTGATAAACGGACACAGGACGATAGGGCTGTCCCTGCTGACTGATTCATGGCAATGGTATGTGGGACTCTCGAATCCGGGAAGCTATGTCCTGGGGCTTCCTGATGACGGTCAGTGGACGGTGGATCAGCAGACCATGCGGGTGCAGTACAAATTCCTGAATCCTGACATGAAGATTTTCTACCGCTGGCTGAACAGGCTGTATCACGAGGGGCTGCTGGATCCGGAGTCGTTCACCCAGCATCATGACATCTGGGAGTCAAAGCTTGAGGGCGGATATGTTCTCGGCACATCCTATCCGCATTGGGGACTCAAGGGAATCCACAGCAGGATGATACAGAAGGATATGTCCGAGCGGTCGATGGCATATCTTCCGGTAACCGTGACAGAGATGCAGCTTGAGCCGTCGTTCAAAAACTACGGTTTTTCAGGCGGCTGGGGCATAGCAATATCACGGTCATGCCCGGATCCGGAACGCGCGTTCCGTTTTCTTGACTGGATGTGCTCGGAGGAGGCCCAGGTTCTTGTCAACTGGGGCATAAAGGACCAGCATTATTACATTGACAGGAACGGACGCCGGCGTGCGCTGCCTGGAGCTGACGACGAGTCCTCCGGTGTCGGTGTATGGGTATATCCGTTCCCTCAGGCCGGTCCCGGACGTCTTGACTCCACCGGAAATTCCATAGTAAGACTTTCACCGGAAAGCGTAATGGAAGAGTATTCAGATGCGGAGAAGGAGACGCTTGCGGCTTATGGAGTCTCCCTGTGGAAGGAGCTTTTTCCGACTGCGGAGGAGCTGGGCGAGTCAAGATACGGCCAGATGTGGCAGTATCCGCTTTCCGCCGCCATGAGCGCGAGGCTTGATGACACCGACAGGATTGTAAAGGAGTCTCTGATAAAAATGATTATCGGGGACAGCGGGAATTTCGATGAGGCATGGGACAGAATGACCGCCGAGATCACCGCTGCCGGAATATCTGAGGCGGAGGATGAGCTTACGGAACTTGTGGCAACGAAAATGAAGCTCTGGGGAGAGTGACTGAAAGTTCCGCACGGATTTTTTCCTGTCCGGTAAAAAACGGCATCCCTGTCTCCGGAAAGACTCGGAATGCCGCAATGAATGTGTCAGATGCCGTTGTAATGCGAGCTTATCCTGTCAGCTGCATACTCAAGGAATCCGTCCAGAGTGAATGTCCTCTGCTGGATTCCGCTTGAGAAACGGAACCGGCAGGTCACGGAATTCTCCTCCTGCTCCTTTGCTCCGACAATAAGTATGTATGGCGTCCGGTGCTCTGAGCTTATCATTTTTATCTTGCTCTTCATGTTGTCATCATCAAGATATGCGTTGCTCCTTATTCCGGCTCCGCGCAGGGCGGAATTCACCTTTTCGGCATATCCGTTGAAGTCGTTTCCGACCGGAACAACCGCCGCCTGCTCAAAATGAAGCCATGCTGGAAGCGCTCCCGCATAATTCTCGATGAGAATTCCCATGAACCTCTCAAGCGAGCCGAGCACGGCCCTGTGCAGCATTACGGGATGATGCTTCTGGTTGTCCGGACCTATGTACTGGGCGTTAAGTCTTTCCGCACCTGGCAGCTGATAGTCAAGCTGGATTGTCCCGCACTGCCACTGGCGGCCCAGCGCGTCAATCAGGGTGAATTCAAGCTTCGGCCCGTAGAACGCACCCTCTCCCGGCTGGATCTCGTATTCCATTCCGGCGGAACGGCAGGCGTCAGCAAGCGACTGCTCGGCACGCCGCCATGTCGTCTCGTCTCCGACATGATCATCCGGCATGGTTGACAGTTTGACCAGAAGGTTCCTGTCGAATCCGAAATCCCTGTAAACACCGAGCAGCAGACGGCAGAATTTCGCCACCTCGGACTCAACCTGCTCCTCGGTGCAGATGATATGCGCGTCGTCCTGCACGAATCCGCGCACGCGCATTATTCCGTGCAGCGTTCCGCTCGGCTCGTTCCTGACGCAGTGGCCGAATTCAGCGAGGCGGAGGGGAAGATCCTTGTAAGATCTTGTTCTGGAGTTGAATATCTCAAGCGCGCCCGGGCAGTTCATCGGCTTGATGGCGAAAAGCCTCTTCTCGCTTTCCGTGACGAACATATTGTTCTTGTAGTGTCCCCAGTGTCCGCTGCGCTCCCAGAGAGTCCTCGGCATTACGGCCGGAGTGTTCACCTCAAGGTAGCCGTCCTCCAGAACCTTCCTGCGCATATAGTCCTGCAGGGCCACATACATAGTCCATCCGTTCGGATGCCAGAAAATCTGCCCCGGATCCTCCGGATCCAGATGGAAGAGATCCATCTGGACTCCAAGCCTGCGGTGATCACGTTTCTCGGCCTCCTCAAGCATCTTCAGATATTCCTTGAGCTCGTCAGGCTTGGAGAAGCAGACCGCATAAATCCTCGTGAGCATCTGCCTGCTTGAGTCGCCCCTCCAGTATGCACCTGCAAGCTTCATCAGCTTGAATGCCTGCGCGTTTATCTCGCTTGTGTTTGAGACATGCGGTCCCCGGCAGAGATCCGTAAATCCGTCCTGTGTATAAGTCGTTATCGTCCCGTCGTCCGGGAGATCGTTTATAAGCTCAGTCTTGTATGGCTCGCCGTTGAAAAGGTCAAGAGCCTCCGCCTTTGTAACCTCTTTTCTTATGAAATCGTGTTTTCCGGCGATAATCCTGCGCATCTCCTTCTCGACGGCTGGAAAATCCGTGTCAGAGATTCCATGTCCCTCCGGAAACTCAAAGTCGTAGTAAAAACCGGTGTCGATCGCGGGTCCGATCGCGATTCTGGTTCCCGGAAACAAATTCTTTACCGCCTCAGCCATAACATGGGCGCAGCTGTGGCGCACGGTCTGCAATTTCTCATCAACGGCCATTAAAGACACCTTCCTGTTCTGTTTCCTGACAGAATACCCTTGCGGTGGTGATTTGTCAAGATTTATACATCCGGAGGTTTGTAAGACTTCCCGTCTCCGTACGGATGGATATTTTCAGCCGTATGAGCGTCCGTTGTTGATTTTCCGTCCCGGATGTGTTTTACTTCCGTACTATGACAGATACAGATATTGGAAATTTATTGGAACAGACGGGAAAACTTCTGGACATCTACAGTCAGTTTTCACCGGTTCAGGATGACAGGACTTTTCTGCCGGATGCGGTGAAACAGACGGTTCTTGCCATGGCCGGATTCATCATAAGAAACACCCCGGAGGCCGCGGCGCTGAAGGACTGGATGGAGAGGAGCGGATTCTGGACTTCTCCGGCATCCACAAGATTCCACGGAAATTTCAGGAACGGACTGGCGCTCCATACGCTTGTGGTGATACACCAGTCGCTTGTCTTTACGGAGCCTGTCATCAGGAATTTTGCCAGTGCCAGACCGGATTCCGGATATGTCATAACCGCGGAGGACATATTCGTGTCCGCCCTTGCACATGACTTCTGCAAGGCCGGAGCCTATATGGTCGAGTACAGGAATACAAAGGACATCAGCGGAAACTGGATAAAGCAGCCGTATTTCAAGACCCGTCCTGACACCCGGAATCTGGGGCACGGCAATGAGTCCGTGCTTCTTCTGCTGGAGTCCATGCCTTCCTTTATCGGAAGAAGGCATGTTCTTGAGGCTGTCAGCCGGCACATGGGGTTCAGCGATCTTTCGGAATCCGAGAGCTACAACTATTCAAATTTTCTGCAGAATCCTCTTGTGGTTCTGCTGCAGCTCGCCGATCAGACGGCGGCGAACTGGTTCAACTGCTGACCGCGGAAGCTGAAAAAAAAAAGCAGGGCGGGAATATAACCCGACCTGCTTATGTCATATATTCAAACTTTCAGATCTGTCAGACTTCCCTGGCCATGCTTTCAGGTCTGAACACCTCGTCAAATTTCTCGGCCGAGAGGAATCCGAGTCCGACGCATGCCTCCTTGAGGGATATGTTCTCGTCAAAGGCCTTGTGTGCCGTCTTTGCGGCGTTCTCATATCCTATGTACGGATTGAGCGCGGTTACAAGCATGAGGGAATTGTAGAGGTTGTGATGCATCTTCTCCCTGTCAGCCTTTATTCCAGATGCGCAGTTCCTGTCGAACGAGACCATAGCCTCGGCGAGCAGCCGTGCGGACTGTATGAAGTTGTACGCTATAACCGGCATGAACACGTTAAGCTCGAAATTTCCCTGGCTTGCGGCGAATCCGATCGCCGCATCATTTCCCATGACCTGAACGGCGACCATTGTGACCGCCTCGCATTGGGTCGGATTGACCTTTCCTGGCATTATAGAGCTTCCCGGCTCGTTTTCCGGGATTCTTATCTCGCCCAGACCGTCACGCGGACCTGAAGCCAGCCATCTTACATCATTCGCGATTTTCATCATGTCCGCGGCCAGCGCTTTTATGGCTCCGTGCGCGAACACAAGCTCATCCTTGCTGGTGAGGGCGTGGAATTTGTTCGGTGCCGTGATGAATTTCTTTCCGGTGAGCTCCGAAACGGCCTCCGCAACCTTCACATCGAAGCCGGCGGGCGCATTAAGTCCCGTTCCTACCGCGGTTCCTCCGAGGGCAAGCTGCTTGAGGTATGGAAGTGATGATTCAAGCATCTCGCGGTCCCGCTCAAGGCTTGTTCTCCATCCGCTTATCTCCTGCGAAAATGAAATAGGAACCGCATCCTGAAGATGCGTGCGTCCGCTCTTCACGATTCCGCGGTTCTCCTGCTCAAGCCTTCTGAACGTTCCGACAAGAGCGTCTATCGCCGGAAACAGCTTGTCCTCTATGACGCATACGGCGGAGATGTGAAGAGCCGTAGGAAAAGTGTCATTCGAGGACTGGCTCATGTTTATGTCATCGTTCGGATGAAGTATTTTCTTTCCTGCGATTTCGTTTCCGCGGTTCGCTATGACCTCGTTTGCGTTCATGTTTGACTGGGTTCCGCTTCCTGTCTGCCATACGACAAGAGGAAAGTGGTCGTTCAGTGCGCCGGAAATAACCTCGTCACAGGCTTCCTTTATTGCGGAGAGCTTCTCGTCCGTCATTCTGCCGGGTTTGAGCGCATTGTTGGCTATCGCCGCGGCTTTTTTGAGGTATCCGAACGCCTTCGTGATTTCCCTCGGCATTGTCTCAAGTCCCACACCGATAAGAAAATTCTCGTGACTGCGTTCCGTCTGCGCACCCCAGTATCTGTCAGCGGGCACCCTCACTTCACCCATGGAGTCATGCTCAATCTTGTATTCCATTCTCATCACCTCAGAACTGGAGCTGTGATATTACGTTTTTGAGACATTCCGCGCTGTGGCGCAGCTTCTCCGCCTCCGGATCGGTTATCGGGGCTACGATGCGGCTTGAGATTCCGTCGGCTCCGACTACGGCAGGAATTGACAGACATACATCGCTGATTCCGTATTCACCGTTCAGCATGGTGGATATCGTAAGCACGGAGTCGGTCTTGTAGTTGAGCGCCTCGCACAGGGTCGCTGTAGTCACGCCGATCGCATAGTTCGTGCATTTCTTCGCGGCGATGATGATTCCGCCTGACTTGCGGATGTACTCCTCCACATCGTCCTTGCTGAAGTCCGGGAGCTTCTGTCCCTCCACCGCGGCGGCATATTTCTCCACCGGAATCGAGCCGATGTTGGCCAGCGACCACGGGACAAAAGAGGAGTCTCCGTGCTCTCCGAACACATAACCGTGCACGTTCTCCTGCGCCACCTTGTATGTCTCGGCTATGCGCGCGCGGAAACGGGCTGTGTCAAGCATTGTTCCTGTTCCGAATATATGATCCGCCGGAATTCCGGATGTCTTTACGAACTGATATGTGAGAATATCCACCGGATTCGCCACTATCACATACAGCGCGTCCGGAGCGACCTTGGTGATTTCCGGAATTATTGATTTCGTGATGTTGACATTTATCTGTGCAAGATCGAGCCGTGACTGGCCGGGCTTGCGGGCCACACCTGATGTCAGGACGACGATGTCGGAATTCCTTGCGTCCGCATAGTCTCCGTCATGCACATATACAGGACCGATGAACGGTGTTCCCTGCCGGATGTCCATCGCTTCTCCCATAGCACGGTCCTTCGCTATATCGATGAGAACGATTTCTGATGCCAGCTGTTTCAGCGTCAGGGCGAAGGCGATTGTTGAACCTACCTGACCCGCACCAATAATGGTAATCTTGTTTGACATATCATGTCTCCTGTAGAACGCCGTTTCCGCGGCGGATTCCTAAAAATAAAATTATTGTGTTAATATAGATGATTTAATCGTTTTTGTGAAGTGGTGGACCGCACTGTATGGCTATGCCACGTTTTTAGTCATGTTCCTTATCAGACAGTGCCTACGGCTCCGAGGTTTATATTATTTCGTTTTTGGTGTAGAATCCCTTCTGAAAAAATCTTCCGGGAATGGACATGCGCTTCATGCCGTTCCGCCGGAATCTCAGGACTGATTATATGCTTAACATCAACAACAATGCGGCTAATGTGAAGAGGGAGATTCTTGTGCACATAGCCAGGCTCCAGCTGGAGGGAAGGCTCGCGTCAAAGGAAATATCAAGGATTCCCCGTGAGATTGCGCCGAGGGAGAAGCAGCCGGTCACGTGCTGCATCTTTCATGACCGAGAGCTGATAAAGATGCGGATTCTCGCGAGAATGGGAATTTCCGTGGAGAAATACGAGGAGTCCAGGCTTCTTGAGGAATATGCGCAGGAGGCGCTGGAACGGGAGAAACCTACATGGCCCATGCTTACCGTCCTTCATGACGCCTGCAATGCCTGTGTCAAGCAGGATTACATAGTTACCAATGCTTGCCAGGGGTGTTTCGCAAGACCCTGCATGGTGAACTGTCCCAGGAAGGCGATATACATACGCCATCATGCGCATATACAGGCGGACAAGTGCATACACTGCGGTATATGCGCCCAGAACTGCCCGTATCATGCCATAATAAAAATTCCGGTTCCCTGCGAGGAGGCCTGTCCTGTGGGCGCAATCTCAAAAGGGGAGGACGGACATGAGCAGATAGACTATCACAAATGCATATTCTGCGGAAACTGCATGAGGGAATGTCCGTTCGGAGCCATGATGGACAAGAGTCAGCTTGTTGATGTGATAAAGCACATAATGGCCGGTGAAAGGAAGGTCGTGGCCATGTACGCCCCGTCCATAGCCACGCAGTTCCGCGCTGAGTGCGGTCAGTTTGAGGAGGCGCTGCGGGAATGCGGTTTCTCGGAGGTGATGGAGGTCGCCGCCGGAGCTGATATATGCGCGAAAAAGGAGGCGGCTGAATTCGAGGAGCGCATGGCTCGCGGTGACAGACTGATGACGACCTCATGCTGTTCCGCCTATGTCCGCGCCGTCAGAAAACACGTCCCTGACCTGATTCCGTGTATCAGCGGCACCAGAAGTCCGATGCACTATATCGCCGAGATTGCCAGGGAGAAGTTTCCGGGCTGTGTCACCGTGTTCATAGGTCCGTGCCTTGCTAAGCGCCGTGAGGGATTTACCGATGATTTTGTGGATTATGTCATTTCAGTGGAGGAGTTGAACGCGTTTTTCATAGCGAAGGACATAAATCCGTCCTCCGTGAAGGC
This sequence comes from Bacteroidaceae bacterium, assembly GCA_963594605.1. Classification (GTDB taxonomy): domain Bacteria; phylum Spirochaetota; class Spirochaetia; order Treponematales; family Treponemataceae; genus Treponema_D. The sequence goes on from CAVBEH010000004.1 coordinate 161,378, forward strand.
TGCGGAGAAAAAGGACAAGGCCAGCGCTTTCGGCAGGAATTTTGCCCGGTCCGGAGGAGTCGCTGCGGCTGTGAGGGCAAATCTCAGCAACCCTGAACTTCTCCGCCTTGACGTGATCAACGGACTTGACAAGGCCGGCATGAAGAAGCTGAAGATGTACGGAGACATAAACACCGGAAAAGCCGGGGAAAATTCAGGTGCGGGCAATCTTGTCGAGGTCATGGCCTGTGAGGGTGGATGCATCGCAGGCCCGTGCGTGATAATGCCTCCCAAAACGGCGGCGGTTCTTCTGGACAGATATGTGAAGGATTCAGAAACCGGGAATCCGGAATAAGCAATGTTACTGAGGAAACGGCTCTGAACAGAGGAGGAGCCGTTTTTTTTGTGTGTGTCTTATTACAAGTATAAAAAAAATCCAACCGCTTTAAGGTTGGATTTTAGAGCGGCAGAAGGGAGTCGAAC
>CAVBEH010000005.1:0-134487 GCA_963594605.1 Bacteroidaceae bacterium
CCATATAATAACCTATTTTTTAGTATTTATATATTTTAGTATATCGAGGAATTCTTTTCTTTGATATTTTTTTACCACTGTAAGCCGCTGCTTTTGCAAACGCTGATTCTTCGCTCTGACCATCTTCAATAAACACATGATTTCCTTTGATAGTTTTCAAACCACTGTTTGACATATCATTACAACCTATATTTTTATATATTTATCTTCTTACAGTTTGGCTTTTTTTGTAAAGCCGAATTTTTATTTATTGACTTACTTTACTTCTTATTTTCGTACATGCGAAAACAATAAAAACATTTGGTATCAATCATCTCTCATTCTTGCCCAATCAGACTGCTCTTTTCTGAAAAGCTCAGTCTGTCCTTTTGTCAATTTGTCAGGATAATCTGAAAAAAAATTGAACACTGTTTTCTTGTCGAAACTGAAAAGATATTCTCCTGCTCTGTCAGGAGTTTCCGCCCAACAAATTTTGCTGCTCTCGTTTCTTTATGGAAATCATATTCATTCTTACTCATTTTACATAGCTAGCCGATACACCACATCTTTTTTTCAGGATAATTTTCATTTATCAGCAATTTCTCTATGAGATATTCCAGTTTCTCTCTGTCTTTGTCAGAGAAATCTTTTGGAAAATTTTTAATAACAATATTGTTTGATTTTTTCTCTATTTCAAAGCTGCCTGTATCAGCCAAATCATTCTGAAAATCATAAATACAAACTGAGGGCTTCTCTTGTCTTTTCTCGAATTTTATCCACATTCCAATCATTATGCTCCTCCTTTAAGCTCCACGGATAACGCATATTTGCAAGTGAGTGTGCGAACTGTTTTTACTGTTTGCGTTTTTTTGTAAAACTGAACACGTGAATATTACCCTGCGGCATAGATATAAGATTCTGGAAAATTATTTTTTATTACAAAAGAAAACGCATATTCAAAATCCTTGGTATCATTTTTAGAGCCGTCTGAGTTAAAAAATACAATATCCTTAGTTTCTTTGTCGTATTCAACAGTTCCAAAATCACCATTCATTATTTCATAAATAATTTTTGAGCTGCTTTCGGACAATTTCGTGAATTTCAACATCATTTAACAACCTCCATTTCTCATAAACCTTAAATTCCCACGGATAGCGCAAATCTGATAGCCAGTGAGCCTTTTCATAATTATAACCTTTTTTGTTCATAAAACAAAGCTCGACATACTCGTGGTTCAAAAGCATAATGTCATTTTCGTTGGCTTTATTTTGCTCCAGACGTTGCCATGCAAGAGCAATCCTTGCATCTGGAGAAAATTTTATTTGTTTTAATCCCTTAAATCAGGTCTATTTTTTTAATCTGTCCGCGCTTAATCTGGTGTTCAGTTCTGCTCCGGGTTTTAATCCCTTAAATCAGGTCTATTTTTTTAATCAGGATATGGCAAGAAAAAGATTTTTAACAGAACTTAACAAGTTTTAATCCCTTAAATCAGGTCTATTTTTTTAATACTACCGCTTACAATATCTTTTATTACAAGGAATTGCAACAGGTGTTTCGCAAAGGTTGTTTTCTTTTACCGCAATTCCGTGTGTTTTTATTGTAAAAAATGTCATTTTAGTCTTTCTGGTCATTTCAAATCCTTATATCATAAATAATTATATGCAAATCGCAAGTCTACGCCCTTTTAGGCAGATTTTTACAAAAACGGAAGTCTGCGATTTTCTGTCAAAGAGCGAATCTGCACGCCCGAATATTTTATCACAGAATCACAAAATCCTCATCTGTAATTTTATCGTCTCTCTCAATATTTTTGCCGAAACACTGCTTTTTCTGAAAATCACGCTCGCACACTTCAAAGAAAAGCACAAAATCCTCCTCAACATCCATCAGTTTTTCAAGCCGGCTTTTCAGCTGCCCGATTGTCTCATCGCTTGCCGTGTTTTCAAAGACTGATTTCTGGACACGCCAGCCGTAGCTTTCAACGCATTTTGAGATTTTTGCAAGGCGCTTTGTGTCGCGGATGTCGTAAACAATAAGCCAGTGTTTTTTCATTTTAATCTCACAGAATCTCAAAAGTTTTGGGAATAAAAATATTTCCGTTTCCAAGCGAAGTAGTTTTTGCCGCGCAGTCCTGGCACAAAGGGTAAATCCGAAGGCTGTCTTCCTTTTTGTTGATGATTTTCAAAAGCGCGGACTTAAGGTCCTCAAGCTGCTCCTTTTCCATTTCGCACTCAAAAAATGAGAACTGAATACGGATTCCAAAGTTTTCAAGAGTTTTTGCAACTTTGACGAGGCGTTTTGGATTTGAAACATCGTAGCTTATAAAATAAATCATTTGAAATAGTACGCCTTGTATTCGGTTTCTTCACCGCAGATTACGCGCTTGTAATGCAGAACCTGCTGATAAATTATTTTTGTATACGAAATTTTCTGGGCTGTCGGCGCATACAGAATCAGAGAATTCATTTTTGCCTCAAATACGGAAATCACTTTTTTTATTCCGGCTTTTGTAAGAAGAATTCCATATTTTACCGAAGAATTTTCATCATCGCCCAAACTTGAATCCGAATCGCCTTTTTCCTGCTCCAGCTCCAAAGGATAGTCCTCGCTTTCAGCAGAAAACTCCTTTTTCTCAAAATCTTCCGGCTTTAAGGTTCCCAAGTTGAACAAAGAGCAGCAGACAGAATCGCAGATTGGCGAGCGGAATTCTTCCATCAAATCAAACACAAGCGCATTTTTTCCGTAGTTCACCGCATGAAGATTCCCGCAGCACGAATCCAAGCCCTGACTTTCAATTGCGCTTTCCACGCGGTACATCAAAAGCGTGTACAAAAAACTCAAAACGGCGTTCACGTTTGTGCGCGGCGGATTTTTGCTTCTTGTATTGAATTCCGCCCATTCGTCCGAAAGATTGAATTTAAAAACCTCAAAATATTTCCGGGCGGCAATTCCCTCATAACCGCGGAGTTTTTCAACGTCATCCGTTTTTTCCGCATTGGAGAGCGTGTTTTTCACCACATTCACGGCATTTTCAAGTGTTGCGTTTTCATCAGTATTTTTCCGCTTTATTCTCTGCATAAAACTTATTTCGTTGCGGATTTTCCCCGCGACTATGCTCTTTGCAATTTCAAGCGATTTTTGCGGATTGTCAAGAATGCGGAACTGCTTCTGCCTAAGAAAAATATTTTTTCCGTCGCCAAAAGAAAGTTTTCCGTTAAAACGCCCGTTTGAGGAAAGAAAAGTCGTACCGATTTTATATTTTGTAAGAAGCCGCAAAGCGTTTGCACTTATAGAAACTTTTCCGATAAGAACCAGATGTTCCGTCTTGAACGGAAAAAGAATTGTGCTTGTTCCGTCCGGCTGGCTAAAAACAATTGTCTCGTCCTTTTTAGAAAGTTTTCCGTAATCTGAAAGAATGTAAATTTCTGACATATTAGCTCCGAAGTTTTTTTAACAATCATCCATCATCTGATATACATAAACCCAGCCTTCCTGCCAGAGTTTTGAAGATTCACGGCTTAAAGTTTCGTATGCAGTTGAATTATAAAATTTCAGGATGGACTCATTAAGAGAAAGATTTTCTTTTCTTGCCAGTTCAGAGCAGATTTTAGAAACCTTACCCGGAATAAAAAGATGGACATTTTTTTGCGTAACTTGAGGGCGAATCATTGAAACACCTCCTCTGATTTTATGAATTTCAGATAGTTCAGAGATTTTTCTGTATGAAAACAAATCTGGTCAACATACTTCCAAGTCATCAACTCGTCAAGAAGTTCTTTTTTGCTTAAAAATCCATCTTCGTATAAGTTTAGGCTTGCATAGACATTATCATTTGCCACTGCGCCCATCACGACATCATAATCATAAACAAAATGAATGTTCTGACGGTTCGACATTACAAAATCCAGCCATTCTTCATCAGCCTTGTGAAATACTTTTGATTTTAGTTCTGCAGTTTTGAAAATTTCGTCGCCCACTTCAAATGCAGAGACAATGGCTTTTTCATAATGAAATCTGTCTCTTTTTATCAAAGCCCATCTTTTTGCCTGAGCAAAACTTGTTGTTGTGTAAAAGCCGTTTCCAAAATCCATCGCGCGGCTTGGTTTCAAAATTTTTGGGGAAAGAACTTCTGAAAAACCGCCATGATATATTTTCATTATTCTTCCTCTGTTTTTATAAAATCTTCAATAGTTTCAATTATATAGGCTTTTCCTTGCGTATGTAAAATCTCGTAATGCTCGCTAAGAAAATCAAGAACTTTTTTCCGGGAAAATAAATTCGCAACATCCCGCCCATTCAGATTTTTTTCAGCAGCATACTCTTCAATGCACCAAGAAAGGAATTCTGCTTTTTTTTGAAACAATTCTTCGCTCATGACATCCGCCCTAGAATAGAAATTGAATAAAGCCTTTCACTTTTTTGCCATTTTCAGATGCGGCTAATTTCATTGCAATATTATAGCATAGATTTTTTAAGTTCCAAAATTATTGTATTTCAAAATATTCATATCTCTTGAAACAGACGTGTTCAAAAACGTATTCGCGGCGGACAGTTTCTCCGTTGCGGGATTCTTTGGCGACGCGCCGGGTTGTAGCATAAAGAGGAACAAGTCCGTTTTTCAAGGCAAAATCCACAAGCGTAAAAGTTGAGCCGAATTCGCCTTGAATTATGAACAAATCGCCGGGAGCAGCGTTATTCTTAAGCCAGAAAACAACTGATTCAACGACTTCCTCATTGGATTTTTCAGGCGGAATCTGAGACCAAAGCTCCGCAAGATTTTTTTCCGGATAAACAACATCTGTGGAGTTAAATTTTTCGCTGAGTTCAGCAAGCTGTTTTTGGGTAAGAGCGTGATTCAGAAGGCAGAATGTTCTGGGCATAGACGCCTCCTAAAGTTGTTCAAGACTTCTTATCAAATTTTCAAATCCGCGCAATCCGCTCTCATAAATACTCGGAATATTTGCCGCATGAGGAAAATTACCATCCCTGTTTTTTGCACCGCCATGCGCGACTTGGTTTCTGAAATATTCAAGATTTGTAAGCGGAATTTTCAAGTCCTTTTTGTTTTCATTTTCTATTTTTTTCAACTCATCCTGCCCATATTTTTTCCACCAGTCATAGTCGCCGATCTGATTTTCGCTTGCAAAGTGTTCACAAATCGCAGTCTCAACAGCAACCTGAAGACAAATAACCGCCTGAACATTCAGTTTATGCTCATAAAGGAATTTTGAGAACTCATACAAAGACAAAGAAAAACTCTTGTTTTCAGCATTAATCAGTTTACAGATTTTTTCCACGCTGTTTTTTACCTTGTCAAGATAGGCAGGCGCATTCTCCGGATATTTTTTCAGAGAATTTTTAAGCTGCTTAGAAACTTCCACAATCTGAAGACAGAAATTTGTCTGCACAACTTCCGAAAACCGTTTTATTGCTTTACATCCAGCTTCCCAGTCTTTTTCAATCAAATCAGCAAGAGCAAAACCGTCAAGTTTTTCCTCAAAAATCGAAACCGCATTTGTAATCTGCGAATATTTCCAGTAGCTGCTTAAATTGCGGACATAGGAGCATTTTTCGTCCGAAGTATATTCACCGTAAACAAGCTCCACATTCTTTATTTTTTCATTCTGCGAAATAGAAAACTGCATTGCCTGATAAAGCAGAATCGGCATTGAGCGGAAGCTGTGCGTTACATCAACAAGAATGTTTTCATCTGTTATTTCTGGAACTATTGAACTGTAAAGATTGAAAATTTCAAGCGAAGTATCTTCGTCTATCTTGTCTGTATGATATTTTATGACAACTGGAATTTGCACTTTTCCGGAAAGATAAAGCTCCAGCTCCTTTTTCAGCTCATCAGAAAAACTCCTGTCTGAGCGGGCTTCCATAAGTTTCATGCACAAGTCATCATTGCCTTCCGCTAGCATTTCCCACGCGGATGTTGTCGTTCCAACTAAAATCACTTTTGAAAAATCCCTGTACTTAAGCTCAAGCAAGGCTTCTGCAAATTTGCTAGTTTCAAATTCCTTTTTATCCGGGAACACATATTTTGTTGACTGGTACTCGCCATCTTTTTTGATTCCTGTTCCCACAAAACTGATTAATGTGTAAGCCATTTTTTTCCTCCTGCTATTCCACAATCTCCCAAGTTCCTTTTTTGTCTGAACCGAGGCGTTTTATTTTGCCTTCATTTTTCAATTTTGCCATGTTCCATTCTACGCCGCGCAAGGAAAGCTCCGTAACTGCCGCAAGCTGCCTCTGCGTGATTTTTGGATTTTCCTTGATTGCCTCAAGAATTTTTTCCTCGGCGGAAATATTTTCACCACAGTTTTCACCACAGTTTTCACCACAGTTTTCACCACAGTTTTCACCACAGTTAGATTTTTTTTCATCATTCACATATTTATCCACAGTTGGCGCAGTTGCATTTTCGCCCATTTCTCCAAGCGGCACAACAATTCTAAACATATCTCCATCTATAAATTCCGGGTGCGCATTTTTGCCTGAATACAACGGAACAAATTTATTCAATTTTATAAAGCCGGAACCAAGTTCTTCTGAATAAGTTATTTCGCGGAAAACTTTTGAGATGCACGGATTTTTTGGGAACGGCTCAATATTTTCCGGCGTAAGTTTTCCTTCATTTTGAGCCTTGTTCGGATTTTCAACATACATTCTGTCTTTTTCAATTACAAACTTTGAAATGCGTCCGCTTGTGAATTCCCGGTGAATCAGACAGTTTACAATCATTTCGCGGCAGATATTTGAACGCAGGCTAATGCTCTGCATATTTTCATCCAAATAAAATTTATCAGAAGTATGCTTTTTGGCGAACTGCATAAGCAGGTCAACACTGTCAATCAGATTCGTCTGAATAATCTCGCGGTCATCATATCGGTCTGTGTCTATTTTTCTGCAAAGCGTATCTGTCCAATAGGTCGGACAAATATCCTGGATCACTTCATCCTGTCCAAACAGAAGAGCCGCTGCAAGCGTAAGTCCATCCCCATTTGTAGCATAATCGTGAGTATAAAGCCCTGCAGATTTCAAAAGCTGCATATTATCCATTTTCATCCATGGATGATTGGAATTTCTGTTGTATGCAAGCTGACGTGCTTTTTGAAAAATATCTTCCCGCAAATTTTCGAGTTCAAGATACGGAAAAACCCGGCGTTCTGTAAAAATATTCTGCTTTCGGATATACATTTCCGCAATTTTATCTGTAGAAGTAACAACTATATCGCTGTCGCCTTGCCGGTCATAGATTTTTCCCTTAAAAGCATAAACTTGGGAAGCGTTCGGAACATAAACCCAAAGAACAATTTTTTCCTCTACAGAAATCGGCTCAATAGTTGCCGTGCAGACTGGATTAAACAGAGAAGGATTATTTAGGCAGTTTATAAAATTCCTAGTTAAATCACGTACAGCATTTTCCGGAACGCCTTCAATATTTCCGTTATCATCAACACCAAGAAAAAGGTCTCCGCCAAAACGATTCAAGAATGAACAGACAGTCTCATAGACATCAGAATGAATTCCGTTTCCGCAACGTTTAAATTCCTGAGTAACTGTTTCGCCGAGTTTTATTTTTTTTATAAGTGTTTCTGGTGTCATGGTTTAGGGGTTCCTTAATGATTCAACTTATTTTTCCACAGTGCATTTGCACCATCCCATCGGAAGATATTGGCCGTCGTAGTTCATAACAGTGCGGGAAGTTCCAAACGGCATTTCTCTCCCTTTTTTTGTCGGAGTTTTTGGATTTCTAAAATTATTCTCAAATGTAACATATTCAATTTGAGACCATCTTCCAATCCTAAGCAAGAATTCAGTTTCACTGTTTTCTGGAATTGAATCAATTATCTTTTTGAGTTCAAAAATCTTATCAACACCTTCATAAGCATTTTGATAAAACTTCTTATATTCTTCATTAAACTGTGTCTTAAAAAAGAGATTGCAGGCAGATATTATTTCTTTTAAATCAATCTGTTTATTTATGCAAAATCCGTTAGGCAATTCAATATTCTGCAAATCCTCATTGATTTTGATTGTGAAATCACTTGCACTTCTGCAATCAGCAAGTTTTCCGGGAATAGACTCCGCAATTATCTGCATAGATTCTGAGGAAAGTTCTTTTTTGAATTTATCAATTTTTGCATTTTCCATTCGGGCTACCAATTGATTTCTTGCAGAAAATTCACAATCTGAAATCTCTACACAACGAAACGGATCAAGTTTTGCATCATCAATACCTTTTACATTTAACATCAACAGCGCTTTATTTTGTATTTTCTTCTCATATCTACCTGACTTTTTTAAATCTCGCTGCTTTTCTTTATCCGCCATTTCTAAAAGCTCATCATAACTTTCTTGCGGCAAATCCATTAACGCTTGATTCAAGATTGCAGTTCTGACAGCACCTTTTATTGAGCTTCCTGGAATGTAAGGGTTTGCTCCATGATGAAGGGTTTGATTTACCTCAAGGCTGTTTTCAAAAAGACCGGAATTTATTTTTGCTGAATATAGATTTAGAAAATCCTTTGTAATCTTAGAATCATATTCAACACCAAGATAAAAATATTTACGAAAAAACTTTGCAAGAACATTTATGTCGTTTAAATTAGAAATATTTTGCAATTCTTGTTTTTGTTGAGCATTTCCAGATTCAAAAATTGAATTTATTATTTTGTCTGTAGAAAACTTTACATAACGTTTTTCTGTAGAATTATTAGGATTTTCCAAAGTGTAATCGACTGGCAATAAGCTATTTCCGCTTCCAATATGCACGGCGGTCAGCGGCTCGATTTTTATTTTGTAGATTTCTTTCATTCGTCATCTCCTATCGGCAAAACCGGAGCAAATCCAGCCTGGCAAATCCGTCCATCTGAATGGACTTTTGTAATCAGGTTTCCAATAAACTGCAACGGCATTTCCGATTCAAAAACCGCGCCCTCATCAAACAGAATAACTGTCTTTTTATAAGGGCTCATTGAAGAAGCAAAAGCTCCGCCGATTTTTCCGGTGCGGATAAATGTATTTGCACGCAAAGAGTTTTCTTTAATTTCTGAAAAATCTGTAACAAACGGAGCAAGCGCAACATATTTATTAGAATTTATTTTAGGTTGCACAGGAATAATATTTTCCACAGAAATTTTTCCCTTTCCTGTTGAAGAATCTGCGCCGTATCCGTTTTCAAAAGCCCAGTTCAAAAGCTGATTTATCCGTTCTTTAGAATATGAAGATAAAACATACAAATCAAAATCCTGTCTACTTGCCCAAACTTCTTCCACCGCAAAAAGATTTCCTTCTTCCACCGTGTTAGAAAAACGGTTTATGGAATTGTGCATTGCCTGAATCTGCTCAAACCTGAAAGACTTTGGTTCGTTTTCAGAAAATCCAGAAAAATATTTTGCAGCAGAAACAAATTTTTCTTTCTTGCTTTTTTTGATTTTGGAATATTCCTCTGTAGATAATTTGAGTTTTCTATCTTCATGCTTTGGAAAAGGCTTGCAAATTGTTCCTTTTGGAAATGCCGAGGAGACAATCAAACTAGGTGTCACCGATTTTTCTTCTTCAAGAAAATTTGATACAGCATCATCACCTTCATGATTTGCGATTCCCCAGACAATATGCCCCCAGATTGTGTCGCCTTTTAAAGGTGTTACAAGCGCGGACTGCAATTTTATTGAAACTTTGTAGAGTTGCATAAACACCTCAAGCCTAAAGATTTACAGGATTATTATTTTCATCAACCAAATCTTTAAATTCAATCTGACCGTTTCCACGGCTTCCTCCACCGCCAAGATAGTCATCCTGCAAAAGTTTCAGCGATTCAAGGACAACTTCATTAAAATATTTTTCATCAGTCTTGCCATTATCGCCTGTGTCAATCACTCGGTAGGAAATTTCAAAATCGAATTCTACGCCGGGAACAATACGTTCAATCGGACGAGGATTCGCTTCCGCCGTAATTCTGTTCAATGAGTTTTCATTCTTTTCTTCAACAATAGAATTTCCGCTTCTAAATTTCTCTTTCCATTCTTTTGTCAAAACTGCATCACGAACTATAAGCCTTGTCGGACCTCTGTCTTTTGCCTCATCTGACTTTGTATTTGCACTTCCAAACACACGGCAAACAGGACAATCAGGAAGTCCGCAAGGGCAGACTTTTCCGCCAGTACTTTTAAGCTTATCAAATTTCCATTCCATCAAAGAACGCATTTTTCCTTTTATCGATGAACCTGGAATATACGGCTCGTGTGTAAGAGGATTTCTGATAATCGGGTTGTCCATTCCGCCGATTTCAACTTTATCATTGCCAGCGCCAATATGCAGACCTGTCTTTACAACAATTTTTCCGGAAAGCTTCTTTGTGTTTATTTGTTTCATAATTTTCCCTTATTATAGTTCGTTACAAGCAGTTTTTAGGTGCCAGTTCGTAATAAAATCCGTAAGCGGCTTCAAAAAGATTAACAAAAATATGATAATCTTCCTGAGTTTTTATCAAATCAATACAGGAGGAAATAAAAGTTTCTAAGTTCTTATAAACTCCTTTTTCCTCTGCTTTTTGCTTTGCAGCACGGGCAACAGAATATGCGACTTTAGATTTTATCATCTTTATATATGGAAGCTGTTTTTCCCACTGATTTTCCTGAAGAGTCAGAATCTGCTCAAATCTTTTTACTTCATCAAAAATTCTTCTCAACTGTGTTGATGTAACACCAATCTCATTACCCTTTCTGTTTTTTCCTTTGAATGATTTCGCAACATTCAACGCAACAGAATCAAATAAATCTTCTTGAACCGTTTTTCCGTCAACCTTATAAAAAGTTGTAATTTTCACAGGATTTAGAATTTCGGATTTATCTTCAAAAGAATTCTTCTGAAATCCTCCGCCACTTCCACTTCTGTTTCCAAAAGACTGTTGATTTCCATATCTTCTTTCGTCGCCATAACTCATATATTTCCTCCTAATATTTATTTTAATTACCTATTCATGTATAACGCATAACTTACCGCTACGCGTGACTTTATCATTTCCTGCGGACTGTTTCCGTAAGCCAAAAGCCTTTTTTTCAGCTCATCATTATTTACATTCCTTGCAAGAACATAAATCATATTGCTCTTCCAGATTCTGTCTTTTGTGTTCACAAGTTCGCTTACATCTGCAATCTTATCTTTGTCGCCCAATGTTTTTTCTGCGCGGTTTGAAAAGTCAATGAATTTGTAGATAACTCCAGTTGAAAGCTCACCTTTCTTCATAAGCTCCGCAAAATATTTTCCGTCATCAAGGCATTTTTCGTAATCTGCCCAAGCCACCGTTGTTCCAAAAAGCGTAACCGAATTTTTCCCAATATAATTTTTTGAACGCTCCAGATTTTGCTCTGCCTCGTCCGCAATATTTCTTACCGGCAACTTTGAATTCACAAGCGCAATTCCGCCGCTTATTGTTACTGACGGATTATTGTTCGTAAATATCTTAAGCTCTTTCTGAAAATCAAGTGCGAACTGCAGAACGCTTTCCCAAGTTCCAAGAGCGCACAAATCATCGCCGCCTGAAAAAACCGTATAAATCTTGTTTTTGTAAAATTCACCGAACTGGTCAGTTTTATTTTTTACAAACCATGCATAAAATCCGGAAAAGAAATAATGAAGCTGATGGCTTAAATCCGCATACCGTGAAAACGACAGACGTTCTCCCAAAGACTGGCTGAAAATAAGCCCGAGATTGTCTACATCAGCCTTGAACATTGCAAGCTTCTTGTTTCCTTTAGAAAGATTTGCAATATTCTCAAAAGTCAAAAGCTCATCGTCTTCATTTTTTGGAGCAACATAAGGCAACGTTACAAGTGGAAATCCAGGCTTGAAATCATTTACAGAATAATAAAACTTTACATCCTCATCCCATTCATAAAGTTTTATCATGTCGCCAAAATGAAGCAGTTTTTCAGATTTCAAGACAAGTTTTGCAGACTTTACAAGTTTTCCGCCAATATCGATAAGTTTTTCGCATGACTTGCACTGTTTTTCATCGTCAGAGTCATCTGCGTTTCTAGCGGCAAAAATTCCGCACTTAGGGCATTCACCAAATTTCTGCAAATTTTCATATTGAGTTTCCAGAACAGAACCGCATTTTTTAAGGACTTTCTGCATTTTTCTGGATTTCGCAATATCACCATCATCGCCTATCCTGTTTATAAGGGAAATTACATTTTCTTTCTGCAAATCTTTATAACTTGCCACAGTTCCATCGCTTATAATAAAAGTCAGTTTTCCGGCAAAGTCATTCAAGAAGTATTCTTCAACTTCAAGCTGGAGTTCTTCAAGCCGATTTTTTGCTTTTTGTGTATTCGGCAAAAGAATGATAAATTTTCCTCCTGCAGAAGTCATAATATTCGCATAAGTTACACAAAACTGCTTCGTAATGTACTGTGAAATTATTTCGCTCAATGCCCAAAGCTGAAAACTTTTTGCACGCAGGAGTTTTGCATTGTCAGAAGAAATCTTCAAATCAAAAATATAATTTTGGATTCCTGAAATATCTCCATTTATAAAAAGAAATTTCCTGCCGTCTGTTTTAAGTGCAAGTTCATTCTCAGATTTTTCTTCTTTGTGATATTCATAAAGAGCAGCGGCAAAAGCAGCAGTTGTCTTTGCATGCTGATACAAACTAATATCCGCGTCTGAATTTGTTGCAGACGGAATGCACCACCAGTAACGCTCAAGCAATGAATTCAAAGACAAAAGAAACTCATCATACTTCAACCCCTGCAATTTTTGAAAATCTTTTATAAATCTGCTCCAAAGAGTTTTATATTCCTCTTTTGAGATTTTATAGTTTTCTACCGGCAAAACAGAATCCTCTGCTAGTTCCGACATTTTGCAAAACGCTTTTTTAGGTTCGGAGTGACCGTCCAAGCGAAGTGTTGAAAGAATATGAATCATCGGCTTTTCATAGAACTTTAGATTCTCTTTTTCTTCATCAAACTGATTTTCATTTTCACATTCCGCAATTCCAAGAATATTACATCTGTCAGAACCGCTGCTCAGACAATCAGCCTGACTTATAATCCAGTCATAATAAGAAGAAGGATTATGATGGCTTGCAGCAAGCGTTTTTATATGCTCAAAATTCACATTGTCTGGAAGAACATCTTTATATCTGCTTAAAAAGCCTTCAGTATAAACAACGTGCTGATGAGTAAAACGGCCATCCTTTGTAGTCTTGCAATACCGGCCTTCAAGCTGCCTGCTGTAAAGTTCCTGAACTTCTGCCCTCTGTGCAATTTTTCCAACATCATGAAGCCAAGCCGCTATTACAATTTCTTCTTTTGTTATATTTGTTTCGTTCATTTTTTCAAAAATCTCCTAATTCAATCTTGTACTTGAGTTTTGTAAAAAACTCGCAGGTATTTTTAATGTCATTTGCTCCAATAATCTATCTGTCCAAGACCAAAGTTTGTGTTTTTTCCGGCTCCGGCTATTTTGTTCAACTCCAGCAAAGAAATCTCAAAATCTGAAAAGTTTCCTTTTATCTTTAAATTTCCCACGCTTCCGCCAAGTTCCATTGCATTTTTCTGGCGTGCGGAATAATGATTAAAATCAATCCACCTGATTTTTCTGTCTGCAATTTCAAGCGATTCTGGCGGAATATATCTTTGGAAATCGTTTTCAAAAACTTCACCGTAAAGAGAGCACAAAGTTTTTGCACGGCGGTAAAGGCAGCTCATAAAATCCTGTGCATTAAAGTCAGTGCCGTACCTTCCGCCAAATTTGAACCGCAACGGAGAATTCAGCTCAACAAGAATCTCGTGCACTTCGGATTTCAATCCATCGCCAGAAATCCATATCTGCGGTTCAAGCTCCATATCAAGATGATTTTCATCGATAAGAATATTTTTTCCGCCAGAGACAACGCTCTTAATCTTGAACTGAGTTCTGCTCTTAAAAATTCCGTCGTTTCCGGCACGGGCAAAAGCCGCGTATATATATGGAAGATATTCAACAGATTTTCCAAAAAGCGTAAGGACAAAAGAATATTCGGTTATAGGATTTTTACGTTCCCGATTTTTTACAGAAAGCGAATAAGGATGACAGCCTTTGTTCCGTCCGGGCAAAACTGAATTGTCAGACGGAAGAATTGTCTCAAAAATATATGAATAGACGCAGGTTTTGCTATAAAGACATTCTCCGCAGACCGACTGCCTGGAAATACAGCACATTGAACGCAGATTCTTTCCCAACATTCCGCGCAAAACAAAAAGAGGATTTGTGTCAACAATAGCAGGTTCTATAAATTTAAGATTGAATTCAAATTGCAAAAAGCTGAGTTTCAAAATTCTTCTCCGTAATGAAACATCTACCAATTATTTTAGCACAACAATTTCATAAATCAAGTTTTTTTATAAAAGCCATCCCCCCCGCATAAAAGAAATCATCCCCGGACTTGCCGCAATGACCAAAAAGCAAATCCGGGGATGATGAAGGAGGACTGAAAATATCCGGATAAGAAAATTCTCCGGACAAGTCATTCACAGGCGGATTTTCTGTTTTATGACTGAATGATTATGCGTCCAGCGGTTTCTACTTTTGGCCGTAGTAGGCGTTCGGGCCGTGTTTTCTCATGTAGTGCTTGTTGATGATGTAGTCCGGAAGCGGCTGCTGCGACGGGTTAATCTGGAGCGTGTTCATGGCCATGTGGCTCACTTCCTCAAGAACGGCGGCGTTGTAGACGGCTTTGTCCGCGGTTGCTCCCCAGGCAAAAGGTCCGTGGCCTCCCACAAGAACCATGTTCACTTCATTCGGATTCAGTTTGAGCGAGCGGAAGTGGCTTACGATTAGATTTCCTGTTTCCTTTTCGTAGTCGTTCTGGACTGCCTCGCGGCTCAAGTACGGCGTGCACGGAACTTCCGTCTGGATGTGGTCGGCGTGTGTTGTTCCGAACAGGGGAACTGGTTTTACCGCCTGCGCCCAGCTCACCGCATAAGTTGAATGGGTGTGGATTATTCCGCCGATCTTTGCTCCGTCCGAAACAGCAAATTCCCTGTAAATAACGGCGTGGGTCGGAGTGTCGCTTGAAGGTCTCAATTTTCCTTCCACGACATTTCCGTCAAGGTCAACAATCACCATGCTTTCAGGCGTAAGCTCCGGATACGGAACTCCCGACGGCTTGATTGCGAACACGGCCGCCGCCTTGTCGAACGCGCTGACGTTTCCCCAAGTGTAGAGCGCAAGGTGCTGCGCCGGAATCTGCATATTCGCCTCGTAAGCTTCTCTCTGCAGTTCTGTGTATTTTCCCATGAATTTTTCCTCCATTTGTTTTGTGTCATTGCCATGCTCGGCACGGAAATGACTATTTATGATAGATTCCCGCATCAAGTGCGGGAATGACAGTTGCCGTGTTTGACATCAAGTGCGGAAATGGCACTGATTATTTCACGCTTTCGACTGCGGTGCGTTCGACTTTGAGCGCGGACTTGTAGCCTTCAAGCCATCTGTCAAAGCCAGCGACATCCGCCGCATCCGGTTTTACGGTTTTCTTCTGCGCGTCTGCAAAGACTTCGGTTTCAAGCCAGTCGCCGAGATTTTTTCCCTTTGAGTCCGCCGTGTACGAGGCAAGAAGCGCCATTCCCCAAGGACCGCCCTCGCCTGCAGTTGACATCGCGCTGATCGGAGTGTGCATTGCCGCCGCCATTATCTCAAGTCCCACGCCTTCCGTCTTGAAGTATCCGCCGTGTCCTGTCATCGAGTCAATCTTCACGTTCTCGGCAAAAAGAACATCCATTCCAAGCCTGAGCGTTCCAACAGCCGAATAAAGCTGGCTCCGCATGAAATTCGCAAGATTCAGCCTTGAGTCCTGTGAGCGCACGACCATCGGCCGCCCCTCGCAAAAATCCGTAACGCCTTCGCCCGAAATGTAGTTGACCGTGTAAACGCCGCCGCAGTCCTTTTCGCCGTCCTTTGCGCAGCCAAGAATCGTGTCGTAAAGTTTTCCGGCATTGAATTGTGCGCCCAGAAGTTTTGCCGCCTCGCCGATAAGTTCGACCCACTTGTTGTATTCGGCGGTGCAGGTATTCACGTGAACCATTGCGGTTGGTTTTCCGTCCGGAGTTGTAACGATGTCGATTACTCCAGGATAAGCCTTTGAAAGCGCCTTCTCAAGAACGACCATCGCAAACACGGAAGTTCCTGCGGAAATATTTCCTGTTCTTGGAGCGACAGCATTCGTTGCGACCATTCCAGTTCCCGCGTCCCCTTCAGGCGGAGCGCACATAATTCCTTCCGCAAGCTCGCCGGTCGGGTCAAGCCACAGCGCGCCTTCCTTTGTGAGTTTTCCTGCGTCAGTTCCGGCCGGAATCGCCTTTGGCAGAAGCTCAAGAAGTTTTTTCGCGCTTCCCTTTCCTGCCGTCAGCGAGTCAAATTTTTCAACCATGGATTTGTCGTAGTCGCCTGTCTCAGCGTCAATCGGGAACATTCCGCTTGCGTCTCCCACGCCGAGAACTTTTTTTCCTGTGAGCATAAAGTGCGCGTAGCCTGCGAGAGTCGTAAAAAAGTCCACCTGCGGAACATGGGCTTCGTTATTCAGAATCGCCTGATAATAATGCGAAATGCTCCACCGCTCCGGGCACGGATAATTGAAAAGCTCCGTGAGTTTTTTTGAAGCCTCGCCTGTAATCGTGTTCCGCCATGTTCTGAACGGAACAAGAAGATTGTTTTCCTTGTCGAACGCAAGATAGCCGTGCATCATCGCGCTGATCCCTAAAGCCTTCAGATTTGAAAGTTTTACGCCGTATTTTTCAAGAACATCTTTTTTTAGCTCGGAATATGCCGCAACGATTCCGCCGTGAATTTCATCCAGACTGTAAGTCCAGATTCCGTCCAGAAGTGAATTTTCCCAAGTAAATCCGCCCTGCGCCACGGGATTTTTTTCAGAATCAATAAGAACCGCCTTTATGCGCGTTGAACCGAATTCGATCCCAAGGACAGCCTGACCTTCTTCAATTTCTCTGGCAATATTTTCCTTCGTCATGTTTTACCTCTGATTTTATAGTAACTGACATTGCGAAAAAAACAAGTGGCGGTTTTCCCTAAAAAATGCCCAAAACTATCATCAAATACGAATTTCCGAACAAAATGATAGGAATGTTAAAAAATCGGGAACAAAAAAACTATTCCTTTCCGCCGGATTCAGGTTGATAATCATAATCACAAGGGGTGCAGAGGACATCCTTAATCCAAACACATAGAGGTGAAACCATGAAAAAGAATTTAGTTTTGGCTGCTGTAATGGCAATGATGGTTCTTCCGACATTCGCCGCAAAACTGGTAAAAGTCGGAATCATCAACAACGATCCGAACGAATCGGGCTACCGCACTGCGAACGTAAACGACATGAAAAAGACATTCACAAAGAAGAACGGCTACAAACCGACTTTCTTCTACAGCCTTAAAAACGACGAGCAGATTGCAGCCGCACGCAAGATGGTTCAGGACGAAGTTGACTACCTTCTGATTTCCGCAGCAGGAACTTCTGGATGGACTTCTGTTCTTAAAGACGCTCAGGACGCGGGAATCAAGGTTATCCTTTTTGACCGCACAATCGACGCTGACGAAAGCCTTTACGAGGCATCAATCGTTTCTGACATGGCTCAGGAAGGAAAGACAGCCGTAAACTGGCTCGCAGGACAGAATCTCAAGGAATACAACATCATCCATATCCAGGGTGTTATGGGTTCAGCCGCTCAGATCGGACGCTCAGGCGCGCTTGATGAAAAGGCAAAGGCAGAAAGCAACTGGAACATCGTTGCCCAGCAGACAGCTGAATGGAACGCGGAAAACGCCCAGCAGATTGTTCAGGCTGTAATCGATTCCGGCAAAAAATTCAACGTAATCTATGCGGAAAACGACGACATGGCAAAAGGCGCGGTTGCTGCCCTCGACAAGGCGGGAATCTCTCACGGAGTCGGAAAAGATGTAATCGTAATGGGATTCGACTGCAACAAATGGGCGCTTGAGGAACTTCTTGCAAAAAGATGGAACTACGACGGCCAGTGCAATCCGTTCCAGGCGGCTTACATTGATGACATCATCAAGAACGGCGCAAAGGAAAAGACTGTAATTATGGAAGAAAAAGGATTTGACGCCGCGACAATCACAAAGAATGATGTTGCAAAGTACGGTATCTAAGCATATTGTCAAGCGGATTCTTCTGTAAACAAAAAATATAAAATTGGCGGAGAATCCAACACCTTGGACACGGGGCTCGGATTGTCAAAAAATCTGAACCCCGTGTTTTTTTTGGAGGCAGACCATGCAGGACAAATCAGTTCTTGAAATGCGCGGAATACACAAAAAATTTCCCGGTGTATATGCATTGCAGAATATTGATTTTACTTTGCGTGAAGGCGAAATTCACGCTCTTATGGGAGAAAACGGAGCCGGAAAATCAACTCTGATTAAGGTTCTGACTGGCGTTCACCACAAGGACGAAGGCCAGGTTTCTGTAAAAGGAATCGGAACAGTCAACATCCGTTCCCCTCAGGATGCCCAGAACGCAGGCATCTCGACAGTTTATCAGGAAATAACGCTCTGCCACAATCTTACTGTGGCGGAGAATATGTATATAGGAAGAACAAAAGGCCCTTTCATCAGCTGGAAAAAGATGAATGAGGGAGCCGAAAAAATTCTAAGGGATCTTGAGATTCCGTGCGAGGCGGAGCAGCAGCTTTCAAGCTGTTCAATCGCAGTGCAGCAGATGGTCGCAATCGCGCGCGCCGTTGACATGGACTGCAAGATTCTGATTCTGGACGAGCCGACTTCTTCCCTTGACGATCAGGAAGTCCAGAAGCTGTTCCGCCTTATGCGCAATCTCCGCGCAAAGGGAGTCGGAATCATTTTCGTTACCCACTTCCTTGAGCAGGTTTACGAAATCTGC
This sequence comes from Bacteroidaceae bacterium, assembly GCA_963594605.1. Lineage (GTDB taxonomy): Bacteria > Spirochaetota > Spirochaetia > Treponematales > Treponemataceae > Treponema_D. The sequence goes on from CAVBEH010000005.1 coordinate 18,908, forward strand.
GACAGAATCACCGTTCTGCGCGACGGACAGCTTGTGGGCGAATACGAAATCCGCGACCTTCCGCGCCTTGAGCTTGTCTCAAAAATGCTCGGAAAATCAGTTGAGAATCTTGACAAGTCGTCCAAATCTTCCGAAGCGCCTGTATTCGCCGCGGACGAAGTTCCTGTCTACGAGGCGGAAAACCTTTCGAGCACGGGCGGCGTAAAACCGTTCAACTTCAAGATTTACAAAGGCGAGGTGAACGGATTCACGGGACTTCTCGGTTCAGGAAGAAGCGAGAGCGTGCGCGCGATATTCGGTGCGGACAAAGTTCTGGGCGGAAAAGTAAAGGTGAACGGAAAAAGCGTGAACATCACAAAGCCGATCCACGCGATGAAAAACGGAATCAGCTATCTTCCCGAAGACAGAAAACGCGACGGCATAATCGGCGACCTTTCCGTAAGAGAAAACCTGATTCTTGCGCTTCAAGTAATGAGAGGATTCTTCAAGCCGTTCAGCCGGGCGGAACAGGAAAAACTTGCGGACGAATACATCAAGCTGCTTGAGATAAAGACGGCTTCCGCGGAAACTCCGATAAAATCCCTTTCGGGCGGAAACCAGCAGAAAGTGCTTCTTGCGCGCGCCCTGCTTTCAAATCCGCAGTACCTGATTCTTGACGAGCCGACACGCGGAATTGACATCGGAACAAAGACGGAAATTCAGGAGCTTGTCCTGAAGCTTGCAAAGGAAGGCAAGAGCGTTACATTCATCTCATCCGAAATTGACGAGATGCTCAGAACCTGCTCGCGTCTTGTTGTCATGCGCGATCTCAAGCAGGTCGGCGAGCTTTCCGGCAATGACCTGAACCAGACAAAGATTATGGAAACCATCGCAGGAGGAGAAAAACAATGACTTCTAAAAAAATCACGGACTTCCTTCTTGGACTTGTAAAAAAACAGATTTTTATTCCGATTGCGGCGCTGCTGATTCTTGTAATCTTCAACCTTGCAGCGGATCCGTCATTCTTCAAGATTACGCTCGGTCAGAACAGCGAGGGCTTCCCGGTTCTTTCAGGCTACCTGATTACGATTTTGGACAACGCTTCCGAGCTTGTGATTCTTGCGATCGGAATGACGCTTGTAACTGCGGCTTCGGGCGGACAGGATATTTCTGTGGGCGCGGGAATTGCGATTGCAGGCTCGGTGATTCTGCGTGTTCTGTGCGGAACGGACGCGCGCCCCGAAACTCTTCAGGCTCCGATTTTTGTGGCGTTTCTTGTTGGCTGCATTGTGAGCATGGCGTTCGGCGGATTCAACGGAGTGCTTGTCTCGTACTTCAAGATTCAGCCGATGGTCGCGACTCTGATTCTTTTTACGGCCGGACGCTCAATCGCCGCCTGGATTAACGACAACGCGCTTCCGATTGTTGTGGATCCGGTTTTCGGCTACTTCGGAAACTTCATTCCGGGAATTCCGGTTCCGACTCCAGTTTTCATCGCGATAATCTGCATAATAATCACGATGCTTGTGCTCAAATTCACGAACCTTGGGCTTTACACGCAGGCGGTTGGAATCAACAGCAGCTCATCAAGGCTGAACGGACTTGATCCCCAGTTCATAAAATTCATCACCTATGTGATTATGGGACTTTGTGTTGCGGTCGCCGGATTCATCAAAGTCTGTCGAATTTCTTCTATTAATTACTCCGTTATCGCAAAGGACATCGAGATGGATGCGATTCTTGCGGTCGCGCTCGGCGGAAATGCTTTGAGCGGCGGCAAATTCAATATGTGGGCTTCGATTCTTGGAGCTTACGTAATCCAGTTCCTTACGACAACGCTGTTCAAGTTCAACGTAGCCTCGACCGCGCTTCCGGCTTACAAGGCCGTCGTTGTAATCATCCTCGTTGTAATCAGCGCGCCGGTATTCCGCGAAAAAATGTCGCAGCTGGCAAAACAGATTTCCGGCGCACGAAAACACGCCGTAGCGAATGGAGGCTGTTAAATGAACTTTCTAAACAAAAAAAGGCAGAATGAGACTGCGCTTGCAAAAAAAAGACCGCTTTCAGACACAAACCTTCTTCTTGTGATTACGATTGCGGTTTTCGTGGCGATGTATCTTCTTGCAGTCATTTTTCTAGGCTCAGGATTCAGGAAGCCCCAGACTTTCTTCAACCTGCTGAATGAAAACGCCTCGCTCATAGTTCTTTCGTGCGCGCTTAGCCTTGTCATGATTACAGGCGGAATCGACATTTCAGTTGGAACTGTAACGGCTCTCGTCTGTATGTGCTGCGCGGTTCATCTGGACAAAAACGGCGGGACAATTGCGGGCGCGGTTATGTATGCGCTAGTCATCGGAGTAAGCTTCGGACTTGTTCAAGGATTCCTTGTGGCGTTCCTCGACATCCAGCCGTTCATCGTCTCGCTTGCGGGAATGTTCTTCGCAAAAGGAATGACGACAATCGTAAACGCGACGCAGTTCAACGTAAAGCACGAAGGATTCGTCAAGCTCATAGAAACAAGAATTTACGTTCCCGGAATGGGCTCAGTGAACAAGCTCGGAAAATACATTCCGGCTTATGTTGAGCCGGGCGTTCTTGTGGCACTTCTTGTGGTCGTGATTCTTTTCCTTGTGCTAAGATGGACAAAACTCGGACGCAACTTCTACGCTGTGGGCGGAAACCAGCAGAGCGCGAACATGCTCGGAATCAACGTTCAGATGACAAAATTCCTTGCGCACTTCATCTGCTCGGTTCTTGCGGCGGTCGGCGGATTCGTGTACTTCATGCACGTAGGTTCGGCCTCTCCAAGCCATGCAAGCGGCTACGAAATGAACGCGATTGCCTCTTCGATTATCGGCGGAACAATGCTCACGGGCGGAGTGGGAAACATCGCGGGAACATTCTTCGGCGTGCTTTCTCTTGCCACAATCAAGAACATCGTCTCCTCGCTCGGACTTGACGACGCCTGGTGGACGAACATCACGGTTGCTTTCATGATTTGTCTCTTCCTCCTGATTCAGAGCGTGGTTCTCTCAAGGAAGAATTCAAAGTAAATCCAGTTTAATGCAAAAAATTACGGCTGCCCTGAAATTTTCGGAGCAGCCGTTTTCAGCATAGTTTGAGCACGGCGGATTTTGCAGACCAGACGAATTCCGCGACTGACATTTCCTTCAAATTTGGTTTATAATTGAATCTTATATGAAAATAGATTTTGCCGGAGCATTTTACAAGAAAACCGAAGAATCCTCTTTTAAAATGAAATTCGTTTCAGGAACCAAGGAATGTGTTCTTCTTCATTTCTACAATCCCATGGTCATAACGCTGGACGGAAAACAGATTGAAACTCAGGCAAACGCGTGCATTCTTTACAAGCCCGGAACTCCGCAGATTTACTGGTGCAAGAACAACGAATTTGAAAATGACTACATAAAATTTCTTCCGGCGGACATGACTTTTTTCAACGACTTTCAGATTCCGTTTGACGAGATTTTTTACGTGACAGACGCGGACATAATCAAGCGCGAGATGACGGACATCACTTATTTTCTTACGGAACGTTACGAAAACCACGACCACGAGCTTCTGGACCGCCTCTGCAAGGTTCTGTCCAACCTCCAGAACAACCGGCTTTATCCGAGCATAAAAACAAAACGCGAAAGTGAAATCCGATTCAGGCTGAACCAGCTGAGGAAAAAAGTTTCCGAAAATCCTGAAAAATGGACAGTCGATCTTATGGCGGACGATTTTTTCCTTACGCGCTCGCATTTTTCGGTATTATATAAGAAGACATTTGGTGTTACGCCGCAGTCCGACATCCATTTTTTTGTGAACGAAAAAGCCCTCCGCCTCCTGAACACAACCGAACTCACAGTTCAGGAAATCTCCCAGAAATGCGGCTACAACGAATGTGAGAATTTCATCCGCGCCTTCAAAAAAATGAACGGCGTCTCCCCGCACCAGTACAGGAAACAGAAAGGGGAATAAGAAAAGCCGTGCAGAAGCCGAAAATGCCGCTTCCGCAGCAGCTGTTCAGATAAAATGAACTCCTGCCGAAACCGTGATTTCAGCAGGAATATTAAAAGCTATTACATAGCGGCCTGTTTCAAAGCTGAGTATTTTGTAGCCGTGGACCAGCTTCCGGAGCCGTCTACATAAAAAATATAACTCCAGCCGCCTTTATAATGGGTGAAATTTTCATCAACATCAATGTCATTAATAGTCGGAGGCGTGCTTTGGCCGGCATTGTCAATAAGTCCGGCGGAGCTAAAATCTTCCTCCGAGATAAGCACACGCGCTCCGTTCTCAATGTTTATAGATACAAGCGGCGTAACTCCAAACCCCTTCCATTCCGAACTGTTTTCCAAAAGATTTCCGTCAGCACCCTCTTCTGCTTTTACAAACCAAACGCTTTCTTCGCTCATAAGACTCTGAACATTACCAGGAAGAGCTTCCTTGAACACCTTCAAATTCTCATAAGTAAGGGTAGAATTCTTTACGATAAAAGATTCGTATTTCTCATCATCCAAATCTACCGAAACTTCGTAGTCTTTGAACATCTCTCTGTTTGTCTCAAACCAAGTTCCAAGCTCCGTAGTTTTTGTTGCTGTAGCAGAAACTTTGTACCCGTCCTCAGTGCCGCTTACATAAGTTCCGTTCACCTCGCCAAAAAAACTGAATTCGTAGGTTTCATTTTCCCTGGTAAAAGGAAAAAGCACTGCCAAACATTTTTTGCTGTTAAGAGTCTGGCCGTCCTCAGAATTGGCGCCGCCTGTACCCAGAGGAAATTCGAGTCCTGTGTTCTTCTCCTTAATGCAGCCCCAAGTTTCCGATGTGACAGTCTCATTCTCTTTCAGGGCGAACACAACCTTGATTCCCTCATCGCAAGGAACTGCCGTCAGACGATTCTGTAATTCCGGAACTTTAAAACGGAAATCGTTGTTTCCAAGACCTTTTTCATCGGGTTCCGCGGAAATATGCCATCTGCTGCCGTCAGAAAGTCCTAAAGTGACCTGAACGGTAATTTCTTTTCCGGAAAAATCAGAAATCCGGTCTAGCAGACTATATGTTTTTCCGTCCGCTGAAGGCGCCTCAAAAAGCCACTTAAAAGCGTACGGCTCCGGCTCCTCATAAAAAGTGAAAAGTACCTGACAGCCGTTTCCATTTAAAGCCGTGTCATCCTCAAACTCGGCTTTCTGATTCAGGGCAAACATAAAAGTTTCCGGATTGTAACTAAAAGTGAATTTTCCGTTGTCCTTGATTCTAAGCTCACCTGCGCCGGACTTTGCCGTGAACGACACCTCATTGGTGTTGCACCATACGTCATCCGTACCAAACTCAACATAAAACTTGTAATCGGAACCCTTTTTCAGATATTTGTAGTCAAAGTCAGCCTTTTTTGCTGAATAATTGAGTCTGTGCCAGAGTGTATCGTCATCAGAATATTTTACATAATAGATGAAATCATGGGCATTCTCATCAGTGTCGCCCAGTTTGAACGTAACTCCGTTTCCGTTGTCTTCTATTGTAAGTATGTCAGCAATTTCGGCCGTATCGCCGGAGGAGCTGCCGCTGTCCGCTCCGGGAGTTTCCGTTCCGCCGCCACCGGATGAGCTGTCTCCGCCGGAAGTTCCGTCTCCCCTGCCGGAATCATCCTTTCCGGAGTCGCTTTTTCCGTCCGTCTGCTCAGTATTGTTTCCGTCAGATGTGTCAGGCTTAGAAATTCCGCCCATATTGTCGCAGCTCGTAAAAAATCCCAGAACCGCAAGCACGGCCAGTCCTGTCACCAGTTTTTTCATAATGCCTCCCTTAAAAAGAAATGAATAAAGATTTTTCAGTACAGAAAATCTACCCCCCCCCAGCATTTTGTCAAGAAAAATTCCTTCTCACAAACAATTCTTTCTACGGGCTGTCATATAAAAAAAACGGCGGTCCCGCACAAACCACGGAACCGCCGCTTTCTGTTTTTACTGTAAACTATTTTCCTGTCTTTTCCGAAGGCTTCATCTGAGCTTCCGCCAGCGCCTTCTGCATTTTTTCCTTTGCGGCCTGCATATTGTTGACCATCAGAATCGGCTGACCTGTGGCATCAAGAGCATCCCTCCAAAGTGAACTTTCCGGATCAACGGCGTTTCTGTGCTTTGTCACCATCTGAATCGGTATGTGAACGAATTTATCATGCACAAGACCAACCACCATCTTTGTCTTTCCGGCCATCGCCGCATGTACGGCATTGTTTCCCAACCGCTCGCAGTAAACAGAGTCAGATGCGGTGGTGACCGAGGCGCGGATCTGATAGCCCGGATCAATATATTTCAGATTGATATGAATCTTCTTTTCCTTGAAATACTTTGTAATCTCATCACGCAGATAGACACCTATATCCGCAAGCTTTATGTTTCCGGACGCATCCTTCTGATTTGTCTTTGACAGCAGATCCTGTCCTGCACCCTCGGCAACGATAACCACCGCATGATGACGGCGCTCAAGCCGTTTCTCCAGGTGATAGAGGAATCCGTTCGGACCGTCCATCTCAAACGGAACTTCCGGAATAAGGCAGAAATTCGTCTCGTGGCTGGCAAGAGCGGCGGCAGTGGCGATAAATCCGGACTCGCGGCCCATCAGCTTCACAAGACCGATTCCGTTTATCTGGGAGCAAGCCTCCATGTGTATTGATGCGACCGCCTCCTTTGCCCTCTGAACCGCAGTCTCAAAACCGAACGAGCGGTCAATGAACATCAGGTCGTTGTCAACAGTCTTTGGAATTCCTATTACGGCGCACTTCATGCTGCGTCTCTCGACTTCATTCGCAATGTCAAGCGAGCCACGCTGAGTTCCGTCGCCGCCAATTATGAACAGCATATTTATGTTGTCGCGCTCAATACAGTCAACAATATCGGAGACACGCTGACCACCGCCACGGCTTGTGCCCAGGAATGAGCCGCCGATTTTGTGGATCTCATCAACATTTTCGGGAGTAAGCTCGACGGTGTGATAACCTTCATCGGCAAAAAATCCCTTGAATCCGTACTGATAGCCTTTGATTGACTTTACGCCGTAGCGGATTGAAAGACAGCGCACAATCGCACGGATCACGTCATTCAGTCCCGGACAAAGACCTCCACAAGTACAGATTCCGGCCTTGACATGAGTCGGATCAAAATAAATCATCTCACGCGGACCGGCTTTTTCCATCAGATTTGACGAATCAAGCTGATCATGTTTGTTCGTGTCATATACGCTTATCTTGTTGCGTATGAACGATGAATCCTTGACATAATTCGCCCTGTAGTCGCCGAATTCCCTCGAAAGCTGAATCGGAGACTGGATTGTACACGGTCCCAGATTTTCTATTGAAAAATCATATTTCTCGTCACTCATTCAAAGCTCCTGAATTGAATATAGTAGATTCCACCTATATCAGTATAGAGACAAATTTAGAGTATATCAGTTTTTTTTTCAATAGAATTTATAAGGAAAATTGATATTGACGTAAAAGCGGCAAGTTATGTAAATTTAATGGATGTCAAGTCCGCTTTTCGCAACATTCCCGGTGCGGAATTGGACAGGAAAACAAAAACACACTTTCAATGGAGTCTCTATGAAGAAAACAGGAAAAATAATCACCGTAATCGCAGTCGTGGCCGTATGTATATTTTTTGCGGTCTCCTGCATAAGCGGACAGTACAACAGCCTTGTCGCACTGGACGAAAGCGTAACGACACAATGGGCGCAGGTTCAGAACCAGTATCAGAGAAGGATGGATCTTATTCCGAACCTTGTTGCAACCGTAAAAGGTTATGCATCACACGAAAGCGATGTTTTTACGGAAGTGGCGACGGCGCGCGCAAATGCCGGCGGACAGATAAACATAAGCGATGACGTTCTGAACGATCCGGAAGCGTTCGCACGCTACCAGCAGGTTCAGGATTCACTGGGAAGCAGTCTGCAGCGGCTTCTCATGGTGACTGAGAATTATCCGGAGCTTAAGGCCAACGAACAGTTTCTTGCGCTTCAGGACAATCTTGAGGGAACGGAGAACAGAATCGCCGTCGAGCGGCAGCGCTACAACGATGCCGCAAGAAGTTTCAACACCAAAATCAGGTCATTTCCGACAAATATAATCGCAAACTTCGGCAATTTCGAGAAGAAACAGTATTTTGCAGCCTCTCAGGAGGCGCAGACAGCACCGAAAGTGGAATTCTGATGCAGATGAACACCAGAAGACTTATAAAAAAGCTCGGACTTTCGGAAGAGGCTTTTGACAGAATCAGAACTGCGGTTCAGAAAGCGGAATCAAAGACAACGGGAGAAATCGCCGTGGCCATTACCGCGGAAAGCGCGCATTACTCGTTCTGGGAGCTGCTGTTTTCCAACGTGGCGGCCGGAATCATCCTGCTTGTGCTGCTTCCTTTATCGGCTCAGATTGAATCTCTTTATCAGCGTCTCTACTGGAACAACGCACCGACCTGGATTCTTCCTTTTTTCTATATTGTGACATATTTTGCGGCCGTGGCGATAACATTCTACGTGTCAAACATTCCTGCGGTTGATAGGCTGATAATTCCGCGCAACGCAAAACGCGCATCCGTAACACACCGGGCAATGCGCCATTTTGCGGAAAGCGGCATCTACGAAACCGCGAATCATTCGGGAATTCTGATTTTTGTGTCCTACATGGAACGTCAGGTCAGAATAATCGCCGACACAGGAATATCGCGGAAAATTTCGCAGGATTTATGGAACATAATCGCGGAAGAACTGTCCGAGGAACTTAAAAATGGAAAAACATCGGAGGCATTCTGCGGAGCGGTAAAAAAATGCGGCGAGCTGCTTGCTGAACAGTTTCCGGCGGACAAAGACAATCCCAACGAGCTTGCGGACGGTCTTGTAATACTGGAGGATTCTGAATGGTACTGAATTTCGCGCGCAAAAAAATAAGGCTTACCCTGACGGCGCTGTTTTTTGTATGTGCGGCGGATGCGCTGGAAATTCCGCAGCTGCGCGGACGCGTAAACGACTATGCGGAGATAATGAAAAAGCAGGACATCACCGTGGCTGAGAACTATCTTGAATCTCTTGAGAATTCTACCGGAATTCAGATTGCCGTTCTTACGGTTCCGTCGATTGAAGGCGAGGACATCGCATCTTTCGGAATACGCACCGCAGAAAAATGGAAACTCGGTCAAAAGGATGAAAACAACGGTGCAATTCTTATTGTTGCATATCAGGACCGCGAGGTCAGAATCGAAACCGGCTACGGACTTGAGGACAGGCTAACAGACACAAAAAGCGGACTTATAATCAGAAATGTGATAATCCCGGAATTCAAGAACGGCAATTATTCAGAGGGCATAGTAAAAGGAATCCGGAATATGGGCGGAATTGCCTCGGACAATGCTGAACTTGTCGAGAAAAGCGTTCTTGACGGCGAGGAAGAGGATTCCGCCGGTATCGGACTTCTTTTTATGATTATATGGATGATATTCATATTTTTTGTGCTGACGTCGCGTCGTGGAACGGCAGGAAATTTCCTCTTCTGGGCGGCGGCAAACTCACTGAACAGAAGCCTGAATTCAAAATCAGGACATGGAGGAAGCTCGTTCGGAGGAGGAAGTTTCGGCGGACATTCCGGAGGAGGATTCTCCGGAGGCGGCGGCTCATTCGGCGGAGGCGGCGCATCGGGGAAGTGGTGACGGCGGCAGATTAAATTCCTTCTTCATTCGCAAACTAAATTGCTGCCGCCGTGAGATTTGCTCAGGCAAATCTCAGCCACTGATTCCTTATTTCCTCACGGCAGTTTATCTTTGTATTCTTCTGTGTTATTATTTTAACATGCAGAAAATCAGGAAACTGCCGATCGGCATCCAGAGTTTTGAGAAACTCAGAGAAAGTGGTTACATTTATATCGATAAGACAGAATTTATATACAGCCTTGTCCACTCAGGACAAATTTATTTCCTGAGCCGTCCGCGCCGCTTTGGAAAAAGTCTTTTTCTTTCAACCTTAAAGGCATATTTCGAGGGGAAGAAAGAGCTTTTCACAGGGCTTAAGATTGAACAGCTTGAAAAAGACAATCCGGACGCATGGAAGTCTTACCCGGTGATTTACCTGAATTTTGCGCAGAACAGTTTTTCAAAAGACCTTTCCCTTGAAAAAACCATAAATCTTCAACTGGAAGAATATGAAAAAAAATATGAAATACAAGCCGACTATAAAGATCCTTTGGACCCGACAAATTTTGCCGGCCGCTTCATAAATATTGTGCAGACCGCGCGGAAAAAGACCGGGCTTCCAGCCGCTGTCCTTATAGACGAGTACGACAAGCCGCTTCTTGACGCGCAGAACAACGAGGAGCTTGTGAACGAGAACCGCGAGACACTGCGCGGCCTGTACGTAACCTTGAAAGCACTGGACGAGGACCTTAAATTTGTGTTTTTGACAGGCGTTACAAAATTCAGCAAGGTAAGCATCTTCAGCGACCTGAACCAGCTGGAAGACATTTCTCTTTCCAGCCAGTACGCCACGGTATGCGGAATCACAGAAAAAGAGATGCTTGAAAACCTTGGACAAGAAATCGATGGCTTTGCGGCACAGAACAAGCTTTCAAAAGAAGAGTGCATAGCTCAACTAGAAAAGATGTATGACGGCTACCATTTCTATGAAAACAGCGAGGGTGTATACAATCCGTTCAGCCTGCTGAATGCGCTGAAAAAACAGGATTTCTCGCTTTACTGGTTTTCAACCGGAACGCCGACTTTCCTTATAAAAAAGCTCCAGGAAAGCACGATGAACTATATGGATCTTTCAAACGGCACAGAGGCAACCGCCCAGGATCTGCAGGACTACCGCACGGACAACCCGAATCCGGTTCCGCTCTTCTACCAGACAGGCTACCTTACAATAAAGGGCTACGACAAGGAATTCGGCGTGTACCTTTTAAAGTACCCGAACAACGAGGTCAAGTACGCGTTCATAAACTCACTTGCCCCGGCAATACTGAACAACAACCGCTCCACGGGGCTTGACGTTGTCTCATTTGCGCGCGACATAAAAAAAGGCGACATCGAGAGCGTCATGGCAAGGTTCAAGGCGCTTTTTGCTACACTTCCCTACACAACAGTCAAAAAGGAAAAAGAGGACACGGTCATCGAGCAGAATTTCCAGAACGTGTTCTACCTTGTGTTCACGCTGCTAGGTCAATGGTCAGCCGTTGAGGAGACATCATCATTCGGGCGCGCGGACTGCGTGCTACAGAATGGAAACAATGTATTCATCTTTGAGTTCAAGCGGGACAAGAGCGCGGACGAGGCTCTGCGGCAGATTGAGGAGTCCAGATACGCCGAGCCGCACAAGTCAAGCGGCAGGCGGATTGTAAAAATCGGCGCGAGTTTCTCAACTAAAGAACGGAATCTCGCTGAATGGAAGATTTCGGAAGAACAGTGAACTACATACTTTGCCACAAAAAACAGTTACGCTCATGGTAGAAAAGCCGTTCGCCTCAAACCAAAATGAGCAGATGAAAAAATTCCGTTCAAGGAATGCTGTTCAGATTTGGACTTTGAAAAACTCAACGGCATTTCAAACTTCTCCATAAATCTCATATCGGAAAATCATTCGTCCGACGGATGAAGTTTTCTGTACTCGCTTGGGGACATTCCCGTCTCCTCCTTGAAAACCTTCATAAAGTATTTGACATCACTGAAGCCGGAATGTTCCGCAACTTCGTAAACCTTGTAATAACCGGCGGAAAGAAGGCGTTTTGCCTCTCCGATTCTGAGCTGTTTCAGATATTCGTTGAAATTTACGCCCGTGTGTTCCTTGAATTTTTCGGAAAAATACGTGTAATTCACGTCAACATGATTTGCGCACATCGCCATGTTTATGTTTTTTGTAAAATGGCTTTTTATATAGGACAAAGCCTCGGTTATGAACGGATATTCGACTGTATCTTTCTGAATCAGGGCGGCAAGATAGACCGCATAAGCGCCGACATCCTGCTTCCATTCCTCAAATGTTCCGTACTGCCATATATTTTCTATCATAATGCCCTTGAGATAAAGATACACGTCCTTATCTGTATATCCTGGAAAACGCTTGAACAGATTGTTTGTGATTTTTGTATAAATATAGAAGAGAACCGATCCGCGCTGACAGACAGGAACTCCGGAAAAATCGAGCATTGACTCGATTCCGGCAACGGCTTCTTCCGGAGATGAAATTTCCAGTCTTCCGATACATTTTTCATAGCGGGAGTCAAATTCCGACAGGTCGGACGGGCAGTCATCCGCAGTGAATACGAAAATTCCACCGGGCAGGACGATGGTGCTTCCGTCATTTGCGGAATCTCCTTCTCCGCAAAAAAAGCTCTGCATCAGGGAGGAGCAGGCCTGACGGCGCAGCAACGGAAGCGACGATATGTCACTTCCGGGTAAACTGACACCCACTGAAATTCCGTTTTCCTCAAGGAATTTTCTGTGTCCGTCATCATCAGCGGGCAGACACGCCCCGGACGGAGCCACAATCAGGCACCAGTTTTTTCTGTTTTCTACAATATAATATGTTCCGGACGCAAAGCATTTTTCCATGATGTCGGGAGCTGAATTCCCCATTGCAGCGATGCAGATATAATTTCCGTCAAAACTGAGCCGGTTTCTTGAGTCATCCCCGGGAAGAATTCCATGCTCGACGATTGATTTCAGAACCTGCTCGCCGTGACGCCGCTCCTCCTCTGCATGGCGCATTATCGCAGAAGTTACGGAGGTCACAAGCTCATTTTTGTCCACCGGTTTCAGGATGTACGATATTGCGCCGTTTGAAATTGCTTCCTTGGCATAATAAAAATCATCGTAGCCGCTCAGAACTATCACCGCCGGCCGGACATTAAGCGCGGAAACCTCACGCATAAGGGCAATTCCGTCCATCACGGGCATTCTGATGTCCGTAATCAGAAGCTGTGGACTGTTGTTTCTGCACAGTTCCAGCGCCTCCTTTCCGTTTTTGGCTTCAAGTATGTTCAGAGGAACCGACACCGAATCCATAAGAATTTTATGGATTCCCGCCCTTATCAATTTTTCATCATCAGCAACAATGACCGTAATCATCTGTTCCATGCTCCTGTTTCTGTCTTTTCACCGGAATCTTAACAACGGTTCCATGTCCTTCTCCGGACTCTATTTTCATTCTGAACGAAATTCCGTAGAACGTCGTGAGTCTTGTCTGAATATTCTTGAATCCGATTCCGCCGTCGGACGTGCGCTCCGGAACATCAGGCGCAAGATATTCGTTCAGGAATTTCAGTTTTTCATCAGGAATTCCCGGACCAAAATCCTTTACGCAGATGTAAATTCTGTCCTTTTCTCCGGTGTCCTCAGCGTAGACAACAATCGACGCATCCGCTCCGGCCGGCTCAACCGCATAAAAGAACGCATTCTCCACCAGCGGCTGCAGAATCATTTTCGGTATAGAAAATGCCATCAGCTCAGGTGAAATGTCTATCTCAAGCGAAATCGAATAGTCATTCCTTATGTTCAGTATGTATATATAGGAACGGATGTATTCAATTTCCTCCGCAACGGATACGCACGGATTTCGCCAGCGCAGACAATAGCGCATCATGCGGCTCAAAACAGTTATGCTTTGCGAAATATCGTCCTGGCCGGCAAGAACAGCCTGCATATTTATCGTCTCAAGCACATTGTACAGAAAATGCGCATTTATCTGATTCTGCATCGCCTTTATCTCCGTCTCGGCGACAAGCTGCTGCTCCTTTTTTATCTGCTCAATCTGTCCGCCGATACGTCTGACCATCTGGTTGAACGCAAGCTGTGTCTCCGTAATCTCGTCGGCACCGTTCACCTCGACAACCGCCGAAAGGTTTCCGTTCCTGACCTGAATCATTCCACGCAGAACTGAATAGACCCTTGCCATAAGACGGGCGGATGTTGTTCTGACCACCAGAAACAGGATTACAACCGCCGCAAACATTCCCGCAAGCGATGCGACCGCAAGCAGAATACGCCGGCGGTGCATGAGATAAGTTGAATTCACATGAACGACGACCATGTTCATCCGCGGAATTCTGTGCCAGGCCGTCATCTTGTCATTCATCTCGTGCATTCCCACAAAAGTCCGGGTGTCCTCCATGACGGCGGCAAAAAGCGAATCAAGTTCGGCGGATGAAAATTCGGTGCCGTTCAAGGAATCAGCGGCGACTACAGGAACAAGCGAGGAGCCGCCGAGAATGAAAATTCCGTCCGACTGCCACGAAGAGTCCTTTCTGTACAGGAACGGAAAAAAATCAGCCATTTTTACGGCAATCTGAATGTAACCAAGCTCCCGCCGTTTCCGGATGATAGGTTTTGTCATACAGAGGGACGGGAATTTGAGATTCCCCTGATTGCCCATATATCCGGCGGAATAATTGAATTCCCAGCGGTCAAGGGCGGCAAGCTCAGTTCTGTCCGAGCGGAGAATATACGGCCACCGTTCAGGAACAGCAGGATTGTCGGCAAAAATTCTGAGCCCATAAATGTCCGGCGCAACCGATGTAAGCCGGGTAAGAAGCACATTCTCCTCGACAAGAACGGAGACAAGCTCCTCCTCAGAAAACGTCTCCGGTTTTGCCAATGCGAACATGAATTCCTCGTCGGCGCAGACTACACTTTCGAGGCGCGCAAAACTGTCGATTTTCCTGTTTATCTGCTCCGAATGATCAGAGACCTTTCTCAATGAGGCATCCTTCAGCTCCTGGGAATAGCGTTCTCCGGACGCAAGCGATATGCAGAAAAAAATCACCATCACGGGAATTACGACGATACAGGTATAAATAAAAACCAGCTTTTTGGGAAAGGACATTATTACAGTATAAGAAGCGGCGGAAAAAACAACAACCCTACGCAAATAAAATGTAAACAAATAAAAAATCCGCCGGAACAAAGGATGCGGCGCAGGCCTCTTCTCCTGCACGCACATCCGTTCTCCCGGCGGAAAAATCAGCTTACTTTACTCCGAGCTTCTTCTTGTTCGCGTTCATAAGCTCCGTCTGAATCGCGACAATCTTATCCAGTCCCTTTGACTTCTTGAATTCATTGTATTCACCGATGATTCTGTCAAATTCAGCGTCAGACTGCGCACGGATAAGTGACGGAAGAACTTTTCCCCACCTGCGCTGGATTTCCTCGTACACAAGAGCCTCATCAGAACCGACAGGAAGTGTGAGTCCGTCGTAAGCCGCATAGGAGACAACGTAAGGACGTGTCCAGAGCTGCGGCTGAGCCAGAGACGGCGCATATTCCTTGCCCCACTGCTCCTGCCAAGCCGTATCCATAAGCATCCAGTAGGTATACTGAACACCAATCTCGGTCTCCTGCTTGTTCTTGTCGTTCTGGTCAAGATACTTGACATCCGCGGTAAGTTCCGGCATTCCGCTGCTGTTGATAAAATATGTCTCGTCCTTGATTCCGAAGTTCGTGTCCATCTGACCTTCCTCGCTTATCAGATAGGTGAGGAACTGGAGCGCCCTTGCAGGATCCTTGCAGTTCTTTGAAACAAGAGTGATTGTCCATCCGGCGATTCCGGCACCGCCAAGCTTGTAGTCGTCACCACGGGAATTCCTGGGACCGTTCACCGCGATGTAGACGGAATTCGGATCGGCGGCATAAAGCGCATTCTGAGCGGCCTGCATATCCCAGTTGTAATAAAGAAGGCAGAAATAACGTCCCTGGGCGACCTTCTCCTCAATCTGAGAACGCTTGTCAACAAACATATCCGTTGTGATAAGGCCTTCCTCATGTGCCTTGCGGAATGTCTTGAGCCAGCGGACATATTCCTTGTTCTCCGTAAGACCGAGCTTTGAATCCACGAATTTTCCGTTCTCCTCAGGAGAAATCGCAAGAAAATGCGGCAGCGTGTCCTGAATCCTGTCACATCCCACATCGTTGAATTCGTTTGACGCGAACGGAATCAGCGGCTGACCGTTCACATTCGGGAATTTCGCTTTTGCGGCACGGAGCGCGTTCAGGAATCCTTCCGGAGTGCTCATGTCAGGACTGCCGATCGCCTCGTACATATCCTTTCTTACAAGGAAAGTCTCGTTTGATGTGAGTTTTCCCTGATATTTTTTGTAGTCCTCAGGAGTATATGAAGCATTCGGATAACCGTAGACGTGACCGTCCTCCTGGCGGTACCAGCCGAGTTTTTCGGCGCTCGCCACATTGAAGAAATACGGATCATATTTTTCGGCAAGCTCATCCAGCGGATACACAAGCCCTGAATCAATCATCATGGGAACCTGTCCCTCGTACCATCCCAGCGTAATCAGATCCGGAAGCGCGTCGCCGGCAATCATCGCGTTAAGTTTTTCCGCCTCGTTTCCTGCCGGAACTATGAAATTCACATCAACACCTGTTTTTCCGGTTATGTATTTTGAAACCTTGGAATCCCCCCAATGTCGTGCGAACCAGCTGAAGTTGATGTACCAGTCAAATTTCACCGGATTTGCGGCATTCACCTTCCAGCCCGGAGTCTTTTCCGTTCCGGCTTTTGTTCCGTTCGTGGCGGCGTTCTTTCCGTTTCCGCAGCCCGAAAACACAAGTGTTGTCGCCATTGCGCAGGCCATCAGCGCAGCAGATACTGTCTTTTTCATTTTTTCCTCCTATATATTGCTTACAATGAAAAACATTAGCCCTTGATTGAACCGATCATCATTCCCTTTACAAAATATTTCTGCATAAAAGGATACACGCAGATAATCGGAGCGGTGGTCACGACCATTGTCGCGAGCCTTACCGACTGACTGCTCACCTGCTGGGCAGAAACTCCCGCAGGAAGCGAAACCACAGCCTTTGACGCGCTTGCGCTTGCGACAATCCTGTAAAGGAAAGTCTGAATCGGCTGAAGACTGGCGTTGTTCGTGTACATGACGCCCGAAAAGTAATCGTTCCAGTGCCACACACCGTTGAACAGCGCGATTGTCGCTATTACCGGCATCGACAGCGGCACGATTATTCTTATAAAGACCACAAGGTCATTTGCTCCGTCGAGCTTTGCGGATTCCTCAAGTCCGGCAGGGAGCTCCCTGAAAAACGACATGAATATTATCATGTTGTAAAAATTGAACAGGCTCGGAATTATATAAACCCAGAAGTTGTCGTAAAGTCCGATGTTTTTAAGCAGAATGAAGTAAGGAATCAGTCCGCCGCCGAAAAACATCGTCACGGTTCCAAGCAGCATATAAATTTTGTTGCCCATTATATGCTTTTTGGAGAATGCGTAGCCTACCATCGCGGTAAAAAGGACACTTGTGACCGTTCCTATTACGGTGCGGGCAATTGTAACCCCAAAGGCACGGATTATTGACTTGTCCATAAAGACCGTCCGGTAGCTCTCCAGCGAGAATTTTCTGGGGAACCAGTAGATTCCGCCGCGGAGCGCATCAGACGAATCGTTGAACGAAATTACTATCGTGTACCAGACCGGATAAAGGGTCACAAAGCACAGAAGCAGCATGAACAGGACAATCACCTTGTCGCCGACTGTAACTCCATTAAGTTTGCTGTTTGTTTTTCTCATCATAAATCTCCTAGAAAAGCGCGGTGTCATTAAGTTTTTTGGTCGTCTTGTTCGCAATGAACAGCAGAATGAACGCGACCACCGACTTGAACAGACCTATCGCCGACGCATAGGAATAACGCATACTCCTCATGGCCGTATTGTACGTGTAGATGTCAATCACATTACTGCGCTCCGCGTTGAGCGGATTCCACAGGACAAAAATCTGATCGAAATTCGAATTCAGAAGCCCGCCGACCGCAAGTATGAACAGAATCGTTATCGTTCCCTTGATTGAAGGCAGCGTTATCGAAAATATCTGGCGGAAACGTCCGGCTCCGTCAACACGCGCGGCCTCGTACATCTCCTGATCAATTCCTGAAATCGCCGCAAGATAGATGATTGCAGACCATCCAAGCTCCTTCCACAAGTCGGAAATTACAACAATCGGCCAGAAATATTTGGGATAGGCAAGGAACGTTATTCCCTTCTCGATAAATCCCATCTTCACAAGAAGCTCATTCAGCAGTCCTGTCTCGCCAAGCCAGGTGGAGAGAATTCCGCCCAGCACAACCCAGGAAAGAAAGTGCGGAAGATACGAGATTGTCTGGACAATCTTCTTGAAACGCGCGCTGCGGATTTCGTTCAGAAAAAGCGCGAATATAATCGGCAGCGGAAAATTTATCAGCAGTTTAAGCAGACTTATTCCGAGCGTGTTCACCATTACAGGAAGAAATTCCTCATCCTTGAAAAAATTGATGAAATGCTGGAAACCGAAACTTCCGGCCCAGTCGGATTTCAGGAACTGACTGCTGAAAAGCGGAACCGTTATACGGTAGTTCTTCTTGAATGCAATCAGAATTCCGTACATCGGCGCATAGTTGAATATGAGCATCCACACAACACCGCAGAGCGCCATGAACTGAAGATATTTCTCCTCCTTCAGTCTCTGCAGAAACGTCTTTTTGTTCAGAACAGTGACGTCACTCTTTGATTTCTTTTCTCCCATTCTATTTCCTCCAGAAAACGTCCGCGCAAAGCCCGCTTACGCTCAAGATCTTTACACCGGCGCTTTTATGATTTGGACAAACCCTGAATTTAGTCCGGACGGCAAGAACCATGACATCCGGACCGGCACTTCATCAGAACCGGAAACCGCTGCGCTGCTCCTCAGTTCATGGTTGCAGTATATCAGCGGCCGGAAACGAACGCCAGAATGAGAAATTTCATAAAAGTGTCATTTTTTCGGATTAGGGCGTTCCGGCGGAAAACCTTGATTGACAGCGCAAAAAGGTTCTTTTATGTTATCCGCAGAAGGCCGCGGACACAGCGCACGGAGAATTTGCGGCCCAAACTTAAAAACAAACAGCATATTCTCATTTTATTGTGAATGTGCATTGCAGTTTTACAGGAGGAATTTATGGAGAACCAATGCAGAGGCGTTTTCACGGAGCTTGACGGCGAGGAATTTTACAAAATAGAAAATTATGACCGGATGGATGATTTTTTCATGACAATAACAAGTTCCTCCGATATATGGAATTTCTGCTGGTCAAAGGGAGGAATTTCAGCCGGAAGAAAGGACAGCAACCACGCCGTATTTCCATATTACACTGCGGACAAAATTTCGGACGCAAAATTCCGTACCGGTCCGTACACAGCAATCGCCGTCAGCACAAAAAAATCCGGACAGCAGAACGAGACGGAAATCTGGGAGCCCTTTTCGGATCCGGGGCCGGCACAAAGCGCAAACCGCAGAAAATCAACAGAAAGGAACATATACAAAAATTCAACAGGAACAAAAATCTGGTTCGAGGAGAAAAACCTTGAGCTCGGACTTACATTCAGATACGGATGGACAAGCTCCGAAAAATTCGGAATCGTGCGGAATGTCCTGATTCAGAACAATTCGGACGCTCCGGTAAAACTCGCCGTGCTTGACGGCTGCAGGAATATTCTTCCGGCGTGCGTCACATCCGATTTTCAGAATGCGAACAGCATCCTTCTCGACGCATACAAAAAAACGGAGATGATTCGGGACGTGAATCTCGCGCTCTTCTCCGTCTCGTCAATTGTGACGGACAAGGCGGAGCCGAACGAGGGTCTTTACGCGAACATCGGCTGGTTCTCCACGGACGACAGGCTGATTCTGTCACCGGACGCTCCCGAAAAATTCGCGCTGGCCGTACAGGACGGAATTCAGTCCGTTGCGCAGAAAATGTCCTATCCGGAAACAATAAAAGGCGGAAGACCGGCCTGCTTTATATGCAGAACAATCAGTCTGAATCCGGCCGGAACGGACGGCAGTTCCGACAACTGGATTCAGATTTTCGACACGGAAAAAGATGCGTCCGAAGTTGCCGACATCGCGCGAAGACTGACCGACAGAAAAGGACTACGCAACGAGGCCGTAAAGGACATTGCGGACGGAGAGGAGCGGATGCGGAGCCTCATCTCCGCGGCGGACGGAATTCAGCATACGGCGGACAAAATGACCGCACTCCATCACGAAGCAAACGTGATGTTCAACATAATGCGCGGAGGAATTCCGGCGGACGGCGGTTTTATAGACAAAAATGATTTTCTTGATTTTGTAAGGATAAGAAACAGAAAACTCGTTGCCGAAGCAAAGAACCTGTGCGCAGAATTCGGCGATAAAACAGAACCTGAGATTTTTTTGGAATCCGCCACGGCTGCAAAAAATCCGCAGCTTGTGCGCCTTGCCTACGAATATGTGCCTCTCACATTCTCACGCAGACACGGAGATCCAAGCCGGCCATGGAACAAGTTCAGCATAAAGCTCAGGAATTCTGACGGAAGTCCGGTCCTGAACTACGAAGGAAACTGGCGTGACATCTTCCAGAACTGGGAGGCGCTCGCCTGGTCATATCCTGTATTCGCAAAAAATTTCTGCATGAAATTCCTGAACGCCATAACTCCGGACGGATTCAATCCCTACAGGATTACGCGGAACGGAATCGAATGGGAGGAGCCGGATCCGGACAACCCGTGGGCACAGATAGGCTACTGGGGCGACCATCAGGTGATTTATCTTGCGAAACTGCTGGAATTCCTCGACATGACGGATTCGGAAGGACTTGTCTCCATGCTCGGTCTGAAAGTCTGTTCCACGGCGAATGTTCCGTACAGGCTCAAAAGCTACAGCGAAATTCTCGCCGATCCGCGGAATTCAATCATATTCGACAGAAAACTCAGCGACAGGCTAAAATCCGCATCAGAAGAGAACGGAACGGACGAGAAACTTGTCAAAGGAAAAGACGATATGCCTCACCTTTCGTCCGCAACGGCAAAAATTCTCCAGATTATAAACGCAAAGGCCGCGAATTTTATTCCGGGCGGCGGAATATGGATGAACACGCAGCGTCCGGAATGGAACGACGCGAACAACGCGCTTGCCGGCTACGGACTTTCAGTCGTTACACTCTGTTACCTTCACCGGTTCCTGTGCTTTCTTGAGAGGATTTATGCCGGAGCCGGAAAATCGTTTTTTGCTGTTCCCGTGGAAATTTCGGAATGTTTCTCCGGACTTGGAGAAATTTTCGCTTCCGTCAGCCCTCAGACTGCGGCCGGAAGTGACTCGGCAAGACGGGAATTTGCGGACAGGGCGGAAAAAACATTTGAAAAGGAACGGGAGATTCTGTACCGCAACGGATTCTCAGGTACGGACAAAGAATTTACAGGTGCGGAAATAGCTGAAATTCTCGGCCACATAAAAAGACATCTGGCGGAAAGCATAAGAATGAACCGGCGCAAGGACGGGCTTTTCCATTCCTACAACACGGTCAGAATTTCGGACAGGGAGATGAAAATCTCGGAGCTGCAGATTATGCTTGAAGGTCAGGTGGCGGTTCTGTCATCGGGAATTCTTACTGCGGAAGAAAGCATCAGTCTCCTGCAGAATCTGAAATCCAGCCCGCTTTACGACAGGACACGGAATTCATACATGCTCTATCCGGACAGGGAACTTCCGCATTTCTGCCTAAAGAACCGCATCGCCGAAACGGATACGGAATTTGCGGCTCAAACCGAAAAAAAATACGGCGGAAAGATAATCAGCCGCGACTGCAACGGAATTTTCCACTTCAATGCGGACTTCCGGAATGCGGGCGTTCTGAAGGAATTCATCTCGGCAATGACAGGAAGTTCCGTACCCGGTCCAGATGAGACCGGAAAAATTCTGGAACTGTACGAAAAGACATTCCTTCACCAGAATTTTACAGGGCGTTCCGGAACATTCTACGCATACGAAGGTCTCGGAAGCATTTACTGGCACATGGTCGCAAAACTTCTGCTGGCCGTTCAGGAAAACACGCTGCACGCCTCCGGCGACGAGCAGAAAAAACTTGAGGAAATATATTACGACATAAGAGGCGGAATCGGATACAACAAGACACCGGCCGAATACGGCGCATTTCCTGCGGATCCCTACTCGCACACGCCGTCCGGACAGGGCGCAAAGCAGCCTGGAATGACAGGTCAGGTAAAGGAGGAGATTCTGACACGCTGGGGAGAACTTGGAATCCGGATTTCAGGAGGAAAAGCGGAATTCCGGCCCATGATTCTTTCTGACAGCGAATTCATGGCGGACGGAACTATGGAATTCACCTGGTGCGGAACACGGATTGTCTACAGGAAAAATTCCGGAACGGACGTAGGTTCCCTGAAAATAGAATTCGCAGACGGAACGCAAAATGAACTTCCTGGCGATACGCTTGTACTGACGGACACGCGTCAGCTTCTTGCCCGGAACGGAAAAATCAGATGCATAACGGTCACTCCCGGCAAAAACTGAAAAAACGCGGAAAACGCATTGCAAAACCATTACAGGAGGCATGGCAAAATATGAGAATTCAGAAAATCTTTGAGACAGCAAAAGACACCGACAGGAGAATCAGTTCCGTTCCGGTGAACGGACGGATATGGACGGCAAACGGCGGAGAATCATGCAGAATCACCCTAGGAAAAACCGCGGGCGGACGGAGATTCAACGGATTCGGAGGCGCAGTCACGGAATCAGCAGGCTACATCATGTCCTGGCTTTCGCCCGAAAAGCGCGCCGAAATTATTGACGCATATTACGGAACCGCAGCAGGAAACGGCTATGTATATGCCAGAACACATCTGAATTCATGTGATTTCTCGCTCGAAAACTGGGCCTGTGTTCCTCAGAAAGATGAATCGCTCGGCACATTCTCGATGGAACGCACGGACAAATATCTTACGCCCGTTCTGCTGGACATTCAGGAGAAAGCCGGCCGCGATAATTTCAGGCTGATGGTGACACCGTGGTCGCCGCCGGCCTGGATGAAGGACAACAACAACATGAACAACGGCGGAAAACTCAAACCAGAATACAGGCAGCTGTGGGCGGACTACATAACAAAATTCCTGACAGAACTGAAAAAACGCGGACTGGAGACGGACATTATAAGCATCCAGAACGAGCCGGCCGCCGTACAGAGATGGGACTCATGTATCTGGAGCGCGGAAGAAGAGGGAATTTTTGCGGCGGACTATCTGGGACCGACATTCGAGAAGGCCGGATTCGGAAAAACCGGAATTCTTGTATGGGACCACAACCGCGATCTTCTTGAGGAACGATTCTCCTCGTCAATTTCGGTTCCGGGCGCAGAAAAATACATTGCGGGCGCGGCATATCACTGGTATTCAGGAGATCAGTACGGGAACGTCAGGAAATGTGCGGAAAAGTTTCCGGAAAAGCAGCTGTTTTTCTCAGAAGGCTGCATAGAAGGAGGCGCAAGACCCGGCGCATGGTATTCGGGCGAAAGATACGCCCACAATATAATAAATGATCTGAACAGCGGGTGTACCGCATGGATTGACTGGAATCTTGTTCTTGACATGAACGGAGGTCCGAATCACGTCGGAAATTTCTGCGATGCTCCGGTGCTTGCGGATGTCACCAAGAACGAAATTCATTTCCAGAGCTCATATTATTACATCGGTCATTTCAGCCGCTTCATCAGACCGGGCGCAGTCAGAATCGAGCTGAAAATGGACGCCTTCATGACACCCGCCACTCCCGACGGGAAAATGGGAAACATGATGGAAGCATGTGCATTCCGCAACAAGGACGGAAGCACGGCAGTTGTCATATCAAACAGAACCGAGGCCGACATGGTTTACATTCTTGATACGGGAACAGAGAAAAAGACGTTTTTCTGTCCGCCAAGGGCAATCCAAACACTCACTGCGGACAACTGAATTCCGGGAGGAAAATTCATTTTCCGGTAAAAAGGCGAATCTCCGGACGTCACATTTTGCGGCCGGCTCATTTTGTGGCAAGATTCGCCATTTTCGTGAACATCTTTTCGATATATTGCGCCTCGCTTTCGGACATTGAGGCGCGGGACAGAAGGCTTCTCCAGAAAAGTTCCATGTCTCCGCGTCCGGCAAGAGTGAAAAATCCGACTTTTTGAAGGCTGTCAGCAATCACACTTACTGTCATGTCGATCCGCTCAAGCGGAATCGGAGTGTAGCCGGTTATTTTTCCGCCGTTCTCGCGGAAAAGATGGTAGCATATTATCTGCACTGCATGGGAAAGGTTCAGCGATCCGAATTCAGCACTGGACGGAATTGTCACTCCGACCGTACATTCCTTCAGCTGTCCGTCGGTAAGTCCCGTGCGCTCGTTTCCAAAAACCACGGCAGCTTTTCCGCCCGGAATTTCCGCTGTTCCGGTGACAGAAGCGGCCTGCAGCGCAAATTCTTCCGGGAGAAACAGTTTCTCCTTGCGCTTTTTTCCGCGGCGGCGCGTTGTACCGGCAGAAATCGTGCAATCCTCCGTAGCGGAAGTTATCGAATCAAAGAAAACTGCCCTGTCAAAAATTTCAGCCGCATGAACCGCAAGAACATGGACTTTATCAGTGTCATAATCTGAACGTTTTCCGACAATCCTCAGTCCGGAAATTCCGCAGTTGGCCATCGCCCTACAGACTGAACCGACATTTCGGCTTTCGTCAGGATGATCAAGGACCACAACGATGTTGTCAAGATTCATCTGCGCTGCCCGTTCCGAAAAGCTCCACCATAGTCTCCGCATCCGCAATCATGCTGCTTATGCGGCAATATTCGTTCGGCTGATGGGCCATATCATCAAGAGTGCTCCAGACGGCGGCATCAAAACCCGCGCGCCTAAGTTCCGCACCGACTGTTCCTCCGCCGACACCGACGCATACGGCATCTGTTCCGTGAGCCTTTTTTATCGCCGCGGCAAGCGCCTTCACAACCTCAGAATCGGATGATGTGGCTGGAGATTCCGATTTCTGCGGAATATCAAGCTGAATTTTCACACCATAGTCGGCCTCAACTCCGCGGCAGACGGAATCAACACGGTCAATTACAGAATTCAACGTATAGCACGGAAGAATCCGGCAGTCCATATAGAAAACGTCATCGCCGGGAATTATGTTCACGCAGTCAACATTCTTTGCACGCATGGTCGGCTGAAACGTCGAGCGGTCAGGCTGAAAAAGCGGATCCCGGCGGTCAAATTCAGTCTCAAGCGCATGAATTCTCAGCGCAAGATCATCAGCGGCAAGACAGGCGTTTATGCCGCTGTCCGGACGGGAACCGTGGGTCTGTTTTCCGGACACGTGGAATCTGAGCCACAGAAGATTTTTCTCCGCGATTTCAATCTGCTTTCCGTCAGGATCTCCGCCGTCCGGAATAAGGATAAGATCATCCTTTCTGAACAGATCCGTATTTTTGACAAGCCAGCACAGACCGTATTCGCTGCCACATTCCTCGTCCGCGGCAAAAAGAAGCTTGACCGTATTCTCCGGAACAATTCCGTTGCGAACAAAATAAAGCGCGGCAAAAACGGATGAGACAAGCCCCTGCTGATTGTCCTCAACTCCACGTCCAATAAGAATTCCGTCCTTCTCCACCACTGTCCATGGATCCGAATTCCAAAGTGACAGATCTCCCGGCGGAACTACATCAAGATGCGACATTATCCACACGCGTTTTTTGTCGGACTTTCCCGGCAATGTCACGACAAGACTCGGCCGGACTTTTGATGTAACGCGCGGATCGGGAGCCTCGTAGCGCCGGATGTCGGAAAAACCGTTGCGTCTGAGCCATTCCTCAAGAACCGCACATTTTCCGCTTTCGCCGTCACCGCCGTTTTCGGGAGCCATGGCCACCGCCGCCGTAAGAATTTTCTGAAGTCCGGTCATCTCGCCGGAACAGTCTTCCATAAACCGGTGAATTCTGTTCATTGTCCGTAAAGCTCCTATTTCTGATATGCCTTCCAGGTGCTTGAGACCAACGTATCGACATCAGAAAATTCCGGTTCCCAGCCAAGCAGTTTTTTTGCATATCCGCTTGTAGCATAAAGACATGCGGGATCTCCGGGACGGCGCGGAGCGTTTTCGGAAGGAATCGGTTTTCCGGTTATCCTGCGCGCCGCATCAAGCAGCTCAAGAACGGTGGTTCCTTTTTCCGTTCCGAGATTCACCGTAAGACTGCGGTCATTTTTTTCTATGTACTCAAGCGCAAGAACATGGGCGCGCGCAAGATCGGTAACATGAACATAATCACGGATACAGGTTCCGTCACGCGTATCATAGTCAGTTCCGAAAATTTTTATATCAGGCTTATGACCGGCCGCAACCTCCATAATCCGCGGCAACAGATTAGCCGGATTCTGCTCAAGTCCGTGGACAATGCCCTCCGGATCATAGCCCGCCGCATTGAAATAACGGAGCGCAGCATAACGCAGACCGCGGAGCCTGTCATACCAGTCAAGAAAACGCTCTATCTCAAGTTTTGTGAATCCGTAATAATTCTCCGGAT
Source organism: Bacteroidaceae bacterium (assembly GCA_963594605.1). Classification (GTDB taxonomy): domain Bacteria; phylum Spirochaetota; class Spirochaetia; order Treponematales; family Treponemataceae; genus Treponema_D. Next base: position 45,275 of record CAVBEH010000005.1, read on the forward strand.
TTTTAGGATGATTCTCATCAATAGGAAGATATTCAGGTGAACCGAAAACCGCGGCGGACGAGGAGAACGCCATTTTTTTACAGCCGAATTTTACGGCGGCATTCAGTATGTTCAGAGTTCCGTTGATGTTGTTCACCGAATATTTCTCCGGCTCAACCATCGACTCTCCGGCAGCCTTGAACGCAGCAAGATGAATGAATGCGTCAAAACCGCGGGCAAATGCGGCCTCAATTTCCGACTGAATAAGAATATCGCCGTGGATAAAATCATTCTCCGGAAAAAGATTCATTCTGAGACCTGAAGAAAGATTGTCAAAAACAGTGACCTTGTGGCCAAAAGCCATAAGTTCCTTGACGACATGACTGCCGATATAGCCGGCACCACCGATAACCAAAACCTTCATTCTGCTTCTCCTATAAATATTTTCACCGAGACGTAAAATTCATCTCCGTCATAAATCTCGCGGTTGCGTCTGACCCAGAAATTTTCAATCTCCGTAAATTTATCATGTTCAGTTCTGAATTCCGCATCCGGGCAGTCGGAAAAAAACTCAGCCCCGGAAAAACCATCGCCGTCCATCCTGTGTCCCGCCTGATCAGGGTTGACTCCGGATGCGGTCTCGATTGCCAGACACCTTCCCTCTGATTCCGGAAAGAATTTCCGCACGGACGCGACATCACCCGAAAGCGCAGGCTCAATCCAGTCGGGCAGCTCCGCTCCGAATCCCCGGTGTTTCCAGTCGTCAAAAGGCTCAGGCTCAGCCGCCTCAACCTGAACGGATGAAACGGAATTCTGCTCCGGAGCGACGGAGGAAACATCATCGGCGGCGGCAGGAGTTGAAACACATCCCATAAAAACGGAGATTCCGGCCGCCAAAGCAGAAGAAAAAACAATTTTATTTCTCACGTCCGCACCATCCTTATTCCGGCAAATTTTTATCACGCCCCATAATAATAACGGGGAAATAATATGTAAATAGGCAACTCAAAAATTATCAGACTTGTTTTTTTTCATCCATATCTATAAACTTCCGGAATATGAGAAAACTTAAATCCATGATTATTTCCGCCGTTTCTGCCGCGGTTCCGCTGCTCACAATATCCTGCACAAGCGTAAGGGAGATTCCGGCAGATCTTACATCAGCTCAGCTGATTCAGCAGGGACAGAACGCTTACAGCGGCGCAAACTACCCTCTCGCCGAAAAATATTATGAGACGGTGATCCAGCGCTACGGAAACAACACCGCTACGTATATAGAAGCAAAATACGAACTTGGCCATCTTTACATCAAGACAAGAAACTATCAGAAGGCGTATCAGGCATTCGACGAGATTCTTGAGATTTACAGCTACGCCGCCATCGGTGACCTTCCTCCAGCCTACAGAAAACTGGCACAGCTCGGAATGGATAAAATTCCGGAGAAAAAACTTGAGGAATTCAGGGGCGGACAGGAAACCGTGCCGGCAGACGGAGAAAGCACCGGCGCTCAGAGCGAATAAATTCCTGCCGCAAACCGGAAAATCATCTGTCTTCAGGCAGAATAATCGGCGTGATTCTCACATCTTTTTCGGCGGCGGCGGAAAGCACGAATTCTTTTGAATACTTTCCACTTCCCCGCGGCTTTGGATGAGGCTCCGCATCGCCAATCAGAATTATCCGGCGTTCCGTTCTGTCCGAGGGGTCCCAGCTGTAATACCGGACGGACGCATAAAGCGCCTCGTATACAGCCTCCGGAATATCGCCGCCTTCACTTCCATAAATTCGTATTGAATTCAGGTTTTTGGAGAAAGAATCCGTGTTCTCCGTAAAACCGAAAACCTTGACCGGAAGCCCGTAATAATTGAACGAATCTCCATAATCACGGTAGAACAGCAGTCCGACCCTGACGCGTTTCAGACCGCGGAAACTTTCGGTCAGCGCGGGAATCAGGCTTTTTTTCAATGTCTCGATGTCATTTTTCATGCTGCCCGTGGCGTCCACCGCAAAAACCACATCAAGATTCTTTCCGCGCTCAATTCCGGACGTTATTCCGGCTATATCGGCAACAATCGTTTCCGGTCCCTTTGAATATACAATCGAACCGCCCGAAATCTCGCCGAATTTCTCCGCGGCGGCGGAATTGTATCGGTCCGTAAGAACGGCGGTCTCCTTAGGAGCGGAAACCGGATTTTCCGGTGACTTTTCCGGAACAGGCGGAATTTCCGCTCCGGAAAAATCAGGTTCCTCAAGAGCGGGAAGCGGCTCATGTTTCCGCGGCACGGCGGCAGAATTTTCCGGAACGGACGAGGCCGCAGCGGATTTTGGCGGATTTTCAGGAGGATTTTTTCTGCGCGTCCGGATTTTTCTCGGCTCAAGATCAAACATGAACGGATTGTCCATAAATTCGCCGCTGTAGTCGGCATAAGGCTTTGAGAAAGCCCTTATATTTATAAAAGTTCCTTTTCCTATTTCGACAGTTCCGTTTCTTGTCCAGCTGTAGCCGTAAACAATCCTGTGCGGAATGTAGATATGAAAAGCCTGTCCGAATTCCGGATCCGGTTCGGGCGTGGAATCCATAAGGCTGAATTTTGCACCGTCGGAGACAAGCCGCTTTCCGTCAAGATAGCGGATCTCGTCACCGTTCACAGGATTATACACCTCCGCACGGTAAGCGTAATTGTCCGCAAGTCCTTCCGGATCCTTTGTCGTCTCGGTAAGCAATACGGAATTCACACCGGAAATTTTTTTTATGTAAAGGTGATAGCCCTTTCCGGCCGTAAAACCGCCTTCTCCCTCCGGAACAAGCCTTATCATCTGCGCCGTAATCCGCAGCTTTTCCTGCGCCGGCGTATAAATCCTTCGCTGCTGCCCTTCCTGACAGAAAATCTCGCCATAAGCCAGAACCAACAGAACGCCAACAAATCCAAATCTTCCGCGAAAATTCATGTATTTATTATCGGAAAAAACGGCGGAATATTGCCTGTCCGGACAGAGAAAAATCAGAACAGCAAATCAGTTTTTGATTCGGGAAAAGTTTATGTATCTGACGGAAAAAATGACGGAAAAAAAATATTTACTTTCTGATAATTCAAATGTACAATTTTGACGAGAACTTCATCATCGGAGGCAAGAATGGATTTTATAAAGATTTTAAGAGATGAGTGCAGAAGAATTATATTCATCAATGATTTAAATTATATCGATTTGGATAATGGTTATTCTCTTATATCTTCATACACTGCCAACAGCTGGCTGATTGAAGATACCGATAAGGTGAAGAGAATATTTGAAATAAGCAGAAAAGGTTCATTCTTAAGCCTTGATGACTGCCTTGAATTAGGCTCTGAGTTAATGAACAGCCTGTATGAGGAAGGAATGGTCGGAATCAGCGGGCAGGAAGAGCTGTTTTCTGATATGTTTGATTTCAACATCCCCGATGTACATGGAAAATGAAATATATCCTGTACCTGTTCAAAAGAATTCCTGCAAAATTAAGAACAGTTTACATAGTTTCGCTGCTATTAACAAACTGTCCTTTGATTTTTGACATCATAACTCCCATTTTTTTTGGAATGTTCCTGGATTCCCTGATAATAAAGACCATAAACTATCATGCGTGCCTGTATCTGCTGCTGTCAATAACGTTGAGCACAATCCTTCCTGTCATTGGTCTGTATTTATATGAACGGACGGAACTGAACATCTCAATTGTCTACAGGGTAAGTCTGTTTGATTCTTTTATGAAACTGCCCCAATCAGAAATAAAGAGGAAGAGCGATGTATATTATGCCCGCATCATAAATGAAGATGTCGCGGCTATGATGAATATGTTCCGGCCGGACTTATACGTTGCCGTTTTCCAGATAATCCGCAGTCTGGTTATTTTTGTCATTGTCGCCCGGATATCCGTTTTTCTGCTTGTTCCATTCGTCATCCTTTTTGTGTTTTCATTTATTCTGTCTTACAAAGCTCAGAACGAAACTTATGACGACAACAAGGAAATCGACAACAAGCTGGGAGAAATTCTAAGCTTTATCAGTGAAAGCCTTTCGAACAACACAATCATCCACTTTTTTAACTTTGACAATATCAAAAGAAAGATTTATGAGAGATTTTCAGTTGAGATTGCCGACATGTATTACGGCGTGTTCAAAAAACACAGCAAGTATTTAAATCTATGGGGCAATACCGTCTCTTTTGTCCTGCATATAGTTATTTATTTAATGTCAATCTATCTTGTTGTTTATGATAAAATCACCATAGGACTTTTTTCTGTAATTACGAGTTATTATGCGTCGGTGACAATGCAGTACGGAACCCTCAGTCCCTTTTCAAACACATTTTCAATGGTAAAGGCAAATGTAATAAGAATTACAGAAATGTTCTCCAAAATTAAAAGCAGAAAATCCATGACAGTAAAAGAAAATTCTCCAGTCTCACTGGAAATTTCAGACTGCCGGCTGGAATATTCGTCAAAGGTCATAGAAAACTTGAAGCTGACAGACGGTAAAGTCTACGGAATCATCGGTCTGTCGGGAACAGGAAAAACTTCCCTGCTGAATGCGATTTTAGGCGACAAATCAGGCACCTCCGGCACAATAACAGTGAACAGCCATGACTCCGACACTTATGACTTCAATCAGATTATAAGCATACAGAATCAGGAAAGCTCCGTATTAAATGATACTGTCAGAATGAACATAATCATGGGCTATAAATTCGATGAGACTTTATACAACAGAATTGTGAATGATCTGGACATAAACACCCTTGCGCAGCGAGAAGGAAGTGTGGGGAGCAACGGCAGCAGTCTTTCAGGCGGAGAAAAACAGAAAGTCGCCTTTGCAAGGTTCCTATACTCACTGAACTACAACAGAATAGCCATACTTGACGAGCCTTTTGCCAATATGGATTTAATATCAAAAAAGAAATGTCTGCAGATTTTGGGTGAATATGTCAGACCGGAACATCTTGTCCTGTTCATCTCCCACAACATATCTGATTTACTGAAAATTTCAAGTGAATATCTGGTGTTCGAAGAGGACGGCAGAGTCCTAAAATACACAAAGGAAAACATCAGCGAATCGGCGGTAGCAGGAAAACTGTTGGAAATAAGCAATGAAGAATAAAACAGAACTGGCGGTATGCGACACCCCGATATTCACCGCATTTTTGGATTAGCCTTACATTTTATTTTCTTTAAAAATACTGAAGTTTTTCTTGGAGAAAGCGGTATTTTGATTTATAATGTGGACTCAATTTTAAGACAAAATGGGCAAAACGCAGATATTATGCAGGACAGCACAGAATTCGAGCAGGTTGACATAAATTCATTTTTCGACAACGGTGCAATCACCACCGCAAACGACGAGAAGGTGGAACTGCTCACGGAAAAACAGAAACAGCTTATTGATCAGATAATGCCTGTTATAAAATCATCCGACAAGGAGCGCGCCGAAATTTTCCAGAACAGGCTGAAGGATCTTGAGATTCTTGCAAAGGCGATGGCGCGGTTTCCGTCTCTTCTTGAACGGCACGAGCTTACCGGCGGAACGCGCACTCCAACCTCGCTGATAGATTCGCTGATAAAACATCAGGACGAAGGTGACTCGACGCTTCAGCTGCCTTCAAAGGCGATTCTCGGCAAAGGACTTCTGGTCGCAAAAATGCACACGCTTTCGAGCCTCTCAAAATATGCGAAGCATCTTGAGAATCAGGACAAGACCGCGAGGCAGCTTGAATCAGAGACGGTCTCGTCAATGTTCTCGCTGCTTGCGGAGGATGTCTATCTGAACCTGATACGCGACGCGAACCAGCCGCTTGAATTCAGGCGGGAATGGGCGCTCTCGCTTCTTCTTCTCTGGGAACATTGGAACGATCAGACGATAGAAAATGTGGCTCCGGTTCTCCAGTCCGTATGGACGGCCAGAAGAAAACTTGCGCCGGCATTCGGAACGATGATGGGAACAAGCGAGCTGCTTCTGATTTCGATGCAGATGGACGACCAGTGGATCAGTTTTATAAAGACGGAACTCGGTGATGACGGCGTTTCGCAGGCGATGGAAGAATTCCTGTTCGGAATATCATTTGAGCAGATCCAGTCGCTCAGAACGATATTGAAGACAAAGGGAATTCCCGCAATCGGCCGCGACGAGGTGTCAAAATTCCTCGGTGAGCATGTAAAATCAGACGCAGGGCTCGATTACCGCGATTTCTACTCAATGTACACGGTACGCCGCGACAACGCGCGCTCAAGACTCAGGCTGAAACTGAACGGTCCCCATAAAACACTGGAAGACTACTTCATCCAGTTTGTCACCAAAAAGAACAAGGAAAAGCAGAACAATGACACGTTCGCAAGGAGCTGACATGAACGCAACGGACGATGAATCATCAAAGGGACAGAAAACCAAGCGCGTTCCGTATCATTTCGGCGAGAAGCTCCGGAAAGTCCGCGAGCACAAGGGATATACGCTGAAAGTTGTGGCCCAGCGTGCGGGCGTAAGCGAAAGTCTTGTATCTCAGATAGAAAGAAATCATGTCTCGCCGGCAATCGACACGCTCCTTTCTCTTGCTGATGTTCTTGACATAAACCTTGAATTCCTCTTTGAGGAATACAGAAAGGACAGACCGGTTCAGATTATACGCTCATACGAACGCGCGACTCTTGAAGAGGATGACATAAAATACGAGGAGCTTGCAAAACCCGACGAGTCCGACAAGCCGAATTCATTTGAATCCTATGTGATAAAAATTCCCGCCGGATCACACACACACCGCGGTTCCTACGGACACATGGGGCGGGAGCTCGGAATTGTAATACACGGAAAAGCCACGCTTAAATATGAGAACAGGGAATACGAGCTTGAGGAAGGCGACAGCGTGTCTTTTTCGGCGGAAGTTCCGCATCTGCTTGAAAATTCCGGAACTGAACCGCTTGAAGTCATCTGGATTGTGACACCGGCCCAGCGTTTTCTCCGCCGCTGAATACCATTCTTACTGAGGTATTGAATTTTTTGGCGGGTAATGGTATATTCTTTGAACTTACACGGAACTCCGAAAGAAGGAGGTGAAAATTATGGCAAGTATTTATGTAGATGACAACGAGAATCTTGAGAAGGCAATCAAAAGATTCAAGAGAATGGTCGAGAAGGAAGGCATTATCCGCGAATACAAAAAGCGCGAGTATTATGAGAAACCCTCCACAATCCTCAACCGCAAGAACAAAACTCTTCAGCGCAAGCTGATGAAAAAAACACGCAAATCACATGATTCCAAATCAGCATACTGATAAATGCTGCGGAAGAATTCCCCCGGTAAATTTTCCGGGGGTTATTTTTTTTGCGGCGGCAGCCCTAATTTTTCTCTCATCATGCGCGTCATCACCGGCCGCACGGCACACGTTCTCCGGTTTCAGCGGAGATTCCATTGCAGCTGACATCATCTGGGAAGAACTTGGTGCGGGAATCAGCTACACGGAATTTTCGGTGACAGGACGGGGCGCTGTATGCAGATGCGTAAGGCTCGATCTTGAGACGCCCGGAACACAAGCCGGATGCATTCCTGACAGAAAAGAACCAGTTCTCAGGACGTTCTCTCCGCGGCAGCTTGAGACGGAGGCCTGCCGGAGGAATTTTTCAGTGGCGCTTAATACAAATCCATTTGAAATCAGAAAAACCGGCGGAAAAAAACTGCCCGTTCCGGTCGGAATCATACGTTCAGACGGGAATGAAATTTCAGAGGCGGCGGACAGATACGCCTCCCTCGGATTCATACAGAATCAGGACGGAAAACTCAGGGCAGCAATATACAGAAACCAGCATGGAAACACAGCCCCAACGGAATGCGGGGGATTTTTCGTGATACTGAAGGACGGAATTCCTGAAAAATTCGCAGAATCAAGGCGATCACGCTCGGCGGCAGGAATTTCCGGCGGAGGGAGAATTCTGTTCATTTTTTCGGCGGTTTCAGGCGGAATTCTCGACAGAAAAGGCCTGACTTACGGTGAATGTGCGGAGATAATGCGTTCTCTCGGAGCGGAAGATGCGATTCAATTTGACGGCGGACGTTCTTCCGTCATTTACATAAAGGGAAAGGGGACATTCAGCGCACCGGCGGCAAGAAAAATTCCGGCTTTTCTGTGGCTCAGAACAGGAGAAGCGGCAGAATGAATTTGCGTCCTTTCCGTTCATATAACTTTTTAAATATAAAAGTCCTGACGAATCATAACGCTTGAATCAAACCTGAAAATCCGTATAATTATAATCTATACTATTCGTTGTCTGTATAAATATGCAGAGCATATACATTTTAAATCCAAACAGATAATCAAGGGGGCTAAATGAAAGATAAATCATCCGCTGACGCTATTTTAAAAAAACTTGCAGTACTTGCGAACCACAACGACCCCATAAATCCTGATCTTTATACAAAATATGACGTGAAACGCGGACTGCGCAACGCGAACGGAACCGGAGTTCTCGTAGGACTTACACGCATCGGTGATGTTGTAGGATACAAGATTGAGGACGGACAGAAAATTCCAATTCCGGGAAGACTTATCTACAGGGGATATGACGTTACGGATCTTATCACGGACGCGGAGAGCAACGCCCAGTTCGGCTACGAGCAGTGCGCATATCTTCTTCTGTTCGGTGAGCTGCCGAACCAGCAGAAACTTGAGGACTTCTCGAAATATCTTGGTGAAAGCCGCATCCTTCCGGCAAATTTTACGGAGGACATGATAATGAAGGCTCCGTCAAACGACATAATGAACAAAATTGCCCGCGGAGTTCTGGCCAGCTATTCCTATGATCCGAATCCGGAGGACCGTTCCGTCGCGAACATCGTCCGCCAGTGCATAGAACTGATCGCGAGATTCTCCACGCTTGCCGCATACGGCTATCAGGCCAAACGCCGTTACTACGACGGAAAAAGCATGTTCATACACAATCCGATTCCTTCCCTATCCACGGCCGAAAATTTTCTCAGGCTTATACGCTCAGACACGGAATACACACACCTTGAGGCGGAGACACTTGACCTTGCGCTGATTCTGCACGCCGAGCACGGAGGCGGAAACAATTCATCGCTTACCGTCCACGTGGTCTCATCCGCCGACACAGACACATATTCCGCAATGGCGGCCGCAGTAGGCTCGCTGAAAGGCCGAAGGCACGGAGGCGCCAACATCCGCGTGGTCGAGATGATGGACGACATCAAGGCGAACATAAAGGACTGGACGGACGAGGACGAAATCCGCGCATATCTTACAAAAATCGCATCAAAACAGGCGTTTGACCGCACCGGGCTGATTTACGGAATGGGACATGCGGTATACACGATAAGCGATCCGCGCGAGGTTCTTCTCAAGAAAAAGGCGGAGGAGCTTGCGAAGGCAAAGGACTGCATGGCCGAATTCAATCTTTACAGCATAATAGAAAGAATTTCTCCGGAAATAATCGCGGAGGTTCACCATTCCGACAAAAAGGTCTGCGCGAACGTCGATTTCTATTCCGGATTCGTCTATACAATGCTGAATATCCCGCGCGAGCTTTACACTCCGATTTTCGCAATATCACGTATTGCAGGATGGTCGGCCCACCGCATAGAGGAACTTGTGTCAGGCGGAAGAATTTACCGTCCGGCATACAAGAATGTCTCCGAGGAACGTCCGTTCATTCCTCTGAAGGACAGAAAATAGTCCGGACAGATGCCAAAAGAACGCATAGACAAGCTTCTGTCGCACGAGGGATTCGGAAGCAGAAAGGACATAAAGAAACTGCTCAGGACAAGCGAAGTCACTCTCAACGGAAAGCGGATTTTTGATCCCGGAACAGGAGCGGACATAAGTTCGGACATAATCATGATCGGCGGAGAAACAGTGGAATTCCGCGGTGACATCACGATAATGATGAACAAGATAATGCACACGGTCTCCTCAAGCAGGGACGGAATGCACCGCACGGTGTTTGATCTGCTTGACGGCACAATGCGGACTCCCTATCTTCAGGAAAAACTCCATCTTGTCGGCCGGCTTGACATGGACACGGAAGGACTGCTGCTTCTGACAACCGACGGAACACTGACTCACAGGCTAATATCGCCGAAATCCCACGTAGCAAAAACTTATTTTGTGCTTCTGGAAAAAGACGAGTGCGCGCAACGGAAAGATGAGATTGCTGAAATTTTCAGGAAAGGAATTTCCGTTGCCGCCGATGACAATGATCCTCCGTTCGTATGCGGGCCTGCGGAAATTTCATGGCCCGACACTGCTGCCGCCGCTGAATTCCTGCTGAACACGTCATGGAATCAGGAAATATCCGGAACACCGGCTCTGCTGACAATATATGAAGGAAAATATCACCAGGTAAAAAGAATGTTCGCCGCCGCAGGAAACAGGGTCATCTATCTGAAGAGAATTTCAATCGGAAAACTTGAGCTGGACAAAAAACTGCCGCCCGGAGGCTACAGGAAGCTGGGCGGCGATGAGCTTGAACTGCTTTTTTGAGAATTTTTATCAGGCAAGCGCGACATCTGCGCTTTCATTTATCGCGATAATCGACTTGCAGCCGGAGCAGCGGAAACGGCCGGCCTTTACAGCGCGGAGTTTTTTTCCGCACACAGGACAGCTGATAATCTTAGGAAAAACCGAAATTTCCGAATCGTCCGTGCTGTTAAAAAACTGGATGGCGGCTTCGGTCGATTCCTTGATATTGAAAAACTGCGAGAATCCCAGAAGCTGAAAAACCTCGTAAACCTTCGGCTGGATTTCGACAAGGACAATATCTCCGCCCTTAGGTTTGACCTGCTTCAGGAACACGGTGAAAGATCCGATTCCTGTGGAAGAAACATAGCTCAGCGCGGAACAGTTGAACACCAGATTCAGAAAACCGGCTTCGACAATCTTTGAAACCTGCTTCTGAAAAAAACTGGAATTATAAGTGTCTATATAACCGTTAAGATATATGAATATTCCGTTCGCAATGCCGTCCGCCTTTTTCAACGTGACAGAAATGCTGTCATCACGGTCATCATCAAACCCGGAAACCAATGAATTGTTTGTATCCATATTTTCCCCGTAAAAACTATAATTTCAAGGCGATATTATAAAACATTGGAGTTATCCATGTCAAATACAGCGGATTCAGGAAAAACTCATTCCTAAGAGAAATATACGATTGCAAAACTTCCGGCCAGTTTTATAATTTCTACAGCAGTCACATTATACGGCCTGGATTCCGGACGGCTGCAAAAAAAATGAAGCATGGACTAAAAATGAGAAAAGAAATTTCAGACGAAATCAGAAACATGATAGACAGCATGACCCTTGAGGAGAAAGTGTCTCTCATGCTTCACGAGAGCATGGCTGTTCCGCGGCTTGGAATTCCTGAATACAACTGGTGGAACGAATGTCTTCACGGAGTCGCAAGGGCCGGATACGCGACCGTTTTTCCCCAGGCGATAGGTCTTGCGGCCACTTTTGATCCGGCTCTGGCCGAGGAGGAGGCAACTGCGATTTCGGACGAGGCGCGGGCAAAATACAATATAGCCGTAAAAGCCGGCGACCGCGGGCAGTACCGGGGACTCACATTCTGGACTCCGAACATAAACATATACCGGGATCCGAGATGGGGCCGCGGACAGGAGACGTTCGGAGAAGATCCGTACCTTACGGCAAGAATGGGAACTGCAATGGTGAAGGGGCTTCAGGGCGATGATCCCGACAACATGAAGACAGCCGCCTGCGCAAAACATTTTGCGGTTCATTCAGGACCGGAAAGCAACCGCCACGAATTTGATGTGAAGCCTACAAAAAAGGATTTGTGGGAAACCTATCTCCCGGCGTTCAAGGCGCTTGTCGATGCAGGCGTCGAGTCGGTTATGGGCGCATATCAGCGGCTTTACGGTGAACCGTGCTGCGGAAGCAAATTCCTGCTGGTAGATATTCTGCGCAAAAAATGGGGATTCAAAGGACACGTCGTCAGTGACTGCTGGGCCGTCCGAGACTTCCACGAGAACCACAAAGTAACATCGACACCGGCTCAAAGCGCGGCTCTCGCAATAAGCAACACCTGTGACCTCAACTGCGGCTGTACATATCATGCGGCCATAGAAGCCGTCCGCAGCGGAATTCTTCCGGAGGAAAAAATCGACAGGTCGGTGGAACGGCTTCTTGCGACACGGTTCAAGCTGGGACTTATGGACAGTCCCGAAAAATCAAAATGGGGACATCTCGGCTGTGAAACCATAGATTCAGAAAAACACAGGGCACTGGCAAGAAAGGTCGCGCAGAAATCAGTCGTGCTGCTCAAAAACAGGAACGGACTTCTGCCGCTCAAAAACAACGTAAAAAAAATCATGGTAATGGGACCGGCAGCCGCAAACATAAATTCTCTGATTGCAAATTACTACGGTCTGAACTCCAGGCTCGTCACGATTCTTGAGGGAATTGTCGGAAAAACCGAATCCATCGGCGGAATGACGATAGATTACGCCCAGGGCTGCGGAATGTACGGAGAAAGCCGCCAGCGCGGTTGGACGGTCGGACTTGCGCAGAATGCAGATGTTGTAATCGCCTGCTTCGGACTGGACAATGCGATGGAAGGAGAGGAAGGAGAATCCGTCGAGACGAAAAAAGGCGACAGAGAATACATCGAACTTCCGCCGTGGCAGCTGGACTACCTCAAAGCCGTTCATGACCGCGGAACACCGGTTGTCCTCGTACTGACAGGAGGCGGACCTCTGGCTTTTCCTCCGGACGTGGCGGACGCGATACTCTTCGCATGGTACCCCGGAGAGGAAGGCGGAAACGCCGTGGCCGACATTATTTTCGGAGATGCGGTGCCATCAGGCCATCTTCCGGTGACATTCCCCAAGTCAACGGAAGATCTTCCGGATTTTGAGGATTACAGCATGGAGGGACGGACGTATAAATTTATTGAGAAAGAACCGCTTTTTCCGTTCGGATTCGGTCTGAGCTATACGACATTCAGTTTCAACAGGATGGAAATTTCCGCCGCCGAAATCCGCAGAAACGAAAAATCTGCCGTTTCCGTCGATGTTGAGGTCGAAAACACAGGAAAACACGCCGCCGAGGAGACTGTTCAGATTTATGTGACAAAAAACGCACGGAAGAAGAACGAGGCCCTGTGCGCGCTGAGGAATTTCGCAAAAATCAGCCTTGAACCTGGCGAACGGAAAACAATACGTTTTGAGCTGCCAGATTCAGATTTTGCGTCCGTAAACGATGAAGGCGAAAGCGTCCTTGTTCCGGGAACATACACCGTGACCGCCGCGGACAGTTCGCCGTCGGAACTTTCGCTAAAACTCGGTGCGTCAAAACCTCTGTCAGGCACAGTGACCGTCATATAAAAATCAGCCGCAAGATTAAGTGAAACCCGGCAGTTTTATTTACCGTTGCGGCGTTTCATATATTCAACATTGACTTTTTTATGGAGGAAAAATGTACGACAAAAATTCTGTAGCTCCGGTTCCGCCGATGGGCTGGAACAGCTACGATTACTACAACACAATGGTGAACGAAGCCCAAGTCAGGGCGAACGCTGAATTCATGGCAAAGAACCTCAGGAAATTCGGATGGGAATATGTTGTGATTGACATCCAATGGTCGGATCCCGACGCCGGAAGCAGAAACAACGAGAACATCCAATATATTCCGTTCAGCAGATTCTGCATCGATGAATTCTCAAGGCAGATTCCCGCTCCGAACAGATTCCAGTCTTCAGCCGGTGGAAAAGGCTTCGGGCCGCTTGCCGAATACATCCATTCTCTGGGACTGAAATTCGGAATCCACATAATGCGCGGAATTCCGCGTTTTGCCGCGCACGACCATCTTCCGATAAAGACAGCCGGCGGCTCAACAGTCACTGCTGACATGATTGCGGATCCGTACTCGGTCAGCAGATGGAATCCGGATATGTACGGAGTTGATTTCAGAAAAAACGGCGCGCAGGATTACTATGATTCCGTGTTTGAGCTTTATGCACAATGGGGAGTCGATTTTGTCAAGGTTGACGACATCTGCAACACCAATATGTATCCGGGCAATCCGTACTCTGCGGAAAAAGAGATAGAAATGATTGCCCATGCAATCGAAAAAAGCGGACGTCCGATGGTCCTGAGTCTGTCGCCCGGACCGGCGGTAATCGAAAAAGCCCATCACCTTGAGCAGTACGCGAATATGTGGCGCATAACCGACGATTTCTGGGACGACTGGAAGCTTCTCAAGAATATGTTTGAGCGGTGCGAAGTCTGGCAGAAACATACGGGAGCCGGAAACTGGCCCGACTGCGACATGCTTCCGATTAATGTTCTGGGTGAAGGATGGGGACACGGAAAGTGGCATTCAAAATTCACGGAGGACGAGACCCGGACGATGATTTCCCTGTGGTGCATATTCCGCTCGCCGCTGATGATTGGAACAGACCTTACGCAGCTTGACAAAACCAGTCTCAGCATGTTGACGAACGACGAGATTCTTGCGATGAACAGAAACCCGAACCGCGCATATATGATTTCTCCGTCGTGCGGCGGAAACGTGATTGTCTGGGCGGCTGAAGCGGAAGGCGGAGGAATCTACTACGCATATTTCAACGTAAGCGAGGAGAACCAGACTGTCAGAATGAACGCCATTCCCGACTCCGATTCACAAAAAAGCGACATCAGGGATCTGTGGGAACATACCAATCTCGGCGAGAAAACGGAATTCACCATGAATCCTCACTCATGCCGCGTGTTTCTTGTCAGATAACTGAATTCAGGGTGTAGACATCCTCCACGCCCGAAACAAGGATTCCGCCCATTCCGAGCTCCAGCGGCAGAGCGACATCAAGATCGTACCTGTCACCGACGGCAAGACATTCTTCAGGAAGGGCGGAAGTTTTCTCCGCGGCAAGCAGGAACGGTTCCGCCGCAGGCTTTGACTTGAAGCAGGTATCAAGACCGATAATATCCGGAATCAGGGCAGAAACACCAAGAACATCAAGCGTCTTGCGTGCCGGAAGAACGGGATTGTTCGTCACGCAGATCAGACTGAACCTTCCGGCCAAAGTCTGAAGCGCGGAGACAAGTTTTCCGTTAAATGAAAGAAAATTCTTCGGCTCAAGAAGCTTTTTCCGCCATTCAACGCTTGTCTCTATCGGAATTCCGAATGCGGCGAGCGTGTTTCCAAGGCTGATTTTCTGACCGCCGTGAAGTTCCGCCCATTTCTTCCTGTAACCGGCGACCATCTTTCTGGCCTCCTCCGCCGGAATTCCGCGGAGCTCCGCAAAATATCTCACCTGACAGTCAACCTGCTCAAAGGCATAGCCGCTGTCCGTATAGAGAGTGGAGTCTATGTCAAAAATTATTGTTCTTGTTCTTTCAGGAATTCTGTAAATCTTCATTTTTTCACCGGAGGATAATATATGACGGACGGACGGACGATCCGGGCTGCAGCATCAAAAACCGACGGATACAGCCCAAGTCCGGCAAGACATGCGCACAGATTGCCGGTAAGCTCGGAGTCAGCGCAGTTGCACACGGAAATCTCCATTCCAAGCAGGTCGGCGCGCATCTGCATCCACTCAGGATTTTTTGCCTGACCGCCGGCCACTGTCATCCTCTCAGGAAATTTCTCTCCGGCAACAGAAGAATTCCTCCTCAGAACTGAAATTCCGTCCCGCAGATGTTCCATTATAAGTTCAAGGATTTGCCGTCCCTCCGGATTGCGCCCGCTCACCGAATCAGAGAAGAATTCTCTGTAGGAAATTCTTCTTCCGAGTTTTTTTTCAGTCCGGGCAAGGCAGTCAACAAACATACGGCCGCTTTTTTGGCTCAACACAGCCATGTTCCAAAGCCCCGGAACGACGGAGGGCAGCGTTCTGACTCCTTCAGCAGCAAACGGACGTGTCACGCAGAGATTCAGCCCCTCGCTTGAACCGGCGCAGTCGCACAGTTTTCCGGTAGAAAGAGTTCCGGTTCCTATCATTGCGGCCACAAAATCCGGTCCCGCGGAAAAAACGGGAATTCCGGCCGTCAGACCGAGTCCGGCGGCGGCAGATGATGTGAGATTTCCGCAGCGGAATCCGATTCCGACAAAGGGAGGAAGCTTTTCGGGAGGAATTCCGCAGGATTTCAGGATTGATGAATTCCAGTAGGCGGATTCAAATCGCTTTTCCGGCAGAACAGTCACCGGAGTGCCGGTAAGCAGAAAAATCAGATATTCAGGACCGGAAAAAACAAATCCGGATGAGTTGAAATCATCAGGGAAAAAATCCCTGAATGCCAGAATCCGCGGAACAAAAAGCGAATCCCCGGCATCCGGATATTTTTGCGTCATATCAGGAATTTTTCTGTTCCACAGCAACGTCCTTCCGTTTCCGGTGACAAGAGTCGGACCGTTTCCTGAAATTCCAGCCGCGATGATTCTTGCTCCGGGCGAATCGTTGAGAAGTACGGAAACCGCAGTCCTGAGCGCCGGATACCATTGAAGCGCCGCGAAGTCACCGTCCGGTTCGGGGAAAACCTGAGAGCAAAAAGACATGGCTTCACCCTCTGCCGAAAAAATTCCGGCTTTAAGCGAAGTCGTTCCTATATCCACAGCAAGAACTGCGTCTGTCATCAGCTGTTTTCTGGGCTGCTGTTATGAATTTTCACGAGCTTTTCGATTATGGTACGGTTGTCAAGAAGATCGCTCAGGGACTGGTTATAATGAATTCTGGTGATCACATTCGCAAAAAGACCGCTGACATTTGTACTGATATACCATTCACGGTTCAGAAGATCCTCGTGATATACGGCGTTTGTTCCTATTATCCTGTAGAAATAGCCTTTTTTGTAGGCTTCGTCAAACTGCTCGATTGCGTTTCCGGTAAAGAACGGAAGACTTATCGCCGCAATGACCTTTGTGGCCCCCTGCTCCTTCAGAAATCCCATCGCCTTCAGCAATGTTCCTCCGGTTCCGAGCATGTCATCCGCAAGAAAGGCGACCTTGCCGCGGACATCACCAAGAAGTTTTACGGATTTTATATTGGTATTTGTAGCGTTCTGCGTGACAATCGAATAGTCACGCTCCTTGTAAATCATCGCAAGCGGAAGTTTAAGGCCTGATGCGTAGAATTTGTTCCTGTCAATCGCGCCTGTGTCCGGCGATACAATCACGAGATCATCTTTTTGGCCGGTAAGATCGACAATTTTACCAAGTTCGCGGATAATCTGATAGCTGGCATGAAGGTTATCAAGATTGACTCTGGAGAATGCGTTTACAATCTCACGGGAATGAATGTCGAGCGTTATGATTCTTGCAACACCGAGCATCTCGTAGATGTGCCCCAGCATACTTGCAGTAAGTCCCTCGCGTCCCTTCTTTTTATGCTGACGGCTGTACGGATACGCCGGAACAACAAGCGTAATCTGCGCGGCTCCGGCCTGACGGACCGCATCGATTGTGACCAGAAGCGACATAACATGATCATTCACCGAAAGCGATACCTTGTTCGCACCGCCGTTCAGCGGAAGAACCTCGTGATTCTCGACATCCTGAAAGATGAACACATCCTTGCCGCGGACCGTATCAAGAAGTTCAGTCTTGAATTCACCGTTGGCAAAATAAGTGAACCTTGCATTCACCTTGAAAACAGGCGGCCGGTACTTATCTGTAGCCCCTCTTATGCACAGATCGGAAGTCTGGAGATCATTCTTCAGATTGATTCTGTTCACAAGATCTTCTTTTGTAAGCTCATAACGCTTTGATATAACATCGTTCTTCAAGGTGAAGCGGTGTTTATACATGTGTTTGAGGTGCGTTATGACTTCATCGGCGAAAGCTTCGCCACCTGGACACGCAACAATCGCAAGACTTGTTGGTTCGGAATAAGGCATTTTCAAGACCTCTTATGTTGGAAATATGGTCTATACTATCATCTTTCGCATTATGTTACAATCAACAAATCCATCTGACAAATCATGAATGACGGACGGATTTCACCAGCGCCGCGGAACCCCCGGACAGAAAGCGGAAATCCGTCTTGCACGGAATGCGACAAAACATCCACAAAATCCGCAGGTCATTCCGCCGGCAAGTGACGGACATGAAGCGCAGACTCTCATCCTTTCCGAATAAAGACTTTCGGGCGCGGTATCGGCGGTAACCGGCTGGGCGGCGGACATTTCTTCAGCGAGCTCCGGAGTCATATCCATTGCCGCCCACCGGCTTTCGCACTGCGGACACGGAATCCTCTGAGACACGGAATCCGTCACGCCTTTACTGTAAGCTGAACGACAGACTTTGCCGGAACGGAGACTGAGACCGCGGCCGTGGAGGAAATTCCGGACGAAGTTTTTTCTGTCCTCACGTTGTCCGGCTCGGCAAAAGTGTTCATGCTGTTCATTTTTTCTCCGGTCAGGGCATAAGCCTCAACCGATGATATTTCTCCGGTCATGCCGGCAAATTCCACCGTAATATCACGGGAATCATTCAGATCCGCATTCGTAAGGGTAACCGTGAAGATTCCGTCCTTGCGCGAAGCGGAAGCTGTAACGGAATTCACGATGTCAGAATCTGCTCCCACCCTATCGCAGGCGACACTGCTTCTGAGCAGCACCGCATCATGATGCGCCATATACATACTGAACACATACCAGGTCGGTGTAAGAATCATTCTGTCGCCTTCCGTCAGGACCGGGGACTGAAGAACATTCACGGCCTGCGCGATATTGGCAATGCGGACACGGTCACTGTGGTTGTTGAATATGTTCAGCGTTATTCCGGCTACAAGAGCGTCACGCACGGTGTTCTGCTGATACAGGAAGCCGGGATTTGTGCCTTCCTCCACTTTGTGCCACATTCCCCACTCGTCCACGACAAGCGCAACACGTTTTGCGGAATCGTATTTTGTCATTATCTCATCATGACGGCGGACAAGCTCCTCCATATAGGAAGCCTTTGCGATTCCTCCGTACCATCCCTTCTCCGAAAATTCAGACGCAGTCGGGCGTGAATTCCAGTCGGGATCAACCGTATAATAATGAAGCGAAAGTCCGTCCATATACTGACCGGCCTCGCGCATAACCACTTCAGTCCAGTTCCAGTCGTTTCCGTTAGGCCCGCACGCAATCTTGAAAATTTTGTCCGGTCCATACTGACGCATATAAGTCTGATAGCGGCGGTAGAGATCCGCATAATATTCGGGCTTCATGTTTCCGCCGCAGCCCCAACTTTCGTTTCCGACACCAAAAAACGGAACTTTCCAGGCATCCTTGTGACCGTTTTCCCCGCGGAGACGTGACATCGGAGACTCGCCGCTGAACGTCATATACTCAATCCATTCGGACATCTCCCGGACGCTTCCGCTGCCGACATTTCCGTTTATATAAGGCTTACATCCGAGCAGCTCGCACAATCCCAGAAATTCATGAGTTCCGAAGCTGTTGTCCTCGACAACTCCGCCCCAATGCGTGTTCACCATGCGTTTGCGTTTTTCGTTGGGACCGATTCCGTCCTTCCAGTGATACTCATCCGCAAAGCAGCCGCCCGGCCACCTGAGATTCGGAATTCCGATTTTTCTGAAAGCCTCTACAACATCCTTTCTGTAGCCGTTTATGTTTGGCACAGGAGAATCTTTTCCGACCCAGAATCCGCCGTATATGCACCGTCCGAGATGCTCAGAAAAATGACCGTAAATGTCACGGCTTATCACCGGACCATCGTGCGCCGCATCAACAACAACAAACGCCTTCTTCATATAAAACTCCGTATGATCAAGTTAATCGTTTAACTAAACTGATTCAGTTTACCATCGGAAAAACGGACTGTAAATCGGAAAAATCACCTACAGTCATTTTTTCCCGGAAAAAGAAATGACCGTACTCCATGTTCCGGGACATATAAGCTCCGCACGAATCATCAGGCGGAAAGAAAAAAAACAAACCCGCCTCCCGCTTTGACATATTCATACAAATGATATAATTTAATACACGATGTCGAGTTTCGACCTGACACACAAGAAAATCAGAAGGAATTTTACTATGTTTATTACATGCCTTGACCTTGAGGGCGTACTTGTCCCGGAAATCTGGATTGCCTTTGCCGATGCCACCGGAATTCCTGAACTGCGCAGAACAACAAGAGATGAACCGGATTACGACAAGCTCATGAAGTACAGAATCGGCATTCTGAAGGAGCACGGACTCGGACTGAAGGAAATTCAGGACACGATAAGGAAAATCGATCCGATGCCCGGAGCAAAAAAATTCCTTGACGAGCTGAGAACTCTGACTCAGGTAATCATACTGAGCGACACGTTCAATCAGTTCGCAAGTCCGCTTATGGCGAAACTCGGCTACCCGACAATCTTCTGCAACACGCTTGAGGTTGCTCCGTCCGGTGAGATAACCGGTTACCGTATGCGCGTCGAGAACAGCAAGCTCACCACGGTAAAGGCGCTCCAGTCCATCGGCTACGAGACAATCGCCTCAGGGGACAGCTTCAATGATCTTGGAATGATTCAGGCTTCAAAAGCAGGTTTTCTTTTCAGGTCAACCGAAAAAATAATCAGGGATTATCCGCAGTATCCGGCATTCACCGAGTACAGCGAACTTTTGGATGCAATCAAAAAGGTGATTGCAGAATAGACAGCAAAACAAGTGAGGCAACTATGAAAAAATTCATCATTTCAGGAATTGTTCTTGCGGGAATCACGTTCTCCGCATCGGCGCTCGGACTTTCCGTCGGCGCAAAGGGAATAATCGGAACAAACATCGGAACTTCCATCGAGGAGACAAAGACGAACCTCGAAAGCGATCCGACTTTCTCCGGAGGATTCGGAATAACGGCGGATGTAGGAATTTTCGGAACGCTCGGAGTGCGCGGCGGACTGAATTTTGTGAACAGCCAGATATCGGCAAAGAGCACATCGACAGGCTCGCAGGTCCAGAAACTTGATGCGACGATGGTCGATGTTCCTCTCATGCTTCATCTGACGCTTCCAATCGGCAATCTGAGCATCGGTGCCGGAGCAGGACCGAATTTCTCGTTCATACTGAATCCTCAGTACACCCTTGGCTCATCAATAACACCGGAAAACATATCGACAAACGGCATAAATGTCGGCCTTGTATTCGGTGCGGACCTGAAATTCTACATAATAAAGAATCTTGCACTCACGGCTGACGTGAACTATATGCTTGATTTTTCTCCGACGAAAGTCCAGTACACCTACAAGAACACCCTTATCTCCACGACGACAGACGCACTTGAATTCACGCGCCGCGCGCTTTATGGCGGACTCGGTCTAGAATTCCGTTTCTTCTGAGAATAAATACGCGGAAGTGATTTTCCCCGTATAAAAAGCCCCGGAACGGTCAGATGGCAGCCGCCTCTTTCCGTTCCGGGGTTTTCTTCTTTATTCAGACAGAACAGCTCAGTCTATGCAGTCCATTGATGAAAGTTCCTTTGTGTAGTCAACGCCTTCGATGTCGAAACCGTTGGTCGCATAAAAGTCGTGTCTGTATCCCTCAAGATCACAGCAGTCCTTGAGATTCCCGTCATTCACCATCTCCATGTATCTGTTCACTTCCTTCTGGACATCATCCTGCATCTCAAGATCGTCCATGCGGATCCTTCCCTCAGAATCGACAGGAACTTTTCCGGCTCCGTTATCCGCACCGGTGTAAAGTCTTTCGGCAAAAAGCCGCTCCATCTGCTCGATGCAGCCTTCATGGGTTCCCTTTGCCTTCATCACCTTGAACAGAACGGAAAGATAAAGCGATATAATCGGAATCACCGCGCTTGACCTTGTGACAAGCCCCTTGTTCACAGAAACGTAGGCTCCGCCGCCGATTTTTCCGGACAATTCGGCATTTATATCATGAGCGGCGGCCTCAAGATCCTTTTTCGCCTCGCCGATTGTTCCGTTGCGGTAGATTGCGTGGCTCAGTTCAGGTCCGATATAGGAATACGCAAGAGTACGGCAGCCTTCAGCAAGAACACCGGCATCAAGCAGCGCATCCATCCAAAGACGCCAGTCCTCTCCGCCCATAACCTTTACCGTATCGGCGATTTCCTGGCCGGTGGCAGGCTCGGCGCTTGATGATTTCAGCGTTCCGGTCATTATGTCAATCGCATTTCCGCTGTAAGGCTTGTCCTTCGGCTTTATCACCGACTTATACAAAACCTTTGTCACAGGATCGGTGCGGACGGGACTTGCAAGACTGTAAATCACAAGGTCAACTTTTTTTCCTGTCTTCTTGATCTCATCAATGACGAGATTCCGCGTCTCATCCGCAAAGGCATCGGCGTTTATCGAAAGCGAATAAAGCCCGTCCTTTTCTGCGGCACGGTCAAACGCCATATTGTTGTACCAACCGGGAGTTCCTCCCTTCGTCGCGGAAGGAGCCTTCTCAAAAGACACGCCGATTGTGTCAGCCCCGTATTCAAAGGCTGCGGCGATACGGCTCGCAAGTCCATATCCGGTTGAACAGCCAAGCACCAGCACCAGGGAAGGACCTTTTCCTCCCTCGCTTACGGATTTTATGGCGCGCGCGGCTTTTTTTGACTTTACATACGCAATCTGCCGCTCAGTTTCCCGTGCACAACCGACAGGATGCGCATTGATACAGATATTACTTCTGACCATCGGTTTTACAATCATTTGTCACCTCTGTTTTATTGAATTCTATTGATATTTGCGGATTATGATACAGCCGTTATGTCCGCCGAAACCCAGCGAACATGAGGCGGCGACTTCTATCGGCATTTCTATTCCTATGTTCGGAACATAGTCCAAATCGCAGCCATGTGCGACATCGGGATTGTCAAGATTTACCGTCGGAGGAACAAATCCGTCCTGAATCGCCTTTACACAGAAAATAGCCTCAACCGCACCGGCGGCACCTACAAGATGTCCGGTCACGCTTTTTGTAGACGAAATTTTAAGTCTGTATGCGTAATCACCAAAAACCGTCTTTAGCATTGCGGATTCCGCGGAATCGTTGGCGACAGTTGATGTTCCATGGGCATTGTAATACTGAATTTCGTCCGGTCTCATTTCCGCATCCTCAAACGCACGGCGCATGGCAAGCGCACCGCCAGCTCCATCCTCTAGCGGCGCAGTTATATGGTAGGCATCGCTGGATGTTCCGAAACCGGCAAGCTCGGCGTAAATTCTGGCGCCGCGTGCCTTTGCATGTTCAAGTTCCTCAAGAACAAGAATTCCGGCTCCTTCTCCCATCACAAAACCGCTTCTGTCCCTGTCAAAAGGACGGCTCGCTTTCTGCGGACAGTCGTTGAATTTTGATGTAAGCGCGGACAGAGCCTGATAGCAGCCGATATTGAATCCGGTAATATCCGCATCGGTTCCGCCGGCAAGACAGACATCGACACGACCTGACCTTATCATGTCGCCGGCAAGACCGACGGAATCGGTTCCGGACGCGCAGGCCGTAGAAAGCGTCCAGGCGGGACCGTGAATTCCGTAATACATCGCGACATTCGCCGCCGCCTCATTGTTAAGCGCCATTGGAGCGGTAAGCGGCGGAAGCCTGTTCACTCCGGCGGACGGATCCAGATATTTTCTGTAACCGGTCTCCACCACATCCGAAATTCCTATTCCGACTCCGGAGACAATACCGGCATTTTCAGCCGCAAAATTCTCCTTTGTGTAGCCGGCATCCGTAACAGCCTGAATTCCCGCTCCAAGAAGAAATTTTGCGAACCGTGACATTTTGCGCGAAAGCTTGTGATCAACGCCGTAATCATCAAGCGAAAAATTCTTCACCTCGGCGGCGATTCTCACCTGAAACCCGGACGCATCAAAGAGTGTGATCGGACCGGCTCCGCTCCTTCCCTCCTTCACGGATTCCCAGGAAGATTCAACGGAATTTCCGACCGGAGTTACAGCTCCAAGTCCTGTAATAACAACCCGTCTTCGTGACATGAACACCTCAAAACAATAGATTTATGATTAACTTTATAGAAAGAAATTATACCATAATCGGCTCTGTTGCAAAAGCACATTATTCTACATAAGTTTGACAAAATTTGTCAATATGTCAAAATAAACATCAGTATCTCCCATTCCATGCAGAAGACAGACCAAAAACCGGATTTGTCCGCTATTGAATTTAGATTTTTATAGTAGTATTCTTGTTGCGCCGGAATTCTGCCGGCAGATTCAAAATATAACGCCGGCACATGGAGATTCAGGCCGAAGCCGGTCAAAAATAAAAGGACGGATTAATATGACATTTGTTGATGAACTCAAGAAAAAAGCGGCAGCCGCCGGAAAAACAATTGTTCTCTGCGAAGGCGAGGACAGACGCGTTGTCGAAGCCGCCTCAAAAATAGTGAGTGACGGAATCGCAAAAATCATTCTGGTCGGAAACAGGGCTGAATGCGAGAAAGTCGCACCGGGAACTGACCTTTCCGGCGTAAAAATCGTGGATCCTGCGGAAAGTCCCGACACGGACAGATATGCGGAGATTCTTTTTGAGGCACGCAAGGGAAAAATCAACAAAAAGACAAATCAGCCTGAGTATGCTGATGTGGCGGCGGCAAAAGCCTACATTCTGAAGGACAGGACGATGTTCGGCGCGCTGATTCTGAAAGCCGGAGATGCGGACGGATTCGTATCCGGAGCATGTCATTCAACGGCGAACACTCTGCGTCCGGGACTTCAGGTAATCAAGACCGCACCGGGAATCTCAACAGTCTCCTCCAGCTTTATAATGGTCGCACCGGAAGGCGGAAACAGATACATTCCTGACGGCGTGGCTCTTTTTGCAGACTGCGCAATCAACATCGAGCCTGATGAGAATCAGCTTGCGGACATCGCAGCGGCAACCGCAGATACAGCCGTAAAAATCGCAGGAATAGAACCGAGAGTCGCAATGCTCTCATTCTCGACAAAAGGCAGCGGAAACGATGACAAATTCTTCAAATCCGTTCCCAAAATGCAGAAAGCGACAGAAATCGCAAAAGCGGCTCATCCGGAGCTTGCGCTTGACGGCGAATTCCAGTTTGATGCGGCCGTTGCTCCGGAAGTCGGAGAACTTAAAGCGCCGGGCTCAAAAGTTGCCGGACACGCAAACGTATTCGTATTCCCGAACATCAACGCAGGAAATATCGGCTACAAAATCTGTCAGCGCATGGGCGGATGGATGGCGATTGGTCCTGTCTGCCAGGGATTCGCAAAGCCGCTGAATGATCTGTCCCGCGGATGCAATGTCGATGACATAATCGCAACTGTCGCCGTCACAGCGCTTCAGGCCTGACATGAGGAAAACACTTTTTCTCATTATTTCCGCCGCGATTCTGAGTTTCGCATCCTGTGAAGGCAGAAAGACGGCGGAAAACAAAGCCGTCCGGAATGAAGAAGTTTCGGAAACCACAGAAAAACCGGTGAATCCTGAAATTTCAAGACTGAACAGGGTTCTTTATTCCATGAGCGAAAGAGCGAAGGCCGTTATTCCGAACGGAAGTCCGGAGGAATTTCTTGCAGACCTGTATGCAGTTCTTGATGAGGAGAAGAATTTTCCGCAGGACGATCTGAGTCTCTATCACCTGATAGACAAGAAAAACCATGTGGACAGCAGCTACGAACCGGAAAATCTTGTCCTGCTCACAAAGAATGAATTCTACAATCTGAACAGGAACAATCTGTATCTGCGTGCGGACGTGGAGCCTCATCTAAGAAAAATGGCGCAGGCCGCAAAATCAGACGGAATAACGCTTCTTGTCAGCTCGACATACCGTTCCTATGAATATCAGCGGCAGGTCTACAACAGATGGGTTTCGATAGACGGACAGGAACTTGCGGACAGATATTCGGCAAGACCAGGGACAAGCCAGCACCAGCTCGGCGCGGCGATAGACTTCGGCTCAATATCAGATGATTTTGCCAACACGCCCGCCGGAAAATGGATGTACAGCCACGCCGCGGAATACGGATGGTCCCTCAGTTTTCCACAGGGATATGAGGATGTGACCGGATATATGTGGGAGTGCTGGCATTTCCGCTACATCGGAAAAACAGCGTGCGATTTCCAGAAAAAATGGTTCGGCGACATACAGCAGTTCATGTTCGAATTCATCGACGCCTGGAAGAAAGATATGATGCAATCATGAAATTCCCCTCAGTTCGGGGAATTTCATGAAAAAAGCACGGCTCCGTTTCCGCTCCCATAAAAAGTCAAGATTAAAACTTCAGTTTCAGGATTGACTTTTTAAGTTGTTTCGCAACGAAGTGAGAAACAACGGTTGATAAGAAAGTTCACAACGCAAACTTTTAAAGATAAAAACAGACACTATTTTCGGCTGTTTTTATCTTATCTCCTTATGAAACTCCGCATAGCGGCGAGCCACGGATGTAATTTTTATCATGCCTCCTAATTCTTTCTTTTGCCGAAAAGCCTCAGAAGCGAAAGGAATATGTTTATAAAATCAAGATAAAGCTCAAGCGCCCCGATTACGGCCGCCTTGTGGAACACCTCGGAACCGTCAGCATAAACCGCCGCCCTTGCGATTTTCTGCGAATCATAAGCCGCAAGACCGGTGAACACCACGACAGAAACAATTGATATAATCCAGTCAAGCCTTGAGGAACGGAGCAGGAAATTCACAAGAGACGCGACAATAATTCCCACAAGTCCCATCATCAGATAACGTCCCGCAGAATTCAAATCAGATTTAGTGAAAAGTCCGAAAACGCTCATCACACCGAACATGAGCGCTGTTATTCCGAACACGCTCACCAGCGAATCTCCTGTATAAACCAGGAAAACGGACGACAGTGTGACTCCGTTTATCAGAGAATAAATCAGAAAGGCGGCGACTGCGGCTCCAGATGATATTTTTCTGATTGATGCGGAAAGCCACCAGACAAGCGCTATTTCGGCAACCACAAGAATCATAAAACCGAATCCGTTTCCGAACAGAAGCTTCAATAGCGTCTCGCTAGATGCGGTGAACCATGCGGCGGCACCGCTCAAAAGGAGCGCCACCGTCATCCATCCGTAGACACGGGCAATAAATTTCTGTTTTTCAGAGGCAATCAGCTCTGATTTTGGCAAAGAATTTGAATTTTCCATGCCTATAAATTACCGTTCCGCATACATAAATGCAAGAAAAGATTTGAATCTGTCTGTTCTATTTTTTTCTGAAGCTGAATTTTGTCTCGGCAAGAATCACGGCAAAAAAAATCAGAACGCATCCGGCCGCCATTCTTGGCGTAATCCGCTCATGCAGAAAAAAAGTGCTGAAAAGAACACCGAAAACTGACTCAAACGAAAGCAGAAGACTTGCCAACGAGGACTGCACATATTTAAGTCCGATGTTCTGGAGACTGAACGCTACCATCGTGCTGAAAATTCCAAGATAGAGCATTGAGACTACAACACGCGGATTCCGTACAGCCTCAAGCGGAAATCCTCCGTCAAAAAACGGCGCAAGAATCCAGGAAAAGACGGCCGCAAAAAAGAACTGGAGAACCGTAATCAGAATCGGGTCATTGCCGTCCCTTCCGCATTTTTCCGTCCAGAGGATATGAAAGGCATAAAAAAAACCGCATACAATAGTAAGAATGTCTCCGAAATTCATCGAAAAAATATTTTCAGAATCGTTTCCAAGCGCAAGCAGTCCGATCCCTGCAACCGACATCAGCGCCGCGACAAAAACATACCATCCCGGACGTTTCCGGTAAAGCGGCCATGAAAAAAGCGGAACAAGCATCACATATACAGTCGTCAGGAATGCGTTTTTTCCGGCGGTTGTGTAGCCGCAGCCGACAGTCTGCAAGGCATAAGCGGCAAAAAGAAAAGCTCCGGTGACAGCTCCATTCATCAGATATTTTCTGTTCAGAAGCCGGAGTTTTCCGCAGAAGATAAGCGCAAGCCCGACGGCCGCAAGGGAAAACCTGAACGCCATCATATAAATCGCACCTACATAATCAAGACTGTCCTTTACAACGACAAACGCAAATCCCCAGATGCAGGCCGCAAGAAGCAAGCCCGCCCCGGAAAGCAGTGAGACTGATTTTGAATTCATCCGAAAACTCCTGAGATCAGTTTATGAGAGATAAAGGATTTACTGTTTTTCCGTTCTTATAAACAGTAAAATGAAGATGCGGTCCTGTACTCAGACCGGTACTTCCGACACGTCCTATTCTTGTTCCGGAAGAAACCCACTGATTCCGGACGCAGAGAATTTCACTCATGTGGGCATAAAGCGTCTTGTAGCCGGAATGATGTGTGATTATAACATAATTTCCGTATGTGGAATTATATCCGGCGGCCGTAACCCTTCCGTCAAGAGCCGCAAAAATGCTTGTTCCCGCATTTGCAGCCATATCCACACCGCCATGGAACGACCGCTTGCCAGAGAAAGGCGAACTTCTCCAGCCGTAGTTAGACGAAAGCCAATATCTACCGTGAAGCGGCTTGTGGAACAGATCTCCGTTTATCTCCTGACGCGTTACCCAGTCAAGCTCCGCATCCGGAACAAAAACCGTGGTTCCGGCGGACAGGCTGGTATCCAGACTCATCATATTAACGAGCGCGCATTTGTCCGCATCCGATTCATATTTTTCCGCGATTGACAAAGGAGTCTCGCCGTCCGTCCTCACCGTATAGAGAATTCCCGGCATCGACGGAATTTTCAGATACTGTCCGACCTGAATCAGCCTTGACTGGCGAATATTGTTAACACTGATAATCGTATCCTGAGTGACATTATATTTGTCCGCGATAAATCCTATCATATCACCCTGACGCACACGGTAAGTCTGATATGTGAGCGGAGAGAAAGGCTGCTCCTGAACGGCGGCATCGTCCGCAACTTCATCCGTTCCGGAGGAATTCTGAGAGATTGGATCAAAAAGGTTCGCATATTCGCTGTTGAATTCAGGGAGCGATGCCGTCTCAAATCCGCCCATTCCGTCATGCACACTGATACGCTCGGCGGCAGTGAATCCGGCAAGCGCAATCAGCACTCCGAAACCGAATCCCGCGACAGAGAAAACGACAACTTTCAACGCCCTTGAACTGAACATCATAACAAAAAAATTCTTGATTCCGCTGATTATACTATGGAAAAGACGCGTAATCAACATTTTACGATGACCGTTCTCCGCGGAAAAAACACTCTTTCTGTTCAAATCATCAGTAAACACAAGTTTCTCCTGCAAATTCATTTTTTTGAAATTCCGACAAGATATGTCTCAAAAGATTCGGAGCGGCAGGCTTCCGGCTTGAATCCCTTTGCGGAAGTGAACACCTCGCGCATCAGCTTCAGCGCTGACTGCTGTCCGCCGTTCTGGAAAATTTTCACCGCAAAATTCCCGCCCTTTTTGAGCATTGTCTGCGCATACCAGACCGCCATCTCGACAAGCTGCTCGGAACGAGCTGTATCCACAGTCCTGTTTCCGGTAGTTTTTGGCGCGGCATCACAGACAACAAGATCATACGGCCCCTCCGACTTTATTCTCTCACGGATTTCAGGATCATTCAGATCCCCCTGAATGAAAACAAGATTGTCTCCCTTCACGGATTTTGCGAGAGGATTCAGGTCGCAGGAAACGACTTTTCCGTTTCCCTCAAGTTTCCTTAGCAGAAAAACCGTCCAGCTGCCGGGCGCGGCGCCCAAATCAAGCACGGAATAGTTCTTTTTTATCATTCCGAATTTCGCATCAATTTCCTGGAGCTTATACACGGAACGCGCCGGATAACCTTCTGAAAAAGCTTTACGCGACCAGAAATCGGGCTTTTCATAACTGTTGGAGGACATAATATAATGTTCGGCAGATAAAAAATAAAACTGACAGAATTTTCCTGCTTATGTGAACGGAAAATTCCGCAGTTTCTGTTGAAGTGTTTTTTATTTTTTAATTGTCATTATCTCCGTGCCGGAAATCTCCTGATTCAGTGAGAATTTCCGGGCAAGAGGTCTTGTGATGTAAATTCTCCTGTCGTCAGTAATAAGCATAAAATCAAAATCCCTGTTTTTACGCCAGAATTCTATTGAACGGTCAACTCCCATTATAAAAAGCGAGGTCGAAAGCGCATCACAATAAGTTCCTCCCGGAGCGACAGCCGTAGCCGAAACGATGTTGTTCTCGACAGGACGGCCTGTAGTTCCGTCAAAAATATGGATGTATTTTTTTCCGTCCTCGCCGATAAAATATCTTTCGTAGCCGCCGCTCGTTATCACCGCACAGTCAGAAACTCTGAGCGTTCCGATCTGACCTTCACCGAACGGATTTCTGATTCCGATTGTCCAGTCGGAACCGTCCGGGCGCGAACCAATCAGCTGGATATTTCCACCGAGATCAAGCAGTGCGGAGGTGATTCCGTAGGAACGCATCATTTTTGCAGCCTCGTCTCCGGCAAAACCTTTTCCCACCGCGCCCAAATCAAACATCATTCCAGGCTCCAACGTGACATTGTTTCCGTCAATTTTGGCCTTTCTGAAATCGGTAAGCCGGAGCAATTCCCTTATCTCGTCATCAGACGGAATTCTGTACTGTTTTTTGGTAAAGCCCCATGCGGAAGTCACAGGATAAAGGCAGGGATTCAGAACACCGCCAGTCTTTTCGGACATTCCGAGAGTGAATTTCAGCAGTTCCGCAGTAACCGGAGAAACCTCCACCGGATATGAAACCGCATGATTCACCTTATAAATGTCACTTGCAGGTTTTGTCACCGAAATCAGCGCCTCAAGCTCGCCGATATATTTCTGCGCCGCGGAATTAGCCTCCTCGGCATTTGTTCCGTAGCAGCGGACTTTCATAAAAGTATTCATTGACTCAAAATAGTTTTCCGCAGCCTTTTTCTGACAGCCGGGAAAAACAATAAGGGCAATGCCCAAAATTACAGGAATATGATTTTTCATTTTTTGCTCCGTCATGAAGTTTATATTATTTGACGGCAAATTTCCATAAATACAAAAAACTCCGGCAGTGAACCGCATTCTGCAGCCCGCCGCCGGAGTTTCACCTGTTCATCATATTCAAGATGAATTTTGAATGAACGTATCAGTTTTACGCCACGACCGCCTTTACAAAGACGTCCGTCGCTCCATTGTCAGCCTTCACCACGAGTCCGTCCGCAGTTCCGTTTTTGACATCAAGAGACACTTTTCCGGTGTTCCTTTTGTTCTCGACGGTGATGTGATATGTGACTCCGCGGAATTTGCGCGTGAATTCGGCATTCTTTACGTGTTCCGGCAGACGAGGCTCAATCTCAAGACCGGCGTGCTGAGGACGAAGTCCGCAGATGTACTGTGAAAGTGCGACGAAGTTCCATGCGGCTGTTCCTGTAAGCCATGAATTCTTTGCCTCACCCTCACGGCGCGCCTCCTTTCCTGCGACCATCTGGGAATAGACATAAGGTTCCGTACGGTGGATGTCCGACCATTTTTCCTCGACCCAGGCCGGAGCGATTTTCGTGTAGTGCTCCCATGCATCGCCAGGGCGGCCGTTAACAACCTCACCGATAATTACCCAAGGATTGTTGTGGCAGAAAATTCCGCCGTTCTCCTTGTATCCCGGCGGATATGAGGAAACCTCACCAAGTTCCACGTGATAGTTCTGGTAAGCCGGAGAAAGAATCACGATTCCGTATTTTGAGTCAAGATATTTCTTCACGCTGTCAAGTGATTTTTCCGGATAGCCCTTGTCCTTTCCGACCTTGGCCATCGTTCCGAAGCCCTGAGTCTCGATGAAAATCTTTCCGTCCTCACATTCCTTTGAGCCGATTTTGTTTCCGGCATCGTCATAAGCGCGGACGTACCATTCTCCGTCCCATCCGGCGGTACAGATTGCCTCCTCCATTTTTCTGCAGGCGGCCTCAGCTTTCCTTGCCTCTTCCTCGTCTCCCATAAGGCGGCACATCTGGACGTAGTCAGGTGTGACAAAAACGAACATCTGTGCAATCATGACCGACTCGGCGTTATTGCCTTCCTTGTTCGTGCAGGTCTGGAAAGAATCGTTCGGATTCATTGAAAAGCAGTTCAGGTTAAGGCAGTCGTTCCAGTCGGCGCGACCGATGAGCGGAAGTCCGTGCGGTCCGATATGATTCGGAATGTAGTTGTATGAACGGCGCAGATGCTCGAACATCGTCGCCTTGTTCGTCTCGGAGTTGTCAAAAGGAACATCAACAGAGAGGAAGTCCTTGTCGCCGGTCTCGCGGATGTAGTTGCCCACTCCCAGAACGAGCCAGAGCGGATCATCGTTGAAATTTGAGCCGATGTCGGCGTTTCCGCGTTTTGTGAGCGGCTGGAACTGATGATAGGCCGAACCGTCCTCGAACTGCGTGGCGGCAACATTGTAAAGACGTTCGCGGATTCTGGAAGCCGGAAGCTGATGCGCCGCGCCGAGCATATCCTGTGATGTGTCGCGGAAACCGAGTCCGCGTCCGATTCCCGATTCAAAATATGAGGCCGAGCGCGCGAAGTTGTATGTGACGACGCACTGGTACTGGTTCCATACAGCCATTCTGTCAAGCTTGTCGTCGCCGGTCTTAATCACAAAATGAGAGAGCGTCTCATCCCAGAAGGCATGAAGCTCGTCAAAAGCCTTCAGCACCTTTTCCTTCGTGTCGAATTTCTGCTGGAGAGCGTAAGCCTTTTCCTTGTTGATTACACCGGAAGCAGTGTTCGTACGGAGAAGTCCCGCCTTGAGCGCCTTCTCCTTCTCGGCTTCCGGAAGGAATTTCTTGTCGTTGTCATTCTCGATATAGCCGAGCACGAAAATCAGGGTCTTCTCCTCGCCCGCCTTGAGCGTGATGTTAAGGCGGTGGGACGCAATCGGAGACCAGCCGTCGGCGACGGAATTTCCGGATTTCCCCTCAACAACAGTCTTAGGAGCGGAAATCGGATTGTAGAGGCCCAAAAAGGTCTCACGGTCAGTGTCGAATCCGTCAATCTTCTCGTTGCACCAGTAGAAGGCAAAGTGGTTGCGGCGCTCGCGGTATTCGGTTTTATGATAGATTGCGCTGCCCTCAATCTCAACCTCGCCGGTAGAGAAATTCCTCTGGAAATTCTGACAGTCGTCAGAAGCGTTGTAAAGGCACCATTCAACAAAGGAGACAAGGCTGATTTTCTTCTCGCCCTTTCCCTCGTTTTTAAGCGTCAGCATCTCCACCTCGCAGTTCTCGCCGTTCGGAACCATGTATAGAGCCTCGGCCTTTACGTCATTTTTTCTGGAGATGAATTTTGAGTAGCCGAAACCGTGGCGGCACTCGTAGGAGTCAAGCTCGGTCTGAGTCGGCTGCCAGCCCGGATTCCAGATTGTATCTCCGTCTTTTATGAAGAAATAGTGGCCGTTGTTGTCAAGCGGCATATCATTGTAGCGGTAGCGTGTCAGGCGGCGCAGGCGTGCGTCGGTGTAGAACGAATATCCGCCGGTTGTATTAGAAATCAGGGAGAAGAATTTCTCGCTTCCCAAATAGTTAATCCACGGATACGGAGTGCGCGGTGTGTCAATCACGTATTCGCGGGCTGAATCATCAAAATGTCCGAATTTCAATTTTATCTCCTGTAAGAAGAGTTGAATTTTACAACGAAAACGTTGTAGTAAGCATTATACAATAGAACTGATGTTTGTCAATCAGAGTTGAGTTGTCAGAAAAAGGATATTGCCGCAAAAATGTCTCGGTAAAAACATGGGCATAAAAAATGAGACCGTCCGCCTTATGACGGACAGCCTCATTTCTGTATTCAGATATAATCTTAAATCCGTTCTACTTCTGGAGTATGAACTCGACGCGGCGGTTCTTCCAGTTGTTGTCCCGATCTTTCGGATTCACGACCGGCTGAGTTCCTCCGCGGCCGTCGGCCGTAAGGTTTGAAGCGTTTACTCCGCGCTTGACAAGATAAGCCTTAATCGCATCGGCACGCTCCTTGGAAAGCGGCATCAGGGCGCGGCCCCATTCCCTCGGATTGTCAACGGTCTCCTCGTCAACATTGTCCGAAAGCCTGTTGGCGTGACCGACAACCGTAACCTTGTAATCCTTGAATTTCTTGAGAATCTCGGCAATCCTGTTAAGAATCTGGATATTCTTGTCCACCTGATCCTGCGTAAGATTTCCGGACGCCTTCTGGAATTCAGCCTCGTTGGAGAGGAATATAATGGAAGGAACTGCCATTTTAAGTACATTTCCGTCACGAATGACAAGCACATCCACCGGAATCACGCCTTCCACAGAAGATGTCATTCCAAGGGTATCCGTAACAGTGAACTTATACGGATAGTCCATTGCGGACTGAACACGCTCGGCGTTTCCGCGGGAATCTTTCTGGACATTGCTCAATCCGTCCCAGACAATCCGTTCCGTTATCTGTGATTTTCCGGAAGTTCTCCAGAACGGTTTGCCTTTAGGATCATTTATAACAAACGACCAGTTCTTTACCGAAGCCTTTGTAGTTCCGGAAAGCTTTATGAACAGATCATCGTCAACACCGTCATTATCCGGACTGAAATATTCCGGCGCAGTCTGAACCTTCAGCTGCGGAGGAGTAGCTGTACATACGAACGGTGATGACACCGCGCTCACACGGTTTCCTTTGCTGTACACGACGTTCAGCGTTCCGGTGAATGTTCCCTCGCATGGTTTTCCGTCACGGTCAGTTCCGTTCCAGGTCACATTAGCCGGCAGATCCGCACTGTCCTTGTCCGACCATCCGTAGACAGAAGTTCCGTCTTCCTTCCTGATGTCAAAATTCCAGCTGAGAATTCCATCCGTTACGGACGGCCTGAGCGTAAATTTCTGCGCGTCAAGGACACCGTCGCCGTTCGGAGAAATTCCGTCATATTCGGCCGTAACGTAAATTTTCGTCTCACGGCTGTCCAGAACAAGTCCGGTAACCTCCGTAAAGAACGAATTTCCCGCATCATCCGTAGAATGGACGACAATACTGTATTTTCCATCAGGAGACTTGTTGCCGGATTCATCCGTTCCGTCCCATTCAAATTCCGGTTTTCCGGTCAGATTCTGTATTTTTCCCGTCCAGGAATATTTCTTGACAGCTTTGTCGGATGCATTTCTGACTTCCGCAGTCCAAAGCTTCTCTGATGTGCAGTCCGCAACATCCAGATGAATCACATCCTGATTTCCGTCTCCGTCAGGCGAGAATGCCGTCCATGGGACAGAAACGCCGACGCTCGGAGGAACCGTGTCCACCTCGAACGAAGCCGAAGTCGCAGAAGCCGAAGAGCCGTTCGCGGCGGTAACAGAAAGCGAAGCGGTGTAAATTCCATCAGCACACAGGATTCCGTCGCTGTCCTTTCCGTTCCAGACAAAATTCAGCGGAAGCTTGCGGTCAGCTTTTTCTATATAAACTGTTTTTCCGGTTCCGTCGCTGATATTGAACACATAACTGACCACATCCTGTGTCTGAGTTACAGGAGAGAACGTCAAAGTATCCTTGACTCCGTTTCCGTCAGGCGAGAACGCCGTATCCGAAACCGCCAGCAGAAGCTGGGTTTCCGTCGTATCGAATGTGAACAGGGTATTTGACTCACCTCCGCCAGCATTTCCGGCAAGGTCGGTTCCGTTCATGACAAAAATATAATCGCCTTTCTGCGCAACCGTTCCGTCATCGCAGATTCCGTTCCATGAGAGCGTCTGCGGAGGATATTCACCAAGCTCATAAGTCTTTACAACCTGCTTTCTGTCGGAAGTCATTATGGCGGCGGACCAGTCGTTTACCGGAGTTCCTGCGGAAGGCGCGACCATAAGAGAGAATTCAACAGAATTCTTTGAGCCGGCACCAAAAACCTTGTCGGACACACGGATCTGGGCTTCCGGTTTCTTTGTATCAAGCACGACAACCGGAGAAGCGATTACCGCAGGTTCGTAGCCGTTCAGATATTTAGCATGAACGGAAGCCTTGTACTCACCGTCGGCAAGCGGATTTCCGGAATCATCCGTTCCGTCAAAAACAACCGATGACGGAGGAAGCGAGCCGTTATCACCGCCGCGGAATGTTCTTACAATCTTTCCGGAAGAATCCGTAACATCGACATTCCATTCGGTAAGACGGTTTCCGCTCTTTGCGTCCGGAACAGGAATGCTCAGGTTGAATGTTACGCTTCCGTTTTTGCTTGCAGTCCGCGGAGAGAAATAACGTGTTCCGTCCACATAAATATTCGTGGACGGTTTATCAGCTGAATAGATTATGTTTGATATGACAGATTTGGGAGCTACGTTACCGGCGCGGTCTGTCGCCGTTATCTCGTATGTGTAGACTCCGTCCTGAACCTGCGCATCCGTATCGTCAGTTCCATACCAGCTGAATTCCGCAGGCTCGGCGTTTGTCCACTTATATGTTTTTACTGCGGTTCCCTCGGCGTTCCTGAAAACTCCTGTCCATTCATCCTCAACAGAACCGGACTGCCTCACCCTGAACGCTGATTTTGCGCCCTCGCCGAAAATCCTGTCGGAAGGCTGTGCAAGCTCAATCTCCGGAGCGACCGTATCAACAATGACCTCATATTCCTTTGTCTTGCCGACATTTCCGTTGTCATCGGTGGCGGTTATATAATAGTAGTAGCTTCCGTCAGGAGCGGTCTCACCGTTGTTCATCGCTCCGTTCCAGGTTATCGAATCAGGAATCTGAATTCCTCTTTTTGGAGTCACAAGCTGTTTGAAAAACGATATGAAGCCTATTTTCTCAGGCTGGGCGACTTTGTTTCCTATCTCGCGGACAACATTCTTGTCAGAATCCATCACGACAAGCGTCCACGCCTGGACATATCTTTTTTCAGAAATATTGAGCGGAATCACAAGCTCATCATTGACACCGTCGCTGTTCGGCGATATGTATTTTGGCTTTGCCGACACGAATGACGGAATCAGCGCCAGAACCAGGGCGGCGCTAAAAATCACACTTCTCTTCATTTCTATTCCTCATCATCAAAAAGAATTTTAATGTCAGGAGGTGTCGTATCCTGCATTCCAAGATTTATGTCAACACCGGCCGAAATAGCATTTACCGTGGAGTATATGTTTTTGTAGGCGGCGGAAACTGTCATCTCGCTCTCGCTCCAGTCATTCTGGGCAAGGTAGGCGTTGTTCTTGACATCAAACGAGAATTTAAAGCTCAGACCGACAGACGGAATATAATTCGCGTGTCCCCAGCAAGCTTCGCTTATGTTGATTTTTTCGGCGACGCTCAGAACAAGCATGTCCTTCAGAGAAAACTGAAGTCCGGCATCCAGAATCAGATTCTGGAAACACGGCGTAGAAAGATCGAACGAAAATCCGAGTTTCATGATGTCATTCCGGTAAAGAAGCGCCGCGGCACCGATTCTGATTGTCGCGATTGTAGGAAATTCACTGGCGGTGGAAGAGCCGTCAACTCCGTAAAGGCTTATGTTATTGTAGTTTTTTCCCAGGTTCAGGACAGAGGCGGCCACACGGAAATCCTTGAGAATTCCAAGCTCGCCAAGCTTGTACACAAATCCTACATTTCCTGAAATTCCCCAGTCAACTCCGGCTCCCCAGAAAAGTCCGGCATTCAGTCCAAGCCCGACATCAAGCCGTTCAGAAATTTCCTTTGAAAGTCCGGCCTTTATGTTGATGCTGTTCTCCAGATTCATCTCCTGGAAAGGAACCATCGTGCCGTTCACATATCCGCTGAATATGTACCATTTTGACGGAATCAGAATTCCTGTCTGAAATGCGTTGCCGTAGCGGAAAACGTTCTGTTCGTTTCCGGAAAACATCGCTGTATATGCGGCATTAAGCACAACACGCTGCTCTCCGGCTGTAAGAGCGGGATTCACCACAATCGAATCCGGTCCTGCGGAAAAAATTCCTCCTCCTGCAACGGATGAGGCGGCGGTAAGCGACTTGGGACTGGAAAGCTCAAAAAAACCTTCACCGTCAACCGGCGGATTATAAGCGCTAACCGCAGAGAATACCAAAAAAGACACCGCAACCGCGGCAATAATTTTTCTCATTCTGCATATCTCCTGAATTTCTGTTTGATATGATTTTCGGGACAAGTCCTGACATTTTTTATACAAAATGTCAGGATTCCGGAAAAACAACTGCCGCAATTATATATGAATTTTCTGTTTTATTCTATAAAAGAAGTATTTATGCCGGAATTTCAGGCTTCACGCCGATAAAGCAATGTATTCGAGCGCAGGAATTCTCCGGTTTCCGCATTTATCTGACCTTCTACGGCGCGCCACTTCCAGTTGCTTCCGAGCGTTGACGGCGTGTTCATGCGCGCCTCAGCCCCAAGTCCCAGAAGATCCTGCATGGTCAGAATACAGGTGTTCGCCACGGACTCCATTGCGGTCAGCATCATCTCCCGAGGAAGATGTTTTCTGTCCGTTCTGAGATAAGTTTCCGCAAATTCCAGATCGCCGGCGGAACAGTCATCCATCCAGCCGAGAAGTGTCGTGTTGTCATGCGTTCCTGTGTAGACCACGCAGTTTCTTGTGTAGCAGTACGGAAGATATCCGGTCGCCGGATCCCTTGAGTCAAATGCGAACTGAAGCACCTTCATTCCCGGAAAACCGACATCAGAAAGAAGCCTGCGGACGCTGTCGGTCAAAAATCCCAGATCTTCGGCGATAATCGGAAGCTCACCGTAAGTCCTTTTTATCTCGCCAAAAAGAGCGGTTCCCGGCCCCTGCCGCCAGAGTCCGTTCCTTGCGTCATGAGAACCAGCCGGAATACAGTAATACGAATCGAAGCCGCGGAAATGGTCAATCCGCAGGACATCGTAGTTTTTCAGGCTCATCTCAAGGCGTTTTTTCCACCAGGCATAACCGTCTTTTTTCATGAATTCCCAGTTGTAGACGGGATTTCCCCAAAGCTGGCCTTCCGCGGAGAATCCGTCCGGAGGACAGCCCGCAACCTCTACAGGTCTGTAGTTTCCGTCCAGGCAGAACTGGTCGGGATTTGACCATACATCCGCACTGTCGGCGGCCACATAAATCGGAATGTCGCCGATGATTTTTATTCCATTTTTGTTGGCATATTTTTTGAGCGCGCCGTACTGCCTGAAAAACAGGAACTGAAGCATCTTGTGATATTCAATCCGGTCCGCGCATTTTTTCCGCCAGAATTCCACAGAATCAGGAACACGCCGCCTGATTCCGTCCTCCCAGCGGTCAAAAGAGACTCCGCCGTGGACATCCTTCACCGCCATAAAAAGCGAATAATCGTCCAGCCAGAATGCATTCTCCGCACAGAATTCCACAAATCCGGACGGAATGTTTTTCCTGAAATTCCCGAAAATCTTCTCAAAAATCCGGCCGCGCTCCGTATAAAGGATTCCGTAGTCAACATAAGCATCCGAACCGCCCCAGCGGACATCCGCGTAATCGGACTCCGATATAAGTCCGTCATTTTCGAGAAGCTCAAAATCAATGAAATATGGATTTCCTGCAAAAGTGGAGAAACTCTGATACGGAGAATCACCATAGCCCGTCGGACCGATCGGAAGAATCTGCCAATAAGTCTGGGCGGCGTTTTTCAGAAAATCCACAAAGGAATAGGCATGACGGCCCAATGTTCCGATTCCAGTTTTTCCGGGCAGCGACGAGATGTGCATAAGTACTCCGCCCGCCCGCTTATCAAGTAAAGACATAAGAGACTCCAAAATCAGTTCAAATTTTATTCAGATTCCTGACGCTCTCTCCGGAAACAAAACCGAAAGGAATCAGTTTATGCTCCGGGGGGCAGTTTTTTTCTATGCTGCCGAGAAGAACCGCAAGTCCTTCGGATGCAAGCTGATCCTCGTCCTGTTTTATGGTCGTAATACGCGGACAAAAATATCCGGCTATGGAAAGTCCGTCAAATCCGACAATCGAAATGTCATCGGGAATTCTGCGGCCCGAATCCTGAATCCTGCGGCACGCACCGATTGCCATCGCGTCAGACATGGTGAAAACGGCGGTCAGCTCAGGATTTCTCTCAAGAAGAATTCCCGCAGCCTCAGCTCCTCCGTCAAAAGAATATTTTGAAGTCTGATACGCCGAATCAAAATCGAACGGAATTCCAGCCTCGTCCATCGCCTTGCGGAAACCGTTGTACCGGATGACAGAAAGGTCGGATGTCATGCCACCTCCGATAACGCCGATTTTTCTGTGGCCGTTCTGAATCAGATGCCTTGCTGAAAAATACGCCGCCTCAAAGTTGTCGATACTGACACTCGAAAGAAAACGGTTCACCGAAGGTTCCGCCTGATTCGAAATCAGCACGCTCGGAACGTGAACCTTTTCGAATTCGCCCGAAAGTTTGTCGGAACATCCTCCCAGGAAAATGATTCCCAGAGGCTTCTGCTCAAAATAAATTCTTGTGGCGTTTGCACCTTCGTTGTCGTTCTCGTCAAGAATAACGACATTGGCATTGTAAGGAAGCGGCTCCAGTTTTTTCTGGATTTTCTCCAGAAGACTGTTCAGAAGCGTGCTCGAAGTTCCTTTTACGATAATCACAAGATTCTTGCGTTCCTGCGCCTTGAGCTGTCTTGCGTTTGTGTTCAGCACAAAACCATGCTTCTCCACAACCGCCATGACTTTTGCACGTGTCTTCTCGCTCACATCCGGATGGTTGTTCAGAACCCTTGAAACCGTTCCGATTGCGCATCCGCATTCCTTAGCAATGTCCTTTATCGTCATATTACACCCGAAATCCTGTGTCCGCCGTTCTAGCCCTTCACCGCTCCGGCGATAACACCCTTGATGATATATTTCTGCGAGCTGATGTAGAAAATCACAATCGGAATAATTGAGAGAACCAGCATCGCCATGAATCCGCCGTAATCCGTTGAGCCGTAAGCGCCCTGCATCGCAAGCTGAATCGCGACAGGAACAGTCTTGTGGTCGGAGCCGAGAATCAGATAAGGCAGAAGATAGTCGTTCCAGACCCACATCGCATTCAGAATGGCAACCGTAATCGCCGTCGGCTTGAGCATCGGCAGAACAATCATAAAGAAAGTCTGGAGCGGAGTACAGCCGTCAAT
Source organism: Bacteroidaceae bacterium (assembly GCA_963594605.1). Classification (GTDB taxonomy): domain Bacteria; phylum Spirochaetota; class Spirochaetia; order Treponematales; family Treponemataceae; genus Treponema_D. The sequence continues at coordinate 86,229 of CAVBEH010000005.1, forward strand.
CGTAGCGGCCTCCTCGACTTCAACCGGAACACCTTTCACGAAACCTGAGAACATGAACACCGAAAGTCCCGCTCCGAATCCAAGATACACAAGCACAATTCCGAAAACATTGTCAAAGTAAAGCGAAGTGACCATAAAAGTCATCGTGTACATGACCATCTGGAACGGAACTATCATACTGAAAACAAAGACATAATACAGCACTTTTGTCAGTCTGTTTTTTACGCGGACAAGATACCAGGCCGTCATCGATGTGCAGACTATAATCAGAAGCACGGAGAATACGCTGATAAAGGCCGAGCGCAGAAACGCCATAAAGAAGCCGGAAGTGGTAAGTCCGTTCACGTAGTTCTCGAATCCGACGAACATATCTCCGGCAGGCCAGGCGAACGGATTCACGGAAACATACAGACGTGATTTGAACGAATTCATCAGAACCAGAAGAATCGGAAAGATGAAAACAACTGTCAGAACAACAAGAATTCCGAACGTGATGATATTTCCTATAGTTTTTTCCTGTCTGCTTTTCATTGTTCAATCTCCTTTTTTCCGGTAGCCTTCAGCTGGATGAACGCGAGAACGGCCACAATAATGAAGAAAACAACAGCCTTTGCCTGGGCGACACCGTGCCAGTTGGCGTTCCTGTTGTAGAAAGTCTGATAAATATTCAATGCGAGCATCTCCGTCGTCTTTTCCGGAGCACCGGCAGTAAGCGCGAGGTTCTGATCAAACATCTTGAACGAATTTGAAAGCGTAAGGAACATACAGATTGTGATTGACGGCATGACCATCGGAATCTTAATCTTGAAGAGAATTCCAAGCGGAGAAGCTCCATCTATCTGGGCAGCCTCGATAAGGTCTCCGGGAATATTCTGTAGTCCGGCGATGTAAATCACCATCATATAACCGATGAGCTGCCAGTTTGTAAGAATCACGAGTCCCCAGAAACCGTACTGCGTCTTGAACGAGATGTCCGCCCCGACAGCACGCAGCAGAACACCGTTAATCAGAAGGTTCCAGATGTAACCCAGGACGATTCCGCCGATAAGATTCGGCATGAAGAAAACGGAACGGAAGAAATTCGTGCCGTGAATTCCCTTTGTCAGAAGAAGTGCCAGCGCAAACGCGAACACATTCACGGTCACGATTGATACTACCGTAAAAAGCGATGTGAATCCCAAGGCATGAAGAAATTCGTTGTCCACTGTGAACGCCTTGACATAATTGCTGAATCCGACAAAGTCAGTAATATCTGTTACAGTTGTGAATTTCGTGAACGACAGCCCGATTCCCATAAGAAAAGGAACCGCAAAAAATAAAACAAAACAGACAAGCGTCGGCAGAACGAATATCGGAAAATACTTTTTTATTGGATTGTTATCCTTTGTTTTCATGCTTTTCCTCCAGCAATGGTACAAAATCTTACAAAAAAAGGACGGATTCCGCGGATTTCAGGCAGAACAAGCAGTCACATACACCGCAGAACCGTCCTTTCAGACACATTTCACAGAATCCGGAGGCGCATATTCCCAAGAAGCACGCCGTCCGGAATCACGCAGCTACATCTCGCTTTCCTTTGCCCAGTCGGAGACCACACCGGCCTTGACGTCGTCCCAGCTTTTTGAGCCCTGAGCGTAGCGGAGCAGAGAGGCTCCGAAGTTGTCCTTGAAAGTCTGTGACGGGAACAGGGTGAAGTTCCATGCAACGGAAGTGATTCCCGGCTTTGACATCCAGTTGGAAATCTCAACGGCAAGCGGATCTGTCGGTCTCTCGTCGGCGGAGAATGTATCGAACGGAGCGATGAATCCTAGCTTGTTAGTCACATAATCCTTTCCGGTCTTTGACGAATACAGCCAGTAGATGAAGTCGGCGGTAGCCTTCTGGTCGGCCTTTGAAGCCTTCTTGTTGATGCAGTAGAAATTCTCCGTTCCGATGCAGAGTCCCTGTGACTCCTCGCCCGCAACTCCTGTATAAATCGGAAGATATTTTACGTTCTCAGCCTTTACCTTGTTGCCTGAAACTCCGGAAATCTGTCCCCATGCCCAGTTTCCGTTCTGAACCATGGCGCACTCCTCAAGAGCGAATTCCGCCATTGAATTGTCAACAGTCTTTACACCGACATTCTTTGCCGGAATCACGGAATCATTCAGATAAAGGTCAAAGATGTTCTTGAATTCCTTGTCGTACTGGAACGTGATTTTCTTTGTGGCATCAGAAGCAAGATCAACCTTGTTGTTCTTGAATTCATAGTAAACAGGAAGATTCGCAAGATGAGTCTGCCATCTCCAATCCTCGCCGGCCTTCAGAGAAGTTGAGGCGAAAACACCTTTGATTCCAAGAGTTTCCGCATTTTTCTGCATGTCATCAGCAACTTCCTTGAGTGCGGCGAAATTCTTCACCTCGTCCATGCTGCTGTATTTTACGGCCTTGTTCGGAAGCGCAAAATACTTGTCTGTAATCGCCTTGTTGTAGATGATTCCGTAGCCTTCCACCACATAAGGAATTCCGTAGACTTTTCCGCCGGACGTGACGGCAAGTGATTTGTCCGAAAGATGTTTGTAAAGTTCCGTTCCGGAAAGATCGGCGCAGTAGTTCTTCCAGTTTGCGTATCCGCGCGGACCGTTAATCTGAAAAAGAGTCGGAGCCTGTTTTGTTGCCATCTTTGAAGTAAGCGTTGACTCGTAGGCGTTGTTTGCGGCCGTCTCGACAATAACCTTGACTCCGGTTTCCTTCTCATAAGCCGCGGCCAGCTCCTGATAGACGGAAGCAACTTCCGGCTTGAAATTCAGGTAACGGACCTGACCCTTTTTTGCCGCGAACATTGAAGTCACGGCTGCCAGCATAAAGCATGTGCCCAAAATAATTTTTTTCATTTTTTCCTCCTGATGAAAAAATTCTGAAAATTAGTTTTGATTTTTGGAAACGTTCCTGATAACGTTACCGGAAACGTTTCCAACTAAACATTATGCTACATCGTGTTTTTCACTCTGTCAAATTTTTTTTTCAGAATTTTTGATTTTTTTTTCGCTTCCGACCTCAGAACACGCAAATCACGGCGGCCTCCATCAGGATTTCCGGCCCGGCTTAACGCATATACATCCGGCGGTCCGAATTTCCTTGCGGTTTGCGTTCTGTTCAGTTATAGTATCTGATATGGTTGAAGTTGAAAAAGAAATGCAGAAAATTCCGCGCGCCCTGCTTGTAGGTGAACCGGGAAATGATCTTCAGGAACTCAAGGGGCTTGTCCACACGCTCGGACTTGACGTGATTCAGCGGCTCACGCTAAACAGGCTCGAAATTCATCCCGCATACGGAATGGGCAAAGGAAAGGCGCAGGAAATCAGCGACCTTGCGCACGAGATTGAGGCGGACTGCATAATATTCGATTTTAACATAGAACCGACAAAACAGAGAAACTGGGAAAAGCTAACCGGAATTTCGGTTTTTGACCGTCAGGAAGTGATAATAAGAATTTTCGCACAGCGCGCCCAGACACGGGAAGCGGTTCTTCAAGTGGAACTTGCGAGGCTTACATATTCACTTCCAAGACTGGCGCACATGAACAACGACTTTTCGCGGCAGCGCGGCGGAAGCTACGGAGCAAAAGGCTCGGGCGAAACACAGCTTGAGCTTGACCAGCGGCGCATAAGAGAACGCATTGCGCAGACAAAACACGAACTTGCGGAAATCGAGCTGAACCGGATGACACAGCGCAAACAGCGCGGAAAAATTCCGTCATGCGCACTTGTCGGCTACACGAATGCCGGAAAATCAAGTCTTCTGAACGCACTCACCGGAGCGGACGCATTTGTGGAGAACAAGCTTTTTGCCACGCTGGATCCGTTGACAAGGAAACTTCCGCTGAACGAAAGCGCAGGCGTACTTATAACAGATACTGTCGGATTCATCAGCAACCTTCCGCACAGCCTGATTGACGCATTCAAATCCACGCTGGAGGAGGCGGTACAGGCGGATCTGCTGCTGATTGTTCTGGACGCCTCCGACACCAACGCTCTTTCACAATATGAGACCGTCTGCTCCGTACTTGAGGATATTGGCGCCGACAAAAATCCGCGGATTATCCTGCTGAATAAAACCGACATCGCAGATGAGACCGGAAACATAACCGCATTGCGCGCCAGATTTCCGGATGCGGTCTGCATAAGCGCAAAAGAACAGAAAGGATTTGAGGACTTAAAGGAAAAAATCTACGAAACGATTTTCGGCGACATATCGGACTATATCGTTCCGGCCACACAGAACATTCTGATTACCGAACTCAGAAAAGCAGGCTGTATCCAGTCGGAGTCCTGGATGGATGACGGAGTGCACATAACGGCAAGGGCAACAGGAAGGCTTCTCGCCCTGCTCTCCCCTTACAGAACGGAGACGGCGGAATAAAATGAAGCTGACGGTGAACAGAATTCTCTCTGTGGTGATTGCAGTCCTTGCCGTGACAATAGTATCGGGAACCGCCGCCGCATTTCTCCTGAAAAAAGCCGAACCCGGAAAAGACCTGCGCACCGCGGATCCGGCGCCCGGAGAAGCCGTAAAACTGAACCACGGCGGCGGAACCATGGCGGCCTACACGGAACTTGGAACGATAAGAACCGTAACAAAATCCGCAAACAACGGAGAGAACGGAATCTCCGTTGTAATCACTCCGTGGCTTGCATATCCGGAAGGTGACACTGTTTTTTTTGAGGAACTTATGCGCAAACGCCTTGTAATAACAGGAATTTTCACGGATTATTTTTCGTCCAGAACAAAACAGGAACTTCTTGCCGAATCTGAGGATAAAATAAAAGCCGAGCTGCTTAATTCAATAAACAGCCGGCTTACGCTCGGCAAAATAAATAAAGTCTATTTCACCGATTACATATTTCTTGAATAGAACCGAACATCTTCCGAAACACAACTAAAGCTGTTTCCCTGAATTTATCTTCTCGTTGAACCGCTCCAGTTTTTTGCCGGAAAGAGGATTCTCCGCGCCGGAAAGAACTTTTCTTAGCGCATCCATCTCCTCTCCGGAAAAATTCACGCCCGCATTCTGGTGGTTCTCAAAGGATGCGGTGGCCATCGGAGCAACCCTTCGGCAAAGCTCAAGAATCACCTGCGCATAAGCCCGGATTTCATACTGCGCATGGCTGTCCAGCCGGAGCTTCAGGAAATGGAACAGGTTGTGCAGATCCATCTCCCAATAAAATTCCGTGTAAAGCGAAAGCGGAAGATTTATGCGGGCAATCTCGCGCGCCAGACCGCAGTCAATCAGTTTTGAATAATTCTCAAACGCATTCTGCTGACCGGATTCAAGCGATGCGATTATTTCGGCTGATTTTTCAGGCGGAAAAGGCTCATCGGAACGTCCCTGCTTGTTGTCCGTGCTCTGCGGCTGAATTTTGTCTCCGGCAGGAACATAGAATTCGTCCTTCATAAGTGAATATCTTCCGGAAACCTCGTTCATCCGGCCGGTTCTGTGACGCACCCACTGGCGCGCCACAAAAATCGGCATTTTCAGGTGAAAGGTCAGGACAACCTGCTCAAACGGAGACGTATGCTGATGGCGCAGAAGATAATCTATAAGTGCGCCGTCCTGGGAGACAGTTTTGGTTCCCGCTCCGTAGGAGACACGGGCGGCCTGAACTATCCGCTGATCCCCGCCCATATAGTCCACAAGCCGGACAAAACCCTTGTCAAGAACGGAAAATTCCTTGTCCAGGACGGCTTCGGCTTCCGGAACAACACAATGTGCCATAAATCCTCCGGACTAGTACTCAAAGACAAAATCTGTCATAGAGACCAGCTCATTCACCGTAGTTCCAAATTTCTCCGCGACAGAATAGTCGGAAAGTTTTGTCACATTTCCCGCGGCGTCATATTTTACAAGCAGCCTGCCGGAAATTTTGTTTCCGCTGCCGTAAGTTGTTATTTCGGTGAGCTTTCCGTCCGTGTAGCGGAACACTTCCTGAACAGAAGTCTTCATGTATCCGTCAAGATAGGCAATTGTGTCTATCCTGCCGTCATCCATATATGTATATGTGCGCTCCTCGTCAAGAGCGCCGTCCGCAGAATACTGTGACTGAGAGGCGACAGTTCCGTCAGGATTGTATTTGTATACGATTTTCCAGACAAGCGCGCCGTCACCGTCATAACCGGTCTCATCAACAAGTTTTCCGTCGGTATAAGTGAATATCGTCCTTGCCTTGAGCGAACCGTCCTTTCCGAATTCCGAAACATCGGATTTCACACCGTTGTTGAATGTTACCGCCGTGCGCCAGAGCACCTCGTCCGCCGCGTCGTAAGAAATCTGCTCGTAAAGTTTTCCGGAAGCATTGTAGTTCTTGACGATTTTTCCGGTAAGAACATCACGTGGCGTATAAGTTGAGACAAGAGTCTCCTCGCCTGATGAATTCAGAACGTGAACGGACTTCTCGCTGGGAGTCCTGAAGTAATTTCCGAATTTTGAGGTGATTGTATAGTCAGTCTGAGTATAATTCTTTGCTCCGCCGCCTGCCGGAACATAGGAAAAAATATCCATTCCGAAGACACAAAATCCCATGCCTGCCGCGAGCACCGCCGCCATCAATTTTTTCATTGTGCAATTCCTCCTGAATCAAAACTGCATGAACTGTTTTTACAAATATCCGCCACAAAATCAAAGACTTATGCCGGCGTTTTAAATATAATATAACTCAATCATCGGAAATAAAAACGGCATGATTAAGGAATTTTAGATGAATTTTTATGAACTGCACGCCTTCACCGTGCTGGCAGAAGAGCTTCACTTCGGACGTGCGGCAGAGAAACTGAACATGAGTCCGTCCGCGCTCAGCAGAATAATCTCGCGACTGGAGGATGAGACTCATTCATCTCTGCTCGACAGGACGAACAGACAGGCCGTACTGTCTCCGGAAGGAAGGACTTTTCTGAAATTCGCCGCCGAGTCTCTGGAAAAACAGGCGGAAACCATGGAAATTCTTGCAGGAACATCAGGTGAACCGTCAGGAATCCTTCATCTGTATGCGTCCGTCACAGCCTGTTACACCGTTCTTCCGAATTTCATAAGGCAACTTGCGGAATATTATCCCAAGATAAAGCTTTCGATAGAAACTGGAGATCCTGCCGGAGCAATCCGCGCCGTAAAGGAAAACCGTGCGGCAATTGCCGTCGCAGCGATTCCGGAAAGCGGACTTTCAACAATGGAGACGGTCAGCGTTCTGAGGACGCCCCTTGTCTATGCCGCGGCAAAAAGAGGCCCTTACACGAACCTCGAAGGCTCACCGCAGGATATAATATCGTCGGTTCCGCTCATACTCCCCAAAACCGGCCTTGCGCGCACACGTTTTGACAGATGGATCCGCCTGCGAAACGTAAAACCAGTGATTGCCGCCGAAACCGAAGGAAACGAGGCGATTCTGGCAATCGCGCAGCTCGGACTGGGAATCGGGCTTGTTCCAAAAATTGTGCTCGAAAGCGGAATGTACAGAGATGATTTTGTAATCCATGCGGCGGCAAATTCTCTGGGATGGTACGATGTCGGTTTTATCAGAAAGGCGGAAATTTCGGGGACAAAATCAAACAGGCTGATGCAGAGTGCCGTAAGCCGGATTCTGCGCACATTCAGGCAGGAAGCTGAGATTTCCGAAAGACGAACGGAGGAAAAATGACGGAATTACAATGGAATTTTTTCAGAGAATTCAGGGATGAATTCAGGGAAATGACGGAGAAATGGGCAGAGGAATGTCCTCAGCTTGCGGAGATGGCGCGGAATGCGGCAGAACAGGCGGGCATTCCTGATTATCCCGTTGAGACTCCGGTCGTATACAACACATCGCTTGACGGAATATCGCCGGATGACAGGATAAAACTGATTGTAATCGGGGACAATCCAGGCAAGGACGAGCAGCTTGAGGAAAACCGGCGTTATCTTGTCGGACAGGCCGGCAAACTTGCGGAGAGTTTTTTCAGGAAAAATCCGGAACTCGGCATTGATTTCAGGAAAAATGCAATCATCCTGAACAAGACTCCGGTCCACAGCGCAAAAACCGCCATGCTCAGAAAAATGATGGCGGAAGGCGGAGATCCGGTGGCCTCGCTCATCAGAAAATCACAGCTCTGGTCGGCGCGGAAAACGGCGGAACTCCACAAGAACCTGTGCAAAACTGCGGAATACGGAAATGCCCCGGAACTTTGGCTTGTAGGTTATTCGGAGCTTAAGGCCAAAGGATTTTTTTCCCCTTACAGGGACGAATTCCGGAAAACTTACGGAAACAGCGGCGAATGGAAAAACGTTCTTGTCTTCCAGCATTTTTCCATGAACAGATTCTCGATAGATTTGAAAGAATTCCGGGCGGAAAATCCGCAGCTTACAACCGGTCAGGCACTGAATCAACTCGGAACGATACACAGAACCGAAATTTTCGGATATAGTGAGTCATCATGAACAACAGATTCTGCCTTTTTGACCTCGACGGAACACTTACGGATCCCGCGGAGGGAATAACAAATTCATTTGTGCACGCGCTTGAATTCTTCGGACTTGAGATTCCGGACTACAGGACTTTATGCTCATTTATAGGACCGCCGCTCAGAACGACTTTCCGCGAAACGTTCGGATTCCCGGAAAAACAGACGGATGTCGCGGTGGCGAAATACCGTGAATATTTTGCGGAAAAAGGACTTTTTGAGAACAGGGTTTACGACGGGATTCCGGCTCTGCTGAAAAAACTCCGCGATGAGGGAAAAATTCTTGTCGTGGCGACATCAAAACCTGAGGAGTTTTCGGTAAAAATTCTTGAGCACTTCGGAATTGCGGATTATTTTGACAGAATCTGCGGAAGCCTCATGGACGAAAGCCGCAGCGACAAAGCCGAGGTGATAAAATACGCGCTTGAGTCAGAGGGAATCAACGGAAATTCCGGTGTAATAATGACCGGAGACAGAAAGCACGACATCATCGGAGCCAAAAAGAACGGAATAAATTCATGCGGAGTTCTTTACGGATACGGAGGACGGCAGGAGCTAGAATCGGCAGGTGCGGATTTTATCGCCGGAACAGTGGAAAATCTGGAGAAAATTCTCCTCGGATGAACGGCAGATGGAATGCAGAAGACTCCGCGCCGTTCAGTCCTTTTTAGGCAGACTGCCGCCTGCGCTGTTCTTTTTCATAACCGCACGGTTCGTGTAATGAATCACGCTGAAAAAAATCACCATAAAGACAATCGCTTCGGCAAGAAGAAGCGCGCCTTTCTTTCCCTTGAAATAAAATGAGAGAACGGCAACACCGCAAATCAGAATCTGGATGAACACAATCAGATAAAGCGCGGTCTTTTTGGTGTAGCCCATATTCAGCAGCTTATGATGCAGATGTGAGCGGTCCGGAGACATAACCGGTTTCTTGTCGCGCAGACGGCGCCAGATTGCGGCGATTGTGTCAAAAACAGGAAATGACGTCAGAAGTATCATTATAAGGAATTTGTTGTATTCGAGCGCAGGAGCCGTTGTATAGAGGGGAGCAACGGCAATCATGAACCCGAGAAACTGGCTTCCGTCATCGCCCATAAAAAGTTTTGCCGGCGGCCAGTTGAAGCAAAGGAATCCGAGAACGGATGCGGCAAGGATAAAACAGATTCCGGCCTCTCCGCTTCCGGCAAGCATATAGAGAATTCCAAGGGTCACAAATCCGGAAAACGACAGCGAACCGCACAGACCGTCAAGCCCATCTATAAGGTTGTATGCGTTTATCACGCCGAGAATCCATCCGAACGTAAGGACAAAACTCAGCACCGTAGGAATCTGCCATCCGCATATCTGAGTGAATCTGTAGCCGCTGAACGTCACAATCGAAACCGCAACCAGCTGAACCATCAGTTTTGCGACGGCAGGAAGCTCCAGAATGTCATCAAGCAGACCGAACAGAAAAATTATGAATCCCGCGGCAAGAACCGGAACACTGGAAAAATCCCGTGCGCCGTCCGAGAAAACAAGATAAAGGATTGCGGACACAAGAAAGGAAAATGCGATCCCGACACCGCCGATTCTCGGAATGTCACCGGAATGAATTTTCCGTGCATTGTGCGAATCGTACAGGCTGTAGCGTTTGCAGAATTTTATTATCAGAGGCATTGAGATAAGCGACAAAATAAATGACAATCCGATGAAAAGAATCATGTTTCCACTATAAACTAAAAGCGTGCAAAGAAACAAGTATTTATTATACCCCCCCCGGCAAACATTATCCTATTTTCTTCACATACTGTTCCCGTCGCATCAAACTTCATTTGTTGACACAATATTATATATCATATAACATTGCAGAAAATTAATATCATCTGGAGATTCAACAAAAACTGCCTTAAACGGCGTCTGGATTTTTGTTCAAATGGAGGAAAGGATGGCTGTTGTCAGCTTGGAGAACGTGCGGAAAGTGTATCCGCTTGGAAAACAGGAAGTGGAGGCAGTAAAAGGCGCCTCGTTCAAAATCGAGAAGGGAGAATTCGCCGCCGTGTCAGGACCTTCCGGTTCAGGCAAATCCACGATACTAAACATGATCGGACTCATAGACCTACCTACCGCCGGAACAATAAACATTGACGGAACGGATGTCTATGCAGGAATAAATCTTGAAAAAACAGGAACAGATTCTTCGGGACGGCTGAACAACTACGGCTCGGACAAAAAGAAGAAAACGCTTCCGTCAAAGCTTGACCGCAGGATAACAGGTCTGCGCCGCTCCCATCTGGGATTCATTTTCCAGACGTTCAATCTTATTCCGGTTCTGAACGTATACGAGAACATTGAATTTCCGCTGCTGCTCGGCAAAAAAGGTGAAATTTCAGAATGTCCGGTGGACAGCTTCTCCAAAAAGGAACGCACGGAATGGATTCATTTTCTTATGGAGAAAGTCGGACTTACGGACTGGGAAAAGCACAAGCCTTCGGAACTTTCCGGCGGCCAGAGACAGCGGGTCGCAATCGCACGCGCGCTCGTCACAAAAGCTCCGGTGATTCTTGCGGACGAACCGACGGCAAATCTCGACTCGACGAACAGCGCGCAGATTCTCTCATTGATGAAGGATCTGAACAGGGATCCAGAGCTTACGACAACATTCATATTCTCCACGCACGACGACAGGATTGTAAAGATGTGTGATCACGTCGTCCATATATTTGACGGAAAAATCCGGAATGACGAATACAAGACCGGCTCCGACGTGTACGAACTGACGGAGGCGCGCTGATGGGCGTCATTTTCAGTATGTCCCTGCGCAATCTGCGGGAACACAAATCAAAGACAATGATAATCGGCCTGTTCATAGCGGTCGGACTTGCGATTGTGGAACTGGGGAACGGATTTCTTGAGTCGGTGAACAGAGGAATGGAGAAGGACTTCAGGGCGCACTACACCGGCGACGTGATGATCTCGGCTCCGGTTCCAGAAGGCTGCATGATGGATCTGTTCGGAATTTCAAGCATGAACCTTACGGAAGTCCAGCAGATTCCGGCCATAGCGGACATAGATGCCGTTGACAGAATCATCTCCGGAACTGAGAACGTGACCGCCGGAACAAGAATGATTTCGGCAAAGGCGCTTATGATGAACGGAGAATATGCGGACTTTCAGATGGAAGACCAGAATATGATGAGCATCCCGACGTTCTTCCTTTTTGCCGGAGAACCTGACACATACTTCAAAATGTTTCCAGGACAGAAAATCACCGAAGGCCGGCTTCCAGCTCCCGGAACAAACGAGATTCTTGTAGACGAGCGCCTGAAAACAAAATTCTCCGAGTTTTATAAAGAAGAACTCTTTCTGGACCGCGACGTGATTCTTGTCGGCGCAAACATGAATATGGTTGTGCGCAGCGCAAAAATCACGGGATTCTACCGTCAGCCGGACGAGAATTCCTGCATGTACCCGATTGTCTACTGCGATCCGTCGCTTGCACGCTCGTTCGCCGACCTGACATACGGCTCCGCAATGCCGAACGAAATTCCTGATGGTATCGACACATCTGTCTCGGAGCTTTCCGAGGACGATCTTTTTGGCGGCGATGAGGACATCTTTTCCGGAGACCTGAGCATAACCTCTTCTGAGGACGACGATTTTGACGGAATTCTTGGAGACACGACGCTCCGCGACCAGCTGAACCGGACTGACGACGGAGCATGGCATTTTATTCTGCTGAGAACCGCAAAACCTTCCGATGCGAAAAAAACCGTGGAATTCCTGAACGGCAGATTCAAGGATGAAGGAATTCTTGCCCGGGCCTGCGACTGGCACGAAGCATCGGGAACGTTCACTTCAAGCGTGGAGGGAATTTCGGTTCTGTTCACGGCAATGGTCATAATTCTTGCGGTTGTAGTGTTCATCATAATAATGAACACGATGACTATTTCGGTGATAGAGAGGACTGGCGAAATCGGAACCATGCGCGCGCTCGGTGCGGAAAAAAACTACGTCCGCAAGCTGTTTTTCTGCGAATCAGTCACCATAACGCTGGTTTCGGCGGCCGCCGGCTCCGTCCTGTCTCTTCTGCTCATGCTTATTCTGAATCTGTGCGGAATAACGGTGAGCAACGACATCGCCAAGATGATTCTCGGCGGCGGTTCGATAAAATTCATTCCGACAGCCGGAAATTATCTCGGCACAACGCTGATAATCCTGACAGGAAGCATTCTTGCTAACATTTATCCGGTTTCCGCCGCGCTGAAGATAACACCGCTCAAAGCGCTGTCAAAAGGAGATGAATGACAATGAAAACTACCATATATCTTGCGCTCAGAAATCTGACAAGACAGAAACGGCGCAGCGCGATGCTTGCCGCGGCAATCGCATTCGGCTTTTTTGTGGTGACCGCAATCGACGGACTCGCCACAGGCGCTGTCAACTGTCTTGAGGAGCAGATAACGCAGCTGAACGGCGGAAATGTCTTTGTTCAGGGCGTGGAGCACGAAATCGGGCCGGACGGAACCGTTTCAAAAAAACTGAACAGCATAATCCGCGATCCGGACTATATCGCCGAAGTTCTGAAAAAAAGCGGAATCAGCTATGAATATTACGCGCAGCGCACCGGATGCGACGGAACAATCCTGTTCAACAATAAAAAAATCGCGGCGAATTTATACGGATGCGATTTTTCGGCGGAAAATCATCTTCTGAATTCACTTGTCGTCGAAGAAGGAGAACTGTCCAACATGTCTGCGCCGGACGCGCTTGTCATAACACGTAAGAATGCGGATGCGCTCAACGTAAAAGTCGGTGACAAGGTCCTTGTCTCGACAACAACCGTGAACGGCCAACGCAACGTCGGAGAATTCACGGTTGCCCTCATAACAAAAGAAGTCTCGCTGATGGGCTCGCTTATGGTGTACGCGCCGATTGCGACGGTGAATTCGCTGATCGAAATTCCGGAAGGAGGCTACAACAACTTTACCGTCTACTTGAAGGACAAACGCCGGCAGAACGAAGCGGCACAAAAAATTGAGGACATCATCCGCGCCGATGGCAACAATGTTTCGGACAGGGCGGAGGCATACAGGAAGGCGCCGAACAATCCGAGCGGACAGCTGCGCAAACAGCTTACGAACAATCTTGTTCCGGGAGTAATGTACGCGGCATTTTCGCTGAACGACGCAGTTCCGCAGATTCAGCAGGTAACCGCAATCGTCCACTCAATCACAACGGTGATTCTGCTTGTGATTCTTCTGATTGTCATGGTCGGAATCGCGAACACATACAGAATGATTCTTATGGAAAGAATAAAAGAAATCGGAACAATGCGCGCCCTGGGAATGACAGGACGGAATTCCGGACAGATGTTCACCGCCGAGGCGGTCATTCTGTCGCTGATCGGAGCCTGCGCAGGATTCATTCTCGCTCTGCTCGTGATGACAGTGGCCACAATTCCCGAAATCCACAACGACATGATCTCTTTCTTTCTGAACAAAGGACATCTAACGTTCATCATGTCGGCCGGCTCGGTAATCAGCAAATATCTCATAATGATTCTGCTGACTGTGCTTGCCGTAAGGGGAACCGCAAAAGGCGCGGCAAGACTACAGCCGGCGGAAGCGTTGAGAAGCACAAAATAATGACATTAAAATTGACTTTTTATGGGAGAATTTTATGAACATCACAAGAAAAATCATTTTTACGGCGGCCGCCACAATCCTATGCTCAGCGCTCTGTGCGCAGGTTACGGAATCGGAGGCGGACAGGGCATTCGGAATAATCGAAGCCGCCGATGATCAGCTCGCATACAAGGGCGACTATTCATGTACGGTCTCGCTGATTGTAGAAAAGCCGGGAAAACCCAAGGAAAATCTGCAGTACAAGATGTTCGAGCGTATCGGCAAGGATATTTTTACCATGGTGCAGATTTTTCCGGAGGCGGACAAAGGAGTCGGCTACATGAGGGACGGCGACAACATCTGGTCATACGATCCGATAAGCAGGAAATTCTCCCATTCATCGCTCAAGGATGCGCTCGGCGATTCGGACATGAAAGTTGACGACATGAGCAACGAGGACAACCACTGGCGGCGCAACTATAAGGTCACGGAATTCAGGGAGGAATCTCTCGGAAAATATCAGGTCTGGGCGGTAAAAATAGAAGCGACGACAAATTCCCCGTCCTATGAAATATCCGAGCTTTTCATAAGGAAGGACATTCCTCTGCTCCTGAAACGCTGCGACTATTCGGCTTCGGGCAGACTGATGCGCACAATTCTTATTCCCAAATACGCAAAAACCGAAAAGGGATATGTCGGTTATCAGAGCATAATGAGAGATGACCTGAATCCCGGCGAGCAGACGACACAGATTGTATCCGACCTGAAATTCGATGCCCTTCCGGACAGAATTTTCACAAAAGCATATCTTGAGGGACTGAACTGATTTTATGAGAAAAACAACAGCAGCACTTATTATTGCGCTTTTTGTGCCGGCGCTGATTTCGGCCCAAAGTGATGACGAGCTGTTCGGCTCGGCGGACGGTGATTTTTTTACCGATGACGGAATCGTGGAGCTTGAGACTTCCACGGAAGAAACTCCCGGCTCTGAGACAGATGAGCTTGGACAGGGAATTCTTTTCAGAACAGGTTCCGTAAAAATCGGAGGAAACTTTGATCTGTCGCTTGCCTCGGTCACCGCATTCAGGGACGGAAAGACGTTCGGGGACTCCCTGCATGACACGATGCTTGTTCCCAAGGCGGATGCCCAGCTTACGGTTGACGCGCGTCCGTCGGAGAACCTGCGGCTGTATATGAAGAGCGGGATTCACTATCCTTATACAACTCAGAGCACCGCCATGCTCATCTCGGCTCAGGTTTCCGGAACAAACGTCGTAATCTCGCCGTCAGGATTTGAATTGCAGAATTTGTTCTATATAAAAGAGCTTTTTCAAGATTTCAACGCCGGAGACTACGCCGCATTCAGATTCGGAAAACAGACGGTGACCTGGGGAACCGGATATTTCTTCAGTCCGGCGGATGTAATAAACCTTACGGCGATAGATCCGGAAAACCCCACGGAACAGGTTGAAGGTCCGCTTGCACTGCGCGCGCAGTTTGTCTTTCCCGGCACACAAAATGCAGTCTGGGCGTATATAATTCCGGACAACAGCTTCAACTTTACGGAATACGGAGTCGGTTCATACATAAGGAACACGGCGCTTGCGCTCAAGGGAGACATAGTTCTCGGCGGATGGGAATTCGGAGTTGGAGGATGGTATAAATACAGAAAATCACCCAGGCTTATGCTCACCGCAACAGGAACGATATTCCGCAACATCGGAATTTTCGCGGAAGGAGTGGCGGCATTCGGAAAGGACAATGCGAAGGACGACCAGTGGGCGGAGTCTTACAACGGAACAAGGGAGATGGTTTTTCAGGCGACAGCCGGATTCATGCGCTACTGGAAAAATCCCAAAATCACGCTTGCCGCCCAGTATTACTACAACGGACAGGAGACATATATTTCCGCCGCGGACGGTTCACTTACAGAAATCAAGGCGACACGCGGAAACAACCTTGCGGCAAGCGCATCGTTCGGAAAAATATTCACCTCAGACCTTTCGGCGACCGTATTTGCCATGATGAATTTTGACAGCACAAGCGGAACAGCCTCCGCAATGCTGAAATATTCACCGATTGACGAATTTTCTGTCAGCATGGGCCCTTACATCACCTGGACAGACGGAAACACCCCGGTCACCGCGCTTAAAATTCTTTTTGACCTCGGAAAAGGAAAATTCTAATGCGAAGCCCGTCCTTTTATGATAGAATGGACGGACAATGACAAACGAAAATAAAAAGGTTCTGATTATCGGCGGCGGAATTTCCGGTCTTTCCGCCGGTGTTTATGCCGCAAAAAGCGGTTTTGATGTTACAATTCTTGAACAACATTCAACTTTCGGCGGACTTTCCACCGGATGGAGCAGAAAAGGCTACTTTTTTGAAGGCGGAATGCACTGGCTCACCGGCTCATCGCCCAAACTCGTGCTGAACAGAGTGTGGAAGGAAACCGGCGCACTCAAGGACAACAATCCTATAGAAAACCGCGACCCGTACTATACACTGATTGACGGAGACGACAGGCTGTGTATGTACCGCGATGTTGACAAATTGCGCCGCCACCTTACAGAATATGCGCCGGAGGACAAAAAAATGATAAAGCGCCTCTGCCGTGACATAAAGCTGTTCACCTACATTCATCTTCCGGTGAACGACATTCCCGGATTAAAAACAAAACACCATACACATCCGTCGCTTCCGGAACTCATAAAAATGGTTCCTGCCGGCATCCGTTGTCTTGAGCTGACAAATGTCTCCTACATGGAATACGTAAACCGGTTCAAAAACAAAAACATACGTCATCTTCTGAAAAGCGCAATCGGCTACAGATACAACGCGACTTCACTGATATACACGCTCGGCTCGTTCGCAAGCGGAGACTGCGGCTATCCGGCCGGCGGTTCAGTGAGAATGGCGCAGAATATGCTTGACACATTCACCTCATGCGGAGGAAAAATTCTCTACAGGACAAAGGCCGAAAAAGTCATAACGGAAAACGGAATCACAAAAGGCGTAAAGACAAAGGACGGAATAATTCAGGCAGATGCGGTGATAGTCACCCAGGACACACGGCGCGCCATAGACACGCTTTTTGAAACTCCCGTCAATGTGCGCTGGACACGGAAAATGCGGTCCAAGGCAGTGACAGAACAGAACATCTTTATTTCCGCAGGAGTCAGGGCAGACCTTTCGCACCTTCCCTGCTCGATGATTTTTCCGCTCAAAAAACCGTTTGAATTCGCAGGAAATTCCTGGACAGAACTGAGGATAAACAACTATGCGGCATACAAGGATCATGCGCCGGAAGGAGGAACGTCATTGACCTGTCTTCTGTTAGGGGCAAGTTATGATTTCTGGAAAAAAGCCAAGGAAGACGGAACCTACCGTGAGAAAAAGGACGAGCTGGGACGGCTTTTCGTGGAAACCGCATCGGAATTCATTCCGCAGATAAAGGAATGTCTTGAGGTGATTGACGTGGCGACACCATGCACTTATGAAAGATACTGCGGCTCACACGAAGGTTCCTGGATGAGCGTCTGGGGAAAAGGCGGAGCACAGCTGAACTATCCGCAGACCGCAAAAGGAATAAAAGGAACATATTTTGCCGGACAGAGAATTCTCATGCCGGGCGGACTTCCGATTGCAGTCTACACCGGACGCCAGTCGGTCCAACTGCTCTGCAGGGACACAGGAACAGAATTCAAATCATAAAGCCGGATTACAACACCCGACATAGCACAAATTTTACAGGATGGTGAGAAAATATGGGAAGAAAAAAGACAAATTCAATGAGCCTGCTTTATATTGCGGGAATGATTCTTGCGGCGGCGGGATTCTGCTGTCCGATTTTCAAGTCCGGTCCGTTCAAACCGAACGGATTTGATTTTGTCGGCGAAAAACTTTCAGTCATGTCTATCGGGGGCATGCTGATTTTTGCCGGAGCAGTTGCGGGAATCATCCTGAATTTCATCAGGACAAAGAACGGCAGACTGTTCCGTCTGATTGCGCTGGTTGCAAGCATTGCCGGAGGAATCATACTTTTCATCTATCTGAATGACAATGTAATCTACCGCACAATCGCAAAAGGATTCATAAAACACGCATATACCGGATTCTACATGATTGTTGCCGGATGGATTCTTGCCGCTGCCGGCTATATTACCGGAAAATAACTTCCATCGTCCGGAAGCACCGGTTTTTAAAGATGTTCATAATCAAATCCGCGGAAGTGCCGATAATATGTCTGCGTTCACCGCGGATTTTTTATGTGTAACCGTATTCCGTGCGTTGACACGAAACAACAAGACCGATACCTTATTTAAAAGAGGAAACAGGAAACGCCTATGAAAACGATTGGTATAAAGCTTGCCGACGGCTCTTTCTATCCCGTGCTGGAAGAAGGCGCAGTTCAGGAGAAGACGCTGGATCTGACAACCGCCCATAACAACCAGACTCGGATTATGGTCGATTTATACCGGTCAGACACAGGGAAAATAGATAATGCAGAATATGTCGATACCCTGCAGATTGACAATCTTGTAGAGCATCCGAACGGCGAGCCGGACATAACTTTTACAGTTTCCCTTGACGAGAACAACAAACTTTCAGCCAAAATAGTCGATACGGAAACCGGTGCGCAGAGCAAATCTTCGATAACGCTGATTTCCAGAACTCTTGAGGAACGGCTTGTCCCTGATTCATATAAAATATCCGAAGTGGACTCCCCCGAAGTTCCTCCCAAAAAAAGCGGAGGACTTCTTGCTGCGGCGATGAGCCTCGGAAACAATGTTCCGCAGGAAACTCAGGACAAGGAGAATTCCGCCGGCGATGACACAGAAACCGCGGATTTCCCGACCCCCGAAACGACTGATGAAGAGACACCGGCTTCAGACATCACGACTGCCGCTGACAGCCTGCCTGATTTTGACGCTCCTACGGATGTTTTTACGGAGGAAGAGTCCACGGACACCGCCGCAGATGATTTTTCCGTTCCAGACACGGATGAAATTCAGGATGACTTTTCCGGTGAGACATCCGTTTCCGAGGACGAAACCCTTCTGCCGGACGATCTGCCCGATTTTGATGACAACGAATTCTCAGCTGCTGCTGAAAACGGAAACGGTGACACTCCGGAAGAAAAAGATGAAGCGGACAACGCTTCTGTTCCTCCAAAAAAAAGCGGAGGACTTCTTGCTGTGGCGATGAGCCTCGGAGACAATGTTCCGCAGGAAACTCCGGACAAGGAGAATTCCGCCGGCAATGACGCAGAAACCGCGGATTTCCCGACCCCCGAAACGACTGATGAAGAGACACCGGCTTCAGACATCACGACTGCCGCTGACAGCCTGCCTGATTTTGACGCTCCTACGGATGTTTTTACGGAGGAAGAGTCCACGGACACCGCCGCAGATGATTTTTCCGTTCCAGACACGGATGAAATTCAGGATGACTTTTCCGGTGAGACATCCGTTTCCGAGGACGAAACCCTTCTGCCGGACGATCTGCCCGATTTTGATGACAACGAATTCTCAGCTGCTGCTGAAAACGGAAACGGTGACACTCCGGAAGAAAAATCCGTTTCTGATGAAACATCCGCACTTCCGGATTTTGACGACACGGAATTCACCACGGAAGGACTCGATCTGGACGACATAAGCCTGCCGGAAGATAAATCCGCGGACGTGCAGCCGGACAATTCCACGGACTTGAACTACAGCGATGATTTCTTCAATTTTGACGACACAAATACAGATTCAGCCCCGGAAGCAAATTCTTCCGCCGGAGGAATAAGTTTTACAGGACTTTACGACAAAGAGACAGAAATGGGCGATTCGTCGGATTCCGAAAATATAAAGAAAAAGACAAAAACTCCGGTGATAATCTGCATAATCTGTGCGATAATCTGTATAATCGCGACGCTTCTTGTGCTTTTCATCATTCCGTCAAAATACAACCTGATTTCATCAAAATCACACAGCAAGACGGAAACTGAAATCACGGAGCGCAAAACCGCACCGGAAGAGCCTGCCGGAATTCCTGAACCGGAGCCTGTTCCCAAAGCAAAGGAAGATGAAGTCATTGTCATCGAGGAAGCCGAAGATGTAGCACCGGAAAAGCCGGTTGTAATTCCCGAGGAGACAAAGGATATTGTCTACAAGATAAAATGGGGCGACACGCTCTGGGATATTGCGGACACTTACTACAAAAATCCGTGGCGCTACCACAGAATTGCGCGTTACAACAACATAAAGGATCCTGACTACATCATTTCGGGAACCACAATAAATCTGCCGGCGGAATAAAGCGAATTGAATTCTGCACGTGCAAAACACGCCCCGCTGCTGCTGATTTTTCTCATATTCTTCAACGTGACGGTTGCCTGCGGCGCGGGTTCGCCCGGAGAATTCGGCCGTGACAGCGAATATTTTGCCGGACTTAGAAAACTTGAAGAAGGCAAAAAAAACGAAGCCCGCACGCATTTTATAAAATGCGCAAAGGAAGGAACATACTACTGCGCCCGCAGAAGCGCCGAAAAACTGACGGAATTCGGGACATTGGAGCAGAAGCTTCACGCCGCGGACTCACTGACGCAAAACTACAGAGACGGAGACGCACTGCTAAAAGCCGCGGAAGTTTATTTTCCGGCCGGAGAATTCGGCAGGCTAATCACGGCAACCTCGGAAATCAATATGGCAGACTCGCCGAACAGACTTGTTCTCCTCAGGTTCAAATCCATTTTGAAACAGAGCGGAAACGTTCCTGAAAATTCAATTGCGGAATGGGTTCTTGGACGGCCGCTCTCATCCGAACATTATGAATTCTTCCGGGATTTCAACATAACGGAAGGAATCAGTTATGCGCTTGAAAGGCTCATATCATTCAGGCTGGAATCATATAGAAGAAACTACACCTTTACAGCCGAATTTGCCGGAGACATAATTCCTCTGCTAAGGGAACATTCAGAATTCGCAGTTCCGCAGATTGCCTCCGATCTGGGAAAGGCATTTTTGTACGGCTCGTCGGAATTTGCTGAGAATGCGCAGACAATGCTTTCTCTTGCGGAGGAATTCTCCGGACAACCGACGGAATTTTACTTCAGATTCTATGCGGGACGGCTTTTCTCAAAAACTTCGGTTCATTACATTCAGGCGGAACAGTGTTTTTACGGCGCGGCGGAAACAGCCCCGGACTCAAAGACAAAGGACAATGCGCTTTGGTACCTTCTTGACAACAGGCTTGAATATACGCCGGGAAAAACCGTCGCAGAAATAGAGTCCGTGGCAAAAGCATGGACGGATCCGGAATATTTTGACGACTTCTTTGACTCGCTGCTGTCATATCTGCTTGAAAACGGAAAATGGAACGACATACTCAAAGTCCTGCGCGCTACGGAAGGTTATGCGTCTGACCGGACATCGGCACAGTTCGCATATATTTATGCCCGGCTGCTCCAGACAGGAACCGTCACCATTCAGGAAAGTCAGAATCTACAGGAAGAACTTTTCCGCCGGGCCTGCAGAAGCGGCTCCGAACCGTATTACGGAATTCTTGCGGCCTATCACCTGAACCTTGCCGGAACGGAACTCAAGAACGTGCTTTCCGCCTGCTCGGGAGATTTTCCGGGAGAAAATGATGAATACGATGCGGCGGCAGAAAAACTGCTTTCCGGATATTCACATTTCGGTTTTCCGGAGCTGATTTTTGAAGAATGGCAGAATCTTTACAGAAAAGGGATTCCACAGAAAACAGCCGCATCCCTTTCCTCCTTTCTGAATAAAATATCATCCGGAAATGATGATTATATGACAAGAAGCCTCCGGATTATCAGCCGGACTCCGTTTTTTTATTCGGGAAACATGACGGACGAGGAGCTGAAGCTTCTTTATCCGCAAAATTATCAGGAATTTGTAGATACATATTCCCAAAAATATGGTATTACTGATTCCGTAATTTTTTCCCTGATCAGAAGCGAAAGTTTTTTTGATCCGGATGCCGTAAGCCATGCGGGAGCAACCGGACTGACACAGCTGATGGAACTGACAGGCGGAGACATCGCGCGCAGACTCAGGACCGAGAATTATTCCCTGACTGACCCGGAAACAAACATCCGATTCGGAACATTTTATCTTGCCGATCTGATTAAAAGATGTGACGGATCCGTGCTGCAGGCCTTCTTCTCCTACAATGCAGGAATCACAAGACTACGCCGCTGGCTCCAAACTCCCACATCAGGCTTCAGACGCAAAAGAAACATGCCGGCGGACATTTTTCTGGAGACGGTTCCCTATTCGGAAACACGCGGTTACGGCAGAAAACTTGTCTCCGCGGCGGCCATGTACGGATGGCTCTACCATGAGAATTCAGACAGCGGATTCAGGGATATAATAGAAGAAATACTTTAGACATCTCCAGAAACGGTGTTTTATAGGGATGAATTTTATCAATTTTGGAGGAAGGGAAATTGTCCGCCAGGAGAATTTCCCGTTTTTATCATGCAGGATCCTTTAGCTGAAATTCTGCCGCAGGTTTTCCACTTTACGCAGCTGCAGGCGGGAATGTTTGTGCTTCTGCTGGGAATAATCATGTTTCTCGGTGCATTCGGAGGCTGGATTTTCCAGAAGCTCAGAATTCCGCAGGTAGTCGGTTACATCGTCATAGGAATTCTTATCGGCTCTTCCGGATTTCATATTCTTGAGCCATCTGTAATTCAGGCGCTCAATCCGGTAAGCACGGTTGCGCTTTCGATGATAGGATTTCTTGTCGGCGGCGAGCTGAAAGCCGGAACCATCAGAAAATACGGAAAACAGTTCGTGAGCATTCTTCTGTTCGAGTCGATAACTCCGGCGATAATAGTCGGAGCTGCCGTCACTGCGGTTTTCTATGCGTTCACCAAAAACTGGAACCAGTCGCTTTCAATCGGACTGATTCTCGGCGCAATCTGTTCGGCTACGGCTCCGGCCGCCACAACCGATGTTCTTGCCGAATACAGAACGCGCGGGCCGCTGACCACAACGATATACGGAATCGTCGCGATGGACGATGCTGTCGCCCTGATTCTGTACACGGTCGCATCTACAATAGCCGCGCCGCTCCTTGGCGGTCACGTCCTGTCATTCTGGCAGCAGATTCTTAACATCGCGCGTGACATTTTCGGCTCGATTATAATCGGAGGCGCATCCGGTTTTGTTCTTAGCCTGATTCTGCGCAAACTTCCGAATGACGAGGGAAGAATTCTCTCATTCGCTCTCGGAAGCCTTTTTCTATGTACAGGAATCTGCGAGCGTTTCGGCTTTGACAACATCCTTGCCGCGATGTCGCTGGGATTTTTCATGGTGAATTTTGCTCCTGCAAAAACAAAATCAGTATTCTCACTCGTATCGAAATTCACTCCGCCGGTATACGTTCTTTTCTTCGTGCTTGTCGGTGCGAAACTGAACATCTGGATAATAACGCCGTTCCTCGGTCTGATAGCAGTTCTGTATGTGCTGGGCAGAACCGTAGGAAAATCAATCGGCGCCACATTCGGCGCATGGCTGACAAAGGCACCGGCCACAGTCAGAAAATACCTTCCGTTCTGCCTGCTCAGTCAGGCCGGCGTTGCGATCGGTCTTTCAATTGCGGCAGGAAATGATTTTCCGGATTCCATCGGACCGCAGATTCTCCTGATAATCACAGCAACGACATTCATTGTCCAGCTGATAGGGCCGATCTGCGTCAAAGTCGGAGTCACAAAAGCCGGAGAGTGCGGGCTGAACGTTACGGTCGAGGACATCAGAAAAACCGCAAAGGCAGGAGATGTGACCTCCGCAGGAATAAATGTCTGCCGTGCTGATTCGCCGTCAATCGTCAGCGAGAACGACCAGATTTACACAATCCTTGATTCATTCAGCAGGCAGCCGAACTTGAATTATGTTGTAAAAAGCATGACCGACGGAAAACTTGCAGGAATAATAACGCTTGAACACCTGAAAGAAGTCATGCAGATCGGGGACTTTGCGGAGACCATGCTTGCGATGGACATAATGGACAGGCCGATTGTAACCTGTACGCCGGCGACACCGCTTCCTGATGTGTACCGCCTTTTTGAGGACAACGACACGGATTCTGTTCCTGTCGTTGATCCGGACGGAAAACCGCTTGGAATTCTTGAGCGGCAGACGGTGGATCATTACCTGCACGCAAAAATGATTGAACTGAACAGAAAACTGGAGACTCTCGGCTGAAAGTCCGGCAGGCTCCAGAACAAATTCCGGCACTCAACCGGTTCTTCCACAAAGGAAAACTCAGCTGTAACTGCCGGAATCCTCCGCCGCCATCCCGGTCATATCATTTTCTTCCAGACTGTCAGAATAAACACCTCCGGCAAGCAGCTCCTCGTAGCTCACATCAAGAACCTTTGCAATCGCACAAAGTTCTATATCATTTATGAAACGTTCACCGGATTCCATTTTCTGAACAGCATTTTTGTCCACATCATGATCAATCAGCTGCAGGGCTTCGGCAAGGGCGCGCTGTGACATTCTGGGAACTTTTGACTTCCTGATCCGCGCGATATTCACACCTGCGACATTATTTCTCCCGTTAAACCTGTTTTTATACATAAAACCTTCGATGATCAGGCATCCGCCCATTGTCAATCGAACTGATGTTATGATAGAATCAATAAGATTTTGACATTCAGTAAATGTCAATTTATTTTTTTATTCTTTCTTCTTGTTTTTGCTTTTCCCGTATAGAATTTTGATATTTTTTTTTGTATGCTCCTATTATATAGTATATAATAGGAGCATACATGTCAGACTTGGCAAAAACACTTGAAGAGACTGTAAAAGAAGCCATTGATATGTTCCGCCCGCAGCTTCAGGCAGACGGAGGGGACATGGAATATGTGGGAATAGATGAGCAGAAACGTGTTCATCTGAATCTGGTTGGTGCCTGCGGAAGCTGTCCGATGGCGCTTATGACACTGA
This sequence comes from Bacteroidaceae bacterium, assembly GCA_963594605.1. Taxonomy (GTDB): domain Bacteria; phylum Spirochaetota; class Spirochaetia; order Treponematales; family Treponemataceae; genus Treponema_D. Next base: position 111,274 of record CAVBEH010000005.1, read on the forward strand.
AAATGGGAATCGAGCGGTATCTGAAGGATGCCTGTCCCGAGGTAACAGAAGTAGTCCAGGACAATGCGCAGAATTACGCGGGAATGGACTTCTGACAGCAATAAAAACGGAGGAAAAATGAACATCTCAAAGGACAAAATGGTTTCAATCCATTACACACTGAAAGGTGACGACGGGGCGACAATCGACTCGTCTCAGAACGGGCAGCCGCTTGAGTATATCCATGGCAACGGAATTCTGATTTCCGGACTGGAAAAAGCGCTCGAAAACAAGAAACCCGGAGACAAATTCAGCGTCACTATAAATCCGGCTGAAGGCTACGGAGAATTCGACAACCAGCTTATAATGGATATTCCCCGCGACAAATTCGAAACAGAAGAAGAGATTGTTCCAGGAATGAAATTTCAGGTGCAGACTCCGGAAGGCGTTTCGATTGTCCGCGTAATAGAAGTTTCTGAAGGCAACGTTAAAATCGACGGAAACCACGAACTTGCCGGAAAAAAACTTCATTTTGATGTTGAGGTAGCCGATGTCCGGGACGCAACGGAAGATGAGCTGAAAGCGATGTCTCAGGGTTGCAGTGGATGCGGCGGCGACTGTGACGGAAACTGCGGTTGCGACGGAGACTGCCGCTAAATACAGCCGGACAATGCGGCAACAATGCGCCGGAAATTCTCCGCTCTCGGCGCATTGTCAAGCTCCACCGTAATATCGGAAATGTCCTGATACAGCGCATATCTTGAGGCAAAATTTTCCTTCAGAAACATCCGTATGTCTTTCATAGAGGACGGATTTTTGGCCAGAATAAAGGCCGGAACACCTTCAAATTTACCAGGCTCCGGTTCCGTGACTTTACGCATAATTCTTTCGACAGAAAAATTCACATCAACTTTAAGAAAAACAAAAATTCCATGTCCTCTGAGCGCATTTAAGGCCGGAGGATTATCGCAGATTCCGCCGCCGGTGGCGATTACAGCTCCGCCGGCCGAATCCGCACGCACGGCAGCTGTTCCGGCGGCTTTCTCCTCCGTAAGCATGAATCCGGAAACCCCTTCCTTCACATAAAGCTCACGCGGTGTAAGACCGCAAATTTCCTGAATCAAATCATCCGTATCTATAAAAATGCGCCCGGACTGAAACGCAAGCCGGCTTCCCTGCGTCGTCTTGCCTGAATGTTTGCATCCCAACAGAATCACCGAATTTTTCATTCCGGCAGTATATCATCTGTAATTGTAAAAGTCCAACTATTACGTTATGCTCAGGGAATGGGTTTTCTGTTCTGCTTTATTCCTTTACTCCTCTGTTTTCCGGTGTTCCTGCTCGGATTCAGACTCAGGGCGTCACATCTGTTTGTTGCAGCGCTGATGGGACTCGCCGCAGTCCTGCCGATTTCCGTAATACAGTTTCTTGTTCCGGACATCAGATTTCTGGAACAGAATTCACCGCTTCTTTACACACTTCTAAAATCGCTGCTTCTTTACGGATTGGTCGAGGAACTCATAAAAACCGTATGCCTACTGCCCATTCCGCACAAAAACAGCACGCTTATCAATTTTTTTCTGCTTTCACTTTTTTCCGGTCTGACATTGGGCTGCTTTGAATCAACAGTCTATTTTCTTGACCATCTCCAGTCGGCGGCGGCAAGAGGCGCACAGCTTCTGTATTCACAGATTTTTCTGAGAATTTTCTCGACGGACATAATCCATGCGGCATGTACAGGAATCTGCGGAATCTTTGTCTTTGCAAGAAAAAAAGGAAAAAACAGTGTCTCATGTCTTGTCACGGCGGTGCTGATTCACGGATTCTATGACTTCTTCGCCGGATTCAACAACGGATTCCGATGGTTCTCGGCCACAGTCGTGCTCTTTTCAGCAATTGAATGTAGGGTCAAGTATCTCAGCACAAAAACAGTTCTGGATTCCGAATAATTTTGCAGGCAACAGATAAAAAAACACGCCGCCGCACGGACTGTTCGACAATCCTCCAGAATAATATTTTAGGAATTCCGTCACTGAACACTTGACATTACAGGAACAACACATTATTATACTTCAACACGACGCGGGGTAGAGCAGTTGGCAGCTCGTCGGGCTCATAACCCGGAGGCCGTAGGTTCGAGTCCTACCCCCGCTAAAACAGACCACTCAGGAATGAGTGGTTTTTTGTTTTTAACCGGAGTTAACTGAACTCTAATTGTTTACATTCCCGGAACTGTCAAATTTTGCCAGACCGCCAGTCACAGCTGGCGACTTTTCTGGAGAATAATTGACCAATTTTAATTCTTTACGATATATTTTATCAAGGTTTATTAATGTTTATGAAGAATTTACAGAATCTTATGACAATAGCACAAGCCGCAGAATATATAGGCGTAACACCTTTGACACTTAGAAACTGGGATAAGGCAGGAAAACTCCAAGCCGTCCGAAATCCGCTAAACGGCTACAGAATGTACGACAAGGAAGAACTGGACAAGTTCCTTTCACTGTTACAGAAAGGGGGACAAAATGACTGATGCCCTTGAACTTGAATTAGAAAATCCTTTCCCAATTGACACAATCATAAAGGGCAATTGCATTGAGGAAATGAAAAAACTTCCTTCAAACTCATTTGATGTCGCAATAATTGCCCCACCTTATAATCTCAGCTCTGGCGGAAACTGGTCATGGGATAACTCAGAAAAACTCGCTGGCTTCGGTGGAAACTGGTGTAAAGTAATGGAAAATTGGGATAATATGCCCCTTATCGAATATTTCAATTTCTGTTCAGCTTGGATTAGCGAGGTAAAAAGACTTGTGAAGCCGACAGGTTCTTTTTGGGTTCACGGAACTTATCACAACATCGGAATCATAAATTTTATCTTACAGTTACAGAACATTGAAATCATTAATGAAGTTGAATCATATAAAAAATGCTGCCGGCTTGCCAAAAGTTTTTTACGATTGCCGTTCTCGTTTCAATAAAACTCACAATCCGCTTGATTTGAATTTTATAATGCGAACATGCGTAAATGGTATCGTGCGTTTCAACGGAGAAGGAGAATTCAATAATTCTTTCCATCTTTCAAGACAGGGAATGAAACCTGAAATGTTCGCAAAGAATGTGCGGATTTGGCACGAAAGAATCAAAGGTGTTGATTTTGAGTGTCAGAGTTACGAAGAAACTTTAGCACAGGCAAAAGAGGGGGATTTTGTATATTTCGATCCGCCTTATGCCGACAGCCACAACCGTTATATAAAAAATTTGGATTTGCAGAATTTTTTTTCAGAACTGGACAAATTGAATTCAAGAAATATTTCTTGGGCTTTGTCTTTTGACGGCTCACGAGCAGGAACGAATTATTTTTCCGATATGCCTAAAGAACTTTATAAACGAAAACTTTCGCTCTCAAACGGAAACTCTGCCGTGAGCAAAATTTTGAACTCAAAGCAGGAAGAAGTGACTGAATCCATTTACTTAAACTATAACTAACGAAAGCTTTTCAAGCTGTAAGATAACGGTTCAAATTTTCGCCTATACTTTTTTCGAGTGCATGGGCGGTTTCTTTAGATTCCACAGAAAGAATAATGGGTTTTGTTTCAATTCCTGTGATTTCAAAAACATGGTCTGGTCTTTTGGCTCCCGAATGGCTTACGCGCGGAAGCGAGAGCCAGCGGTATTCAAACATATTTGAAAGAACAGAAATTCCGCTCCAGTCGCCGCCAGGAGGGTTGCACATTCCCTCAAAGATTTTTATCTCTGGTGATTTTAACTGCGTAAAGATTGTATGCAGAATAGTATCAACATCATTTTCTCCGATTTTTAATGGAGAAGGCTTTAATGTTTCATAGATTACTTGTTTTGGAGTTTGCTTGCTGAATTCTGATTTTACAAAAGAAATTTTTTCCATCTCAGATGTTGCAGAATCGGCAATGACTGCATCTGAAGCCGAGAAAATTGCTTCCCAAATCTCGTTCTTCTCGCCAAGTTTGCGAGGATTTTCTTCCATGATTTTCCAGTTTGCTTTATATGAAGGCCCATAAACAAATGTCAGAATGTCAGCTTCTTTTCCTGTAAGCATTCGGGCAAAAGGTGCAAGTCCTCGGTCTGGTCGGGCATCGTCTCCGCCATGCTTAAAACCGTTCAAAAGAACAATTACAGGTCGTTCTGAATTTGTAAGCCAATCTTTAAATTCCTTTGTGAGATTAGGATAGAGTGTTTTGATTTCAGATAAGAATTTTTCTTTGTTTTCTTTTGGAATCAAACAAAAAGGCAAGTCAGACGACGAAATCCCTATTGCATATTCACAGGTAAGAGAAATGAATTTTCTGGCTGTTTCGGTCGCAATGGTTTTATTCGCAATTTTCTTTTTGTACTTTATCGCAACCGATTTTTCCACAAAATCAAGAAAATGACTATTGTTTTTCAAGGCATCATAGGCATTTTGCCAATCGGCAGAGTAAAAACTATTTTTCTTAAGCTCCGCGGAACGAACTTTTACGAACTCCAAAACTTTCTCTTCGATTCTGTTGCAGACTTCGGAATAATCTTGTTTCATCAAAATTTTACCAACAATTTCAACGAGATCTTTTTCCGCAAACACATTCTTATAGCATTCTTTCGTCATCTCATCAATTCCTGCACTTCTTTCATAAATTGGAAGAACAGGAGAATTCTCGTGTGAATATGTCAGATAACTGAATGGAACAGCGGCATTTGGAAGTCTTGCAGCTTTTCTCTCTCGTGTGTTTGTATCAAGTTCAAAACCACAAATTTCTGCTACATAGAATATTAAACTTTCTTGTCATTATCTTACCTCTGCTTCTATCGTCGATAAGGTTTGTAGTTTTCTAAACAACAAGCAAGCACAACCTGAATCTGCTTTTATCAAAACTTGACATTCAGGTTAAATGCATAAAACCACCGGAAACTCATGTCTTTTCCGGTGGTTCTTGTTCAAATCAGGTCTATTTTTTCTTCAGAAGTGCGGCAAACGGACTGTATGTCTCTCCGTCATTTTTCTGTGTTGACAGATATGCCTCCGCCGTGTCATCCTGCTCTGCTGACGAGGCGGGTTTCAGGGAAATCCGCTTCTCGCCGCTGTTCACATCTTTGACGACCACAGAAATTTTCTGTCCGGGTGCATAGATTTTTCTTAGGTTGGAGTTCCTGTTCAGCCCGCCAAGTTCCGAAACATGCAGAAGCCCGTCAATTCCCGGCGCAAGATTCACGAAAAGCCCGAAATCAGCGATTCTACTGACGGTTCCGTCCACTTTCGTTCCTGCCGGAAAATTCTCTGCGGCGGTTTCCCACGGATTCTCCAACATCGCCTTAAGGCTCAGGGTGACACGTCCGTTCTTCCAGTCCGTCTTTATCACCTTGAGGTTAAGCTCCTGCCCCCCACTCACAACCGATGCGACATCATCAACATGACCAAAAGAAAGCTCTGATGCGGGAAGCAGAGCACGGAAGCCCTGGACATCAACGAATGCGCCGAATTTCTGGATTGACTCGACCTTTCCGGCAACAACCGAACCTTCTGTTATTTCGGCGGCAAGTTTTGCAAGATGCGCATTGTATTCGTTCTCGCCGACGGCACGGTTTGACACAAGAATGTTTCTGCCGTTTTCCCTGTATTCCTGGATGATAAAAGTCAGATTCTTTCCGACATAAAAGGCCGGCTCCTCTTTTTTTCTGAATCCCATCTGGGAATAAGGACAGAATGCGCGGATACCGCCGATTTTCACCTCGAATCCGCCTTTTATCTCGGATTCCACATGGCCTTCAACAGGAATTCCGTTTTTCCAGGCGTTTTCTATCATCGTTCTGTCAGCTTTTCCTCCGGAAATTTTCGTCGTGAACCGCATTTCTCCGTTCACCTCGCCGGCAAAGAAAACCTTTATCCGGTCTCCTTCCTTCACGCTGACATTTCCGTTCTCATCGGCAAGTTCAGCACGGTCAAGAACACCCTCGCTCTTCGCGTTCAGATCAAGAAAAACGGTTGTGTCCGTAACTGCGACCACGGAAGTCTCAACAGGCTGTCCGATTTCAAATTTATTTGCCATAAATAACCCCCATAAAAAGTCAATGGGAAAATTTCAATTTTCGATTTGACTTTTTATGCCCATTCGCAATGAAATGAAAATGGGCAGTTGATAATGAAGTTCGCAACGCAAACTTATGAATAAAAACCTAATCCAAAGATGAAAAATCCCGTCACAACCGTCCGGAATATGTGCCTCCGCAAGAACAAATCCTTAAACACACGGCATCATCTCCGGCCGCTGACAATCGTACCCTTGAACACGTTGCACAGAAGCTGAACCTGCGGCGGAATCTGAACAGTTTTCTCCGTTCCGGCAGCTGCTTTATCGGCCGCAAGCGACACGCTGAACGACATGGGACGGCCGCATATTTTTGAAATTTCCGCGCTTACAACCGGAATTTTCTTCTGGAGCAGTGAGAATTCATAAGATGAAGTCAGTTCCGTTGAAACCGAATCACCTTCCACCGTCCATCTGGATGTCTTGTCCAAAGCCGACGCGGTGAATCCGTCGTTAAGCGAAAGTCCGGCCGTAACCGAACCGCGCAGCTGCGCGACAGATATTTTCCTGCCGTCGGCAGTCATGATGAATTCCTCAAGCTGCAAGGCCGTGTCCCCTTCCCCACCGGGTGACCCCACATTATCGGGAAGCTCCGCGTAAACATCCGGGTCAGGATAATCACCGTCGGGAGGAACTTCAGCATCAGCCCAACCGTCATCAGCGGAAGAATCCTGCGCGGCGGCATCTTCAAATTCCACGCCGGCAGCACGGACCAGTCCCTGCACCACTGATTTTTCCGGCGGCAGTGGTCCGCCTTCATGAAAAGGGCTTGGTTCAACTCCCGAAGCGCTGTCTCCGTTCCTGTTCAGTTCGGAAAGCATCGAAAACTGAGGAAGCCCCGGAGGAATTCCCGCAGGCGCGGCGGAATTTTCTGTTCCGGTTGAATTCTGCACATCGGAAGAATTCCTTTCCGGCACGGCAGCGGATGCAGAAACAGGCGCCTCATTTTTTACACCGGAAGAGGCATTTTCTCCGGTTCCCACAAGCAGATTATGAGCCGCATCAACGGCTTTTTTCACCTCGGCCTGAGACACATATTCCGAAAGCCAGCACAGTCTGGAAAAGGCAAGCTCAAGCTCATAACGGGGCGAAAGCGAATACCGTATGTCGCGGTAAAGCTGAAGAAAAAGAGACAGCGCGCGCTCAATCTGAACGGAATTCCATGCGGCAAGAACATTCCTGCTGTAACGCTCAGGCAGATTTCCAAGCAGCGCCTCTCTGGTGACACCGCTTTTTATCAGCATAAGACTGCGCAGATAGTCGGCGCAATTGGAGACAAACTGTTCTATGGAAATTCCGCCCTGCAAAAAGCTGTCCGCAAGGAGAATCACTTTGTCCGTATTTCCGGCGGCACATTCATCAAAAAGCGAATTCAGACGGTCAACTCCGACAAGTCCGAGCTTGTCACGGATTCCCTCGTATGTGATATGCCCGTCGCTGAATGCGACAACCTGATCAAAAAGCGTATAGGCGTCTCGCATCGAACCTGTGGATTCCCGTGCAATCCAGAAAAGAGCCTCATCATCGGCAAGAATTCCAAGCTCCGAAGCCGCCTGCGCCAGACATTCCTTTATCTTTTCCACAGCGACAAGCCTGAAGTTGAACTGCTGACAGCGGCTTTTTATTGTCGCAGGAACTTTCTGGAGCTCCGTAGTCGCAAAAATAAAAATCACATACGGCGGCGGTTCCTCTATTGTTTTGAGCAGGGCGTTGAATGCGCTTGTAGAAAGCATGTGGACTTCATCGATTATATATATTTTGTAGCGGCAACTGTTCGGCGGAAAAAGAACCTCATCCTTTATCTGCCTGATATTCTCCACGCTCGTATTGGAAGCACCGTCTATTTCTATCACATCAAGGCTTGAGCCTTTGGTGATTTCGCGGCAGTTTGAACATTCGCCGCACGGACAGTCGGTCGGCCCGTTCTGACAGTTGAGCGCCTTTGCAAGAATACGGGCGGTCGAAGTTTTTCCGCAGCCGCGCGGTCCTGAAAAAAGATACGCATGGGCAATTTTTCCTGACTTTATTGAATTTTTTAACGTCTCCGCAACAAATTCCTGACCGATAAGGTCATCAAAATGCTGCGGGCGTCTTCTTGTAGCTGTAACTTCGTAGGACATACAGTCAGTATAAGGAAAAAAGATGATGTCGGCAACATTCCGCCGCAAACAAAATTCTATTTCACAGTGTCTCTGTCCGTCATATTCTGAGCCGCATCGAGAACACCGAAAAACGCCGGTTTGCACCTGTAGTCCTCACCCTGAAAAAGCAGCGGAAACTGCGGCTTTCCCTTGTATTGTTTCTGAGAATTCAGCCAGGTAGTCTCATCGCGGAGTCCCCAGATTGTGACACCAGAAATTCCGTTCTGATTTCCGGTCTTGCGGTTGCGCAGGAACATATCAAAATATTCGCGGTATTTTTCTCTAAGTGCGATTGAATTATACGGCCTGTCTCCATTGGCTATGTCAAGTTCGGTCACCTGGACATCCACTCCCTTTGCAAGAAATTTTCTAAGCGCAGTCTCGTAGCTGTCTGTTCCGGTGACGGCAGGATAATTTATTCCCACATGAGACTGCATACCCACAACATCAAGTCTAGCATCAAGCGCAGCCTGAACCGCATCAATAACACGCAGAACGGCATTTGTCTTTCCTCCGGTTGAAAGATTGGAGCCGCCGTAGCATCCGTAGTCATTGTAAGCAAGAAGGACATCCGCAGGAGCATATCTGTTCGCATAACGGAACGCGTTCACAATATAAGACTCATCTCCGAAAATTTTGAACCAGGAACTGTTCTCCCGGAGCCAGCGCGTCTCGGTCGCATTGTCGGCACAGGCCTCATTCACCACATCCCAGACGGTAATAATGTGCCCGCCGCCGTTTTTCCGGATTTCCCAGTCACGGACATACTCAAGGACGGATTTTATGTACCACTCAAGCCTGGCATTCATCGTGTCGCGGTCAGTAAGAACAGCTTTTGCTCCTGACTTATAGTTTTCATTGAAGAACCAGGCTGGAGTCTGCTCATGCCAAACAAGCACATGACCGCGGATTTTCAGACCGTTGTCCTTAGCAAGCTCCAGAATCATCGGAAGATTCTTGAAATCCGGCATTCCTTTTGGAACTTTGTAGGTTTTTCCGTCCTCCGCGACAAAATCCTCCAGCGCAGATGACAAAGGCTTTTTCCAGTTGAAAAGGAAGTCTGGCTTCAAATCATTACCCATGGTCACCGAACCGGCGTGATATTTCAGACCTTCCATGACGGCCGGAGAATTGAACTCATTGTACTCAACCGCAAGTCCGAAGTAATCAAAATAAGGGCTGTATGCCTGACGCAGAGACGGAACTTCGAGCCATTTTTTGAGCTCAACCGTTTTTCCCGTAAGATTGTCGCCTTCAATTTTCATTTCAAAATTCTTTATATAAAAAACAAGATTCTCCTTGGCAAGCCCGAAGGAACTTAGATAGAACTGCTTTTTCTCGGAAAGCGAAAGCATAGCCGAGCCGGAAATTTTCTTCCATTCGCCTGACTTGAATTTCTCCTCGGAAAGCTTAGGAAAATCCGCGCTGACTTCATTTATCATCCATATAATATCATTTTCCGCGCCGGTGGAATCCTCGATTTTCATCTCGCAGGAAAAATTCACAAGAATTTCCTTTCCTCCAAAATCCGACAAATCAACGGTGACAGGATTCTGTTTTTTCACCTTGTCGCCGTAAATCACCGTCACATTCCTGAAGCCGTCAACCTTCTGATTATATTTTACGGAAACCTTGTCATCGTCAATGTTAAAAACTGAAATACTTCCGTCATCATTCTGAGTGACATATTTTTTCGCAGGAAGAGCAGAAAGCCGGACCGCAAATCCGGAAAAAATCACAGCGACCGCAAAAAACCTTATGGCACAGAATTTAATTTTATCCAACAGCATCAGAAACCTCCTGATTGTGCTGACATTTTAGAATATCGCCCGCACACAAAAAATCGGGGATATTTCTGAACATAATCCTCGCCGCAGAACGCTTTGTCCGGCAAAATTTGATTTTATTCATACCGCAGATATTGACATAAAAATGATTTTTCAATATTCTATTACTCACGTTCAGAAATGAACTGATGGTTGCTTAGCTCAGCTGGTAGAGCAATGGACTGTTAATCCATGTGTCGCAGGTTCAAAACCTGCAGCAGCCGCTAAAGTCCGGTTTTTCCGGACTTTTTTATTTTAACCGGAATTCCGCGGATTCATTCCGTCCGGTGAAACTCCGGAAAAAAAGAATAAAGAAATGACAAAACAGGAACTCCGCAAAATCACAGCTGAAAAAATACGGCAATTCATAAAAACAGGAGAAGCGGAATCCGCCTCGGAAAAAATCTGCGGTCACATTATTAATTCACCGGAATTCAAAAATTCGCGGACAATTCTGGCTTATATGCCGCTTTTTGACGAACCGGATATTTCTCCGCTGATCAGAGCGGCCGCAGCAGACGGAAAAAGGACTGCGCTTCCAAGGATTGTTCCCGGCACAAATCTGATGAATTTCTTCTACATTGATGACCTTGACCGGCAGACGGAATGCGGAAGTTTCGGAATTCTTGAACCGTCAGAAAAACTTGAGGAATTCAAATGCGAAAACCGCGGCGGCGGAATTCTTGTACTTGTGCCGGGACGCACATTCTCCGCCGCCGGCAAAAGGCTCGGCCGGGGAAAAGGATTCTACGACAGATTCCTCAGAGAACTTTACGGCAGAAATTCCGCCCCGGAAGAAATTCTTACGGTCGGAGTCTGTTTTGACATCCAGATTTCGGACTCAATTCCAACGGAAAAATCAGACATGAACGTCCGGCACGTATGTACCGAATCAGGATTTCTGACCGGAGAATAATTGTTATTGTGTTTATTCCGGCGTTTCATTATAATTATCCATTAATCTTTTCCATTGCATTCAAATTTTCATATACAGGAGTTCGTAAATGGCTTACTTTTTTGAGGAACCTTCCCACACATTCGATGAATATCTGCTGATTCCAGGTTACACATCAGCTGACTGCATTCCGGCAAATGTGTCGCTCAAAACACCGGTGGTAAAATTCAACAAGAAAGGCGGAGAAAACTGCCCCCTCACCATGAACATCCCCATGACTTCCGCAATAATGCAGTCCGTATCCAACGATACGCTCGCCGTGGCGCTGGCAAAGGAAGGCGGAATCTCATTCATCTACGGCTCCCAGACAATTGATGATCAGGCGACGATGATTTCCCACGTAAAATCATACAAAGCCGGATTTGTCACTTCCGACACAAACATCATGCCGACACAGACACTTTCAGAACTTGTGGCAAAAATCGCACAGACAGGACATTCCACCGTCGCCGTAACGGAAGACGGAACATCCAACGGTAAACTCGTCGGAATCATAACCGAACGCGATTTCCGCATGTCGCACTGCCGGCCGGAAGCGAAGGTCTCGGAATACATGACGCCACTTGCCGAACTGATAAAAGCGGACTCAGGAATAACGCTCAGCGAGGCGAACGACCTTATCTGGGAACATAAGATAAATCAGCTTCCTGTGGTGGACAAAAACGGAAACCTACAATATCTGGTTTTCCGCAAGGATTATGCCAGCCATGAGGAGCATCCGCTGGAGCTGCTCGATGCGCAGAAACGCTACATTGTAGGCGCCGGAATAAACACACGGGACTACATGGAGCGCGTTCCGAAACTGCTTGCGGCAGGCGCTGACATTCTCTGCCTTGACTCTTCGGAAGGATTTACGGAATGGCAGAGACGCGCGCTCAAAGACATTCATGAGAATTTCGGAGAAAACGTGAAAGTCGGAGCAGGAAACGTTGTTGATGCGGAAGGATTCAACTTTCTTGCGGAAGCCGGAGCGGACTTCATAAAAATCGGAATCGGCGGCGGTTCAATCTGCATAACACGCGAACAGAAAGGAATCGGCCGCGGTCAGGCTACAGCGACAATCGAAGTCGCAAAGGCACGCGATGAATGGTACAAAAAAACAGGAGTCTATATTCCCATCTGTTCGGACGGCGGAATCGTGCACGACCATCACATCACCCTTGCCCTTGCAATGGGAGCCGATTTTGTCATGCTCGGACGTTACTTTGCCCGCTTTGATGAGTCCCCGACGAACAAACTCATCGTAAACGGAAACTACGTAAAGGAGTATTGGGGCGAAGGTTCAAACAGAGCAAGGAACTGGCAGCGTTACGACCTCGGCGGCGCAAAAAAAATGGCTTTTGAGGAAGGAGTTGACTCTTATGTTCCTTATGCCGGAAGTCTGCACGACAATGTGCTGACGACCACGAGCAAGGTAATCCATACGATGTGCAACTGCGGTGCGGTGACAATTCCGGAACTTCAGGAAAAGGCAAAAATCACGCTGCTTTCTCCGGCAAGCATACGCGAAGGTTCGGCGCATGATGTGATTGTAAAAAACAGCATAAAGGCAAACTGAGTTGGAAAAAAATTCCGCAGTAATATACAAAAATCAGCCGGCCGTAATAACCGGCATTGAAGACGGAAAATTCGTGATAAAATACTGCTCGGTTCCGGCAAGTCCGGGCGGAAAAAAGGCGGTATGGGCGGAACAGAAAATCCGGGAGAAGGATTTTGTTCCGCTGCACAAAGGACCTGTTTCGTCGATAGAAAAACTGATTTCGTTTTCGGACGGAAATTTTTCCGGACAGATGACAGAAGCCTACGAGCTCCTTATGTCCGATGATGGCTCCGCGGAACAGGCGATTCCGCTTGAGGAGCTGGCAGGATTGTGCCGCGGAGAATTTCTGGCCGACGAAAGCTGGTTCGTCTACTCCTCGCTTCTTGCGTCCGCAGAATTCTCCATTGATTCCGCCGCCTTCAAAAACGGAAAGATTCTTTTTGTTCCCAGAAACCGGCAGGCGATTGAGTCGATAAAACAGAAGGAATTTGAAAAATCACACGCCGAGGAAATCCGCGCCTCATTCATATCGAGGCTCAAGGAAAAGAAAATTCTTCCTGAGGATTCAAAATTCATGGGCGAAATCGAAGCGCTTGCCCTCGGAAAAACGGAAAAATCAAAGGCCATGCAGGAAGCCGGCTTCACACAGACTCCGGAAAAAGCCCATCAGCTGCTGATTGACACGGGAATCTGGGACATGACGAAAAACCCATACCCATCACGGTTCGGATTTTCATTTTCCTCAGCAAGCGAAGGGCTAAGCTCCATGCCGGAGGAGGAACGCACGGAAATTCCCGGAACCGCATACGCGATTGACAGCGAATATTCCGACGATCCGGATGATGCCGTCGCCTTTGACGGAGAATATCTCTGGGTTCACATTGCGGATCCCGCATCATCCGTAAATCCGGACAGCACGATCGATATTGCCGCCAGAAACCGCGGCACAACGCTCTATATTCCTGAAGGAGCAAGCCGGATGCTCTGTGAGAACTGCCTTGCGGACTATGCACTGGGACTGAAAGAAAAAAGTTCGGCGCTCTCATTCAGGCTGAAACTTGCGGAGGACGGGCAGATTGACGACTGTTCCGTAATCAGAACCCGGATTACCGTAAAACGGCTCACCTACAGGCAGGCCGACGAAATGAAAGATTCCGCGGAACTGAAACCTCTTTTTGAGATTGCCCGTAAAAATGCGCAGCGGCGGAAATCACGCGGCGCAATATCAATCAGAATGCCGGAAGTCCATATCAGCGTGGACAGGAACACAAAAAAAGTCTCCGTAGAGGAGAATGAACGTTACGAATCCAACGAGATGATCTGCGAGATGATGCTGCTGGCCGGAGAAGGCGCGGCGAAATTTGCGTTTAAAAACCAGATTCCATTTCCTTACGTCAGCCAGGAAGCATCCTCATTGCCGGAACAGATACCGGACGGCCTTGCAGGACAGTTCGCGCTGATAAAATGTATGCGCCGGAGAAGCGTCGGAATCACACCGGCACCGCACAGCGGACTTGGACTTTCATTCTACAGTCAGGTGACAAGTCCTCTGCGCCGCTACGGAGATCTTGTCGCCCATCAGCAGCTGCGCGCATTCATAAAAAAACAGAGGCTGATGACAAAAGACGAGATGCTTGAGCGCATTTCCGCAGGTGATGCGGCTTCCGTCGCGGCGAAAAAGGCTTCCAGACTGAGCGAGACACACTGGAAACTTGTCTATCTGATACAGAATCCCGACTGGACCGGAGAGGCAGTCTGCATCGACAGACGCGGAAACGACTGCCTCTTTATAATTCCATCGCTGGATATGCAGACTACAATCAGTGCGGCCGGCACGGAACTGAACGGCACAATAACCGTGCGCGCCGGCAAAATCGACATTCCAACTCAAAAAGTTGATTTTATGCAGCTATAACTGTAAAATAGCGATTATATTTTAAAAACAGGCGGATTTCCCTTCCGTCCAAGGACAAAACTATGATAGTCATGAAATTCGGCGGCTCCTCCGTAGCCGATGCGGAACGAATAAGACATGTCGCCTCAATCATAAAGGCGTACAGGGAACAGCGTCCGGTTGTAGTGCTTTCAGCGATGGGCGACACAACCGATTTTCTTCTTGAGGCGGCGGACGAGGCGGTAAACGGAAAGGCTGACATAGAAAATGTCGCCGCCCTTCACCGCGAAACAGTAAGAATTCTGGGAATTGACGGCAGAAATGTGGAGCTGCTCCTTTCTGAACTGATGCAGCTTCTGACAGGAATTTCCATGCTCCGCGAACTTACAAAAAAGACGCGCGACTATCTGGTCTCGTTCGGAGAAAGGCTTTCCGTAAGAATCATGTCCGCATTTCTTGAAAAAGAAGGAATTCCGGCCACATTCTTTGACGCCTGGGACATCGGAATAACCAGCGACAGCAACTTCATGGCGGCGGAACTGCTTGATGATGTGTGGCATACAATTCCGGCACATCTGAACTCATATAAAAACGGAACCTCAAATTCTGTTCCGATAGTCACAGGATTCATCGCAAAAGACAGGAACGGCAACATCACGACGCTAGGACGCGGAGGAAGCGACCTTACGGCAACGATAATCGGAGCCGCAATGGATGCCGGGGAAATTCAGACCTGGAAAGATGTTGACGGAATAATGACAACCGATCCCAGAATCTGCCCGGACGCAAAACCGGTTCCGGAAGTCACCTACGAGGAGGCGCAGGAGCTGGCGATGTTCGGCGCGCAGGTTCTCCATCCGCGTTCGATGGTGCCGTGCCGAAAAACAGGAACTCCGGTCCGCGTAAAGAATTCATACAATATCTCCAGTCCCGGCTCAATCATCGTAGAAAAACATTCCGGGAAAGTTCCGCCCGTATGCGCAATCACAACCGTAAAGCACATAACGCTTATAGACATTGTCTCGTCAAGAATGCTCGGTGCGGCAGGATTTCTTGCCCACGTGTTCAATCAGTTTCTAAAATGGAACATAAGCATAGACGTAATCGCAACTTCCGAAGTATCCGTCTCGCTTACGGTCAACTCCAAAAACGATCTGTCGGGACTTGCTGAAGATCTTGGTCATGTGGCCGAAGTCAGGATGCACGGAGGAAAGGCGATAGTCACAATAATATGCGACGCAGCCCACTCAAGTGCCATACTTGCCGCCGGATTCGAGGCGCTTGCGGAGGAAGGAATAAACGTCCAGATGATAAGCCAGGGCGCAAGCAAGGTGAACATCAGCATGATTGTCGATGACAACGAAGCGGAGCGCACGGTGAGAATTCTCCATAAGGCTTATTTCTCATAAGACACATAAATAAAAACACAAAAACGTGCGGTTCCCGGTTTGCGCCGCACGTTTTTTTTGCCTGTTGACATTATTTTTATATAAAATTATATTTGTTTTATATAAAATTTTTTCCCACAGAATGAGGTTTCAAATGCGTAAAATTCTTTCCATAATCGCCGCATCCGTTCTGCTGTGCTCCTGCAGCGCAAAAAAGGAAGAAGGCATCTCCATCGGAGTCTTTATTCCAGGAATCCTTGAAGGCAGTCCGGTATATTCAATGCTTGCGGAAGGCGTAAAGAGCGCCGCCGACGAATTCAACAGCAAAAACGGAGATCATTCCGGCGCATCAGTTCATATTTTCCAGGCGGGAACAAATCAGGCGCAGTGGAGCGACAAACTTACGGCACTTGCCGCTGAAGGCAAATACGACGTGATAATATCGTCAAATCCGTCCCTTCCTGCAATTGTAGAGCCGATTTCGACGCGGTTTCCGTCCCAGAAATTCATTCTTCTGGATGCGGAACTTTCCGGCAACCAGTCCGTGGCAACCGTCAGTTACAACCAGTACGAGCAGGCCTATCTGACAGGTTACATCGGCGGACTTATGTCGGAGTCACACCGTCTCGCCCTGATAGCGGCGCAGGAATATCCGGTCATGAACAACAT
The DNA here is from genome assembly GCA_963594605.1 of Bacteroidaceae bacterium. Taxonomy (GTDB): domain Bacteria; phylum Spirochaetota; class Spirochaetia; order Treponematales; family Treponemataceae; genus Treponema_D. The sequence continues at coordinate 127,770 of CAVBEH010000005.1, forward strand.
AATTTTTCCGTATTTCAAAAAAGGAGCAGAAGACGCGGTTCCCGGCAGTACGGCCGAATTCAGGATTGTAGGAAACTGGTATGACGCGGCAAAAGCCGCCGAAATTGCGGACGCGCTGATAAAAACCGGAACCGATGTGATTCTTCCGATATGCGGAGGTGCGGCACAAGGAGTTCTGACATCAGCAGTAAATTCCGGCATATACATCACCTGGTTCGACGACAACGGATTCAGCAAAGCTCCGCAAAACATAATATCCAGCACGGTCATGAGACAGGACAGGATGGCATCCAAAATGACGGAAGAATTCCTTGCCGGCAGAACAAAATGGGGTACAGCGGAGACAGTCGGAGTTTCGGACGGATTCATTGAATTTGTTCAGGACGATGAGTCTTACATAAAAAATGTTCCGCCCGAAATCAGAAAAAAAATGGCGCAGCTGGTGGACAACATAAAAAACGGGACGTTCACGGTCGGAAAATAGAAATGGATCTGGCAATTGAAAAACTGACTGTAAAATATCCCCGCAAGACGGTTCTTGACAATGTGAGTTTCCGCTTCCGGGCCGGGCAAATTCATGCGCTGCTCGGAGAAAACGGTGCCGGAAAATCAACCGCTCTTGCCGTCATGTACGGAGAAAAAATTCCGCAGGAAGGAAAAATTCTTCTGGACGGGATAGAAGTCAGTTTTTCATCGCCGGAACAGGCGCTTGCTGCGGGAATCAGCTGCGTTCACCAGCGTCCGCTTCTGGCAGATTCAATATCAGTCGGAGAAAACCTGCGCCTCGCAGCCGGATTCAAATCCTGGAAAATGAACAGGAAAAAGGCGGCGGCGCTTGCCGAGGAATGGATGCCGGAAGTAAAACTTTCCGCACTTATAAGAAACTGCGGAGGTGACACCAGATTTTTTACAGCCCTTGTCTGCGCAGTGATGACGAATCCCGGAATTCTGCTGCTGGACGAACCGTCAGCGCTTCTTGACACGGCGCAGCGGAATTTCCTGTATGAAAAACTGAAATTCCTTGCGGCTCATGGCATGAACATAATAATTATAACACACAGCATAGCTGAGGCGGTCTCGGCGGCCGATACGATAACAATACTCGCCGAAGGCAAAATTGCGGCAGAATTTTCCGCCGGCAAAACCGTTCCTTCCGTAATAAGAAATATTCTGACGGGAAATCCGCCTCCAAAAGAGAAATCCGGAATCCCGACCGATGCTGAGGCTGCACACACCGGCCGAAATTCCGGAGAAACCGCAAAAAATCCGGCGATATGCCTTGAGCTCACAGGAATTTCTGCCCGCCCCCCAAACAGACCGGCGGTTTTCGGAATAAACCTGTCGGCACATTCGGGAGAAATAACGCTGGTCACAGGGCTGCAGGAAAACGGACTCGGCACACTGGAAGACATAATCACGGGAATGGCGGATTTTCCGGTGCAGGGAAAAATCAGGATTGGAAGTGCCGACTGTCGGACAGAGGAAAACTCACAGCGCTCCGTAAACAGGGCAACTTTCAGTGCCGACCTTTCCCGGAAACCTCTAACCCCGTATATCCTCAGAAAAAAAACCGGATTCAGAATCGGAATAATTCCGTCCGACAGAATTTTCAGGGCATCAAATCCGGAACTTTCCATAATCCAACTTCTTACATCAGAATTCCAATTTGAAACAGAAGACGGACGCAGGGATTTTGCGGAAAAAATAATCGGAAAGGCGCAGGTGAACGTCAGACCGGACGAAAAATGCGCAGTTCTTTCCGGGGGTATGCTTCAACGGCTGATTCTTGAACGGGAGACAATCCTCAAACCGCAGATTCTTATTCTGTGCGAACCGCTGCAGGGGCTCGACATTCAGGCGGCCGGAAAAATATGCTCAAGACTTTCGGAGTCAGCGGCGGAAGGCTGCGCGGCTGTTGTTCTTGCGGCCGATGATTTTCCGGTTGGAATATGCCGAAAAAAATATTCACTTGCAGACGGAAAAATATATCCCTTTTCGACAGACGGCGAGGAATCGGAAAAATGACCGGCGGATTCATCTCATTTCTGACAGGAACTTTCACCTCAAAATATTACTTAGGTTCAATGCTGAATCTGGCATGTATCTACATGACGGCAGCTTCGGGCGCCGCCTTCTGCACGAAAGCAGGAGAATTCAATCTGGGCGGCGAAGGTCAGATTTATCTGGGCGGATTTACGGCGGCTGTAATTCTGAACCGGCTGGAATTTCTGCCGGCAATACCCGCCATGCTGATTTCCTTTACAGGAGCGGTGACAGCGGCGGCAATCATAGCCATGCTTTCCGCGCTCCTCAAAAAATTCAGGAACGTGGATTTCCTTCTGACCTCATTCCTCATGTCCGCAGCAATTATTCCGGTGATTGACGCGTTTATTGCAGGTCCATTCCGGGGAAGCACAGGAAATCTGCTTGCGACACCGTTCATTCACCAGAAATTCAGATTCAGGGAACTTATGCCTCCGTCACCGCTGAACACATCCGCCCCGGCATTGGCCATAATTTGCGCAATATCATTTATTGTCATGAACAGGACGGAATTCGGCAGAAAACTCTGTCTGTACGGAATCTCGCCGGAATTCTCAAAATATTCAGGAATAAGACAATGTCAGGTTCTTGTTCCTGCGGCACTAATCTCCGGCGCGCTGCATGGAGCGGCAGGATTTTTTGCCGTATGCGGAACATATTTCACATGCCATTCCGGATTTTACGGAGGAATGGGCTGGAGCGCGCTCTCGTGCGCAATAATCGCAAAATCAAATCCGCTGATGATAATTCCTGTTTCGGCCGGACTTTCATGGCTCACCACATCCGCCGACAGAACCGTACTGACAAGCGGACTGAATTTTGATCTGAGCGGACTGATTCAGGCGGCTGTGCTGATTATGACAGCAATACCGGCAGTTGCGCACCGGAAAAAGCCGCCTCGCGCTAAAATTTAATTTGTGTGGAGGAATATGATTTTTCTGGATCTTCTTTCTGGCGCTTGTCCGCTGATGCTAAGTGCGGCCGGCGCACTTTTCAGCGAATACGCAGGAGCTCTCGCCCTGTTTCTTGACGGACTCATAACCTTTTCCGGATTTCTGTTCTTTCTGTTCTGCAACAAAACCGGTTCCATGGTCGCCGGTGGAATTCTTGCGGTAACAGTTCCGGCAGCTACGGTTTTTATTATTTCAAGAATCATCGAGAAGACAAAGGCTGACAGATTCATCTCCGCATTGGGAATGAATCTCCTTTTCCAGTCGGCGGTGTCGGTTCTGTCGGTAAAATTCTTCGGGACAAGAGGTGTCCTTACATCGCCCGACTTTGGAATTCCGCTCACAATGACAAAAATCATATCTGTCGTCATGACCGGAATTTTTATTTCCGCGGCCATAGTCTTTTTAAAAAACACGGAATCAGGAATATGCATCAGAATCACCGGTTCGGATCCTGATGTCCTTGCCGCAAGGGGAAAAAATCCGGCAATATTCCGGTCTGCGGCTTGGACAATATGCGCCCTTTTCGGAGCTGCAGCCGGCTGCCTTCTGACGCTCAGAGTGTCGTCTTTTGTGCCGAACATAGCAAGCGGCCGCGGCTGGACTGCGCTGGCCGCCGTTTTCCTGGGCAACAGAAATCCTTACGGAACAATAATATCTGTTCTTGTGATATGCATAGCGGATACTGCGGCATCCGGCATCCAGAATTTTTTCCCGGAAATTCCCGCCGCCTTGCCACTGGTGATGCCATACTTTGCGGCACTGATGATGATTATCTTTGTGCCGCAGAAAAAATTTCACCGGTAAGACGGAACGTCAGAATTTCAGTTCATATCCCGCACCGAGATTCAGAAGTCCCCGGCTGAAAAGGTCTGTCGAATCGCCGTTGTCGGACAAACTCTTTGTGTTCGCAAAGTCAAACATATAGCGCAAATCCGCCACGATGTAACCTGGTCCCAGTTTGTAGCCGGCATTTACATCGAAAACCATTCCGAAATTAGCACCGTTCAGGGTGTATGTGCCGTCGGAGGAACCTGTAGTTGAATTTCCGAGTACAGTTGTCGTGGTAGTTGAAGTCCATTTTCCGTCAAAAGGAAATGACACGAAAAATCCGGCACCCAGTCCGAATTTCCAGGATTTTGCCAGATTCATGTTATATGTGACAATAACAGGAATGTCTATGGACGATGCGTTGCGGGTCACCTCGGTTGCTGTTGAGGTATTATTCAAAATCCCTGAGGAAGCTGTATATTTTACGGCCGCGCCATTGTTGAAATTCACATCAAATTCCGGCTGAATCCCAAGTTTTCCGCCTCCAAGCTTCACAAGTCCGAAATCAGCATAAATTCCGAAACCACCGCCCACATTTCCGCTGTTTTTATCAGCAGAATCATATCCGCAGGCTTTGGACCCCACACCGAAATTCACATTGCCTCTTGCACCGACCGAAATATCGAGTGCGGAAAGCATTCCCAAACAGAACATGGCCGACACTATCGCCGACACAATCTTTTTCATCTAAAATACCTCCAAGTATTAAAGTATTTAAAAAGATATACACAAATTCTATTTTTACCAAGTGATTTTATAGAAAACATTATAAACTAAATGAATTTATCGCAAAACTGATTTTAAAATATTTCACTTTACGCAACATACATAAGGGTTTAGAATAATGACATAAAAGCGGTAGGGATAGAAGTGGCTTGTTGCGGAACGAAGTGAAGCAATGGAGCGCGACCAGCGCGGAACCACGGATAGCCCGACGGCACGAGCGAAGCGAAGCGCTGGACCGCCCGAAAAAAGACCAATAGAACAGGAGAAAAAAATGGGAAACAATTATTTCAATTCAATTCCGTGGCGCGAGGCTCGCTTGCAGCTCGGACACTGCCGCTCAATGGCAAAAGAAGAATTCGCTGACGGAGTAAACGCTCTCAAAGGCAAAAAAATCGTAATCGTCGGATGCGGCGCGCAGGGCTTGAACCAGGGACTTTGCTTGCGCGACTCTGGACTTGATGTTTCTTACGCGCTCCGCGAAGCCGCAATCGCTGAAAAACGCCAGTCTTGGAAAAACGCGACAGAAAACGGATTCAAAGTCGGAACTTACGACGAACTGATTCCGACAGCTGATTTGGTCGGAAACCTTACTCCGGACAAGCAGCACACAGCCGTTATCACAGAAGTCATGAAGAGAATGAAGAAAGGCTCGGCTTTGTGGTATTCTCACGGATTCAATATGATTGAAGAGGGAATGCAGATTCGCCCGGACATCACAGTTGTAATGTGCGCGCCGAAAGGACCGGGAACGGAAGTTTGGCACGAGTTCCAGAGAGGATTCGGAGTTCCTGACCTTATCGCAGTTCACCCTGTAAACGACCCAGAAGGAAAAGGCTGGGCTTACGCAAAGGCTTTGGCAGTCGGAATGGGCGGAAGCAAAGCCGGCGTTCTCGAGTCTTCATTCGTTGCGGAAGTAAAATCTGACCTTATGGGCGAGCAGACAATTCTCTGCGGAATGTTGCAGGCTGGAACAATCGTTTGCTACGACAAAATGGTAAACGAGGGAATCGCTCCAGAATACGCGACAAAACTTTTGATGCACGGCTGGAACGTAATTTCCGAGGCTTTGAAATGGGGCGGAATCACAAACATGATGGACCGTCTTTCTAATCCTGCGAAAATCCGCGCAAACGAGCTTTCAAAGGAAATCAAAAAACTTTTGACACCGCTTTATCAGAAGCACATGGACGACATCATCAGCGGAAAATTCTCTTCAACAATGATGAAAGACTGGGCAAACAAAGACCACGACTTGCTCACTTGGCGTGAAGAGACTGGAAAACTTGCTTTCGAGTCAACACCAGAGTCAAAAGAAGAAATCACAGAGCAGGAATATTTCGACAAGGGAATCTTGCTTGTTGCAATGGTAAAAGCAGGATGCGAGCTTGCATTCGAGACAATGGTTGACGCTGGAATCAAGCCTGAGTCAGCTTACTACGAGTCGCTCCACGAAGTTCCGCTCATCGCAAACCTGATTGACCGCAAACGTCTCTACGAGATGAACCGCGTAATTTCAGACACAGCGGAATACGGATGCTACCTGTTCAGCCGCGTTGCAGCTCCGATGATGGCGAAAGACCTTATGCCGAAACTCCACACGGACGTTATCGGAAAAGGACTTGACCTCAAGGACACAAGCGTGAACAACACACAGCTCGTCGAAGTAAACGCAGAAATTCGCAACCACCCGATTGAAGTTGTGGGCCGCAAGCTCCGCGAGTACATGACAGCAATGAAGCCAGTTCTGTAATCTTAGATTAAAGTACTGTAACGAGTTTCGGTTTTTCCGAAACTCGCAGTTGTGTAATTTATCGCAAAACCGGCTGGCACGGGTCAAAAAATGAAAGTTCCAAAAGTATTTTCCGCCCGTGCCGTCTGATTGTAATATAACTTATTGGCTAATATAGACATAATCAATTATCACTCAATTTGTTCATCAATATAATAATTGCTTGTATTTTCTTTTCGGGCGGGTTCTTTTCTATCTATATCTTTATATTCCAATTCAGAAACAACATTCCTCCAAAAATTCATCTACTTATAATTATGAAAATTTCCAGCTATGACATTTTATATGTGGAAATTTCAAAAATTGTTCTATAAAATATAAACACTGAAATTTATGAAAAATAATGAAAATATTCAAATAGAAGAAAGTAAAGAATTTT